>NZ_CAXYJV010000009.1:0-175266 GCF_964277875.1 uncultured Comamonas sp.
CATGGGGCCGCCGGAGACGAAGATCACCGGAATGTTCAGCCGCATGGCGGCCATCAGCATGCCGTGGGTGATCTTGTCGCAGTTGGAGATGCACACCAGCGCGTCGGCGCAGTGGGCGTTGACCATGTACTCCACCGAATCCGCGATGATGTCGCGGCTGGGCAGCGAATACAGCATGCCGTCGTGGCCCATGGCGATGCCGTCGTCCACGGCAATGGTGTTGAATTCCTTGGCCACGCCGCCTGCGGCCTCGATCTCGCGCGCCACCAGTTGGCCCAGGTCCTTGAGGTGGACGTGGCCCGGAACGAACTGCGTGAAGGAGTTGGCGATGGCGATGATGGGCTTGTCGAAGTCGCCATCCTTCATGCCGGTGGCACGCCACAGGGCGCGCGCACCGGCCATGTTGCGGCCGCCGGTGGAAGTCTTGGAACGGTATGCGGGCATGGGGAATCCAGTTGTCTGTCGTCTCGGTCCATCCCTGGTCCTGTGGGGAAGGCCAGGGTCTGGGCGAAGATTATGGCGCAGCGCCCGCCGCACCGCTGGGGCACAGGAATGCCTCGGCCGGCATGGGCCGCCCCTTTGCAGACCCCAGGCATCGCCTGCCGCGAAGCCTGCGCCGCCGTTCAAGACCCCTCAGCGGCGCGAACGCGAGCGCGTGCCCGTGCCCATGGCTTCCTTGTTCTTCTCGATGCGCTTCAAGCGCCGCTGCTCGATCTTGTCGGCCGCGCGCCGCTTGGTGTAGCCAGAGGTGTCGGCCCAGGCCCACCAGGCTGCCGTCACGCCATAGGCGCCCAGGATGACGTACCAGGACCAGGAGGCCACAGGCTCGATATCGGCCAACTTCAGCAGGGTGAGCAGGACCGCGATTCCCAACAGATACATAACTTCTCCTTCACCAGACGGTGCTTCACACGAGGTAACGCATCAGGCATGCGCGCCCACTACAATGTTTCGCATAATTATTCCCGACAACCCCCAGGAACTCATGATGAAGCAGACATTGATCGCATTGGCCTTGACCGTCGTCACCGTGGCTCCCGCCATGGCCGACCAGGCTCTTGCCGCCTCCAAGAACTGCATGGCCTGCCACGCCGTGGACAAGAAGCTGGTGGGCCCGTCCTATAAGGATGTGGCCTCCAAGTACGCAGGCCAGAAGGACGCGGTGGACAAGCTGGCTGCCAAGATCATGAAGGGCGGCAGCGGCGTCTGGGGCCCGGTTCCCATGCCCGCCAACCCCCAGGTCAACGATGCCGACGCCAAGAAGCTGGCCGCCTGGGTGCTGTCGCTGAAGTAAGTTCCGCCGGCCTCCCGCCTCGGGGCCCGCAACGAAAAAACCGCGCAACGCAAGTCGCGCGGTTTTTTTCATGGTCCTCCCGTGAATCCGGGCGCGGGCCGCCTACCTGTAGTCCGGTGCGCCTGCGCCGGGCTGCTGGTACAGGCGAACCTGCTGCTCCAGCTGCCCCACATAGGCGGCCGTGCTGTTGTCCGACTCCTGGGCACGCTGCACCAGATGCGCCTCCAGCCCGTCCAGCCGCGCCATCAGCACTTCCTTGTCACGCGCATGCAGGTCTTCCAGCACGGTGCGCAGCTCGGTGAAACGCGAGGCCTCGGCCTTGTCGGCCAGGTCACGCTGGGCCTGCATTTCCTTGGCGTGGCGGCGCGCCTCCATCAGTACCGAGCCCTGCAGCCACAGCACATAGGCGACGAAGAACACGCCCAGCAGGCAGGTCAGCGCCAGCATCAGCACGCCCAGCGGCGCCTGGACTTCGGTCACGCCCAGCGACACGACGGAGGGCGCGGCCAGCGTGTTCCAGTTGAATGCCGCCAGCAGCGCAATCAGGGCCACGGTGATCAGCAGCGACAGGGTTCTCAGATTCATGGTGCAACGCCTCCCTCGGCAGTGGTGAAAACAACAGCTTCGGTTGTACTGCAACCATCATGCCTGAGCTGTCGGCCCACACAAAATAGGACTGCAAGACAGCGCGCCGCCCGCAGTCCAGCCAAGAAAAAACCGGAGCCCGTGCTCCGGTTCTTCATGGCGGGCGTGTCCGCCCTCAGTTCGTCTCGGCCAACTGGTCGAGGATGGCCGGGTTCTCCAGCGTGCTCGTGTCCTGGGTGATGGCCTCGCCCTTGGCAATCGAGCGCAGCAGGCGGCGCATGATCTTGCCGCTGCGCGTCTTGGGCAGGTTGTCGCCAAAGCGGATGTCCTTGGGCTTGGCGATGGGGCCGATTTCCTTGGCCACCCAGTCGCGCAGCTCCTTGGCGATCTGCTTGGCCTCCTCGCCCGTGGGACGCGAGCGCTTGAGCACCACGAAGGCGCAGATGGCCTCGCCTGTCAGGTCATCGGGACGGCCCACCACGGCGGCCTCGGCCACCAGGTCGGTCTTGGACACCAGGGCCGACTCGATCTCCATCGTGCCCATGCGGTGGCCCGAGACATTGAGCACATCGTCGATGCGGCCCGTGATGCGGAAGTAGCCACGGTCCTCGCTGCGCACCGCGCCGTCGCCGGCCAGGTAGGTCTGCCCGCCCAGCTCGGCCGGGAAGTAGCTCTTCTTGAAGCGCTCGGGGTCGCCCCAGATGGTGCGGATCATGCTGGGCCAGGGCTTGGTGACCACCAGCAGGCCGCCTGCGCCGTTGGGCAGTTCATGGCCGGTCTCGTCGACGATGGCGGCCATGATGCCCGGCAGCGGCAGCGTGCACGAACCCGGCACCAGCGGCGTGGCGCCAGGCATGGGGGCGATCACGTGGCCGCCGTTCTCGGTCTGCCAGAAGGTATCCACGATGGGGCAGCGCTCGCCGCCCACATTGCGGTGGTACCACATCCAGGCCTCGGGATTGATGGGCTCGCCCACGCTGCCCAGCAGGCGCAGGCTGGACAGGTCCGAGTTCTTCGGATGCACGGCGGCATCGCCGTCGGCGGCCTTGATCAGCGAGCGGATGGCCGTGGGCGCCGTGTAGAAGATGGTGCAGCCGTGGCGCTCGATCATCTGCCAGAAGCGGCCCGCGTTGGGGAAGGTGGGCACGCCCTCGAACACGATCTGCGTGGCGCCAGCGGCCAGCGGCCCATAGGCCACGTAGGTGTGGCCGGTGATCCAGCCGATGTCGGCCGTGCACCAGAAAACGTCGCTGGGCTTGAGGTCGAACGTCCACTCCATGGTCTGCTTGGCCCACAGCACATAGCCGCCCGTGCAGTGCTGCACGCCCTTGGGCTTGCCCGTGGAGCCGCTGGTGTAGAGGATGAACAGCGGGTGCTCGGAATCCACGGCCACGGGCGCGCACTCGGTGCTCTGGCCGGCCAGGATCTCGCCGAAGGTCTTGTCGCGGCCCGCCGTCATGGCACAGGCCGTGGCCGTGCGCTCGTAGACGAAGACATGGCGCACGGCCTCGCAGCCGCCCAGCGCCAGCGCATCGTCCACGATGGCCTTGAGCGGCAGCTCCTTGCCGCCGCGCATCTGGTAGTTGGCGGTGATCACGGCCACGGCGCCCACGTCCACGATGCGCTCCTGCACCGCCTTGGCCGAGAAGCCGCCGAACACCACGCTGTGCGTGGCGCCGATGCGCGCGCAGGCCTGCATGGCGATCACGCCCTCGATGGTCATGGGCATGTAGATCAGGACACGGTCGCCCTTTTGCACGCCCTGCGCCTTGAGCGCGTTGGCGAACTGCGAGACGCGCTCCAGCAGTTCGCGGTAGCTGACCTTGGTGACCTCGCCGCCATCGGCCTCGAAGATGATGGCCGTCTTGTGCTCGACGTCCGTGCCCATGTGCTTGTCCAGGCAGTTGGCGCTGGCGTTGAGTTCGCCGTCGGCGAACCAGCGGAAGAACGGGGGATTGCTGTCGTCCAGCACCTGGGTGAAGGGCTTGGACCAGACCACGTTCTCGCGCGCCAGGCGGGCCCAGAAGCCCTGGTAGTCGTTCTCTGCCTCGGCGCACAGCGCCTTGTACTGCTCCATGCCGGAGATGCGGGCCTTGGCGGCAAAGTCTGCCGGCGGCGGGAAGACCCGGTTCTCCACCAGTACCGATTCAATGGGGGATGCTGTTGCGGTGCTCATGCTTGCTTGTCTCCTGGGCTGGCCAAATAAAAATTGTGGTGTGACTGTCGGGGGCCGGTCTTACATGCCACTGACTGAAACCCCCTTGGGCGCGTCTACCTGGGGATTCCCCGCAGTTCCTGGCTGTCACTGGCAATGGCCTGTTTCGCCGCTAAAATCGCGCGCCCGTTTTCCACGGCCATTGTCCCCTCCCATCCACGCTCCCACACCAGACAAGCGCGACCGACCACCATGGCCCGCCAGCAAAACTCCAATCGAGCCCCCGGCTCCCCCCTGCGTCCCCTGCCCTCCCTGATCTTCGCCAGCCGCTGGCTGCAGCTGCCGCTGTACCTGGGCCTGATCGCCGCCCAGGGCGTCTACGTCTGGCACTTCCTGCTCGAGTTGTGGCACCTGATCGAGGCCGCCTTCGGCAACCAGGAAGCGCTGCAGGCGCTGATCACCAGCATCGGCTACAAGCACGATGCGCCCATCGGCGCGCTCAACGAAACCATCATCATGCTGGTGGTCCTGGCGCTGATCGACGTGGTGATGATCTCCAACCTGCTGATCATGGTCATCGTGGGCGGCTACGAGACCTTCGTCAGCCGCCTGGGCCTGGACAGCCACCCCGACCAGCCCGAGTGGCTGGGCCACGTGAACGCCTCCATCCTCAAGGTCAAGCTGGCCCTGTCCATCATCGGCATCAGCTCCATCCACCTGCTCAAGACCTTCATCAACGCGGGCAGCTACGACGTCAAGGTGCTGATGTGGCAGACCATCATCCACGTCACCTTCCTGGCCAGCGCCCTGGCCATCGCCTACACCGACAAGCTGATCAACAGCACGGCCAGCAACCACTGAGCCGGCGGCATCCCCCACCGAAGCCCCGCAGCGCCAGCCGCTGCGGGGCTTTTTTCATGGGCGGGCGCAGGCAACGGGTCGGTCACCTGCCAGCGCCCGACCGGCCAGCGCACCAGGCACGCTTTTTGCCGCAGATCGGGCCTGAAGCTTTCCTCAAGCTGACGCTTGACCGATTTTATTCATCGATGACAGCATATGCCTTGCGAATCATGGCTTCAATGCTCTCATTAAGTGAGCAAATACTGGCCGGATTGCAGCCCCCAAGGGCTTGAAACAGCCCAAAACAGGCCTTCTTCGGCTCATGCGTTTTGACGCAGTAAAACCTGTTTTATATAATTTCGGCTTCTTTACAACCTGCCAAGCAGGTCATCGGCACCGTCTTCACGGCCTGCCGATACACCCCGGCGGATCGTTGTGCTTCCGGTACAGCCCCGTCAACCGGGCCGAAACTCGGTCCTGATGTTGTGGGGCATCGCGCTGGCTGATCTTCAGCCACGATGCCCGACTGAGACACCGCGCGCCTCGCCGCCGGCTGCTCTCGACTTCTGGCTCTTGCGCACCGCTTCGCGTGCCATCCGAGCCGCCTCGGGTGCTTTCGCACCTGTTTGAATCCCAGCAACGGGGGACGGCAGTCCCCTGCAGCGAACGGCATCAGGGCTTCATTTTTGGCTTGCGCGCCAGCGTCTTCGCCTGTCGAGGACGCTGGACTGTGTTCCATCTCACCCAAAAGGAGAACGCCACAGTGGCCAAGCAGATCATCATCGATCATGTGTTCAAGGTGTTCGGGGACGACCCCAAGACCGCACTCGACCTCGTCCAACAGGGCCTGAGCAAACAGGAGATCCTGGAGCGCACGGGCCAGTCCATCGGCGTGTTCGACGCCAATTTCACCATCGAGGCCGGCGAGATCTTCGTCGTCATGGGCCTGTCGGGCTCGGGCAAGTCCACCCTGGTGCGCATGCTCAACCGCCTCATCGAGCCCACGGCCGGGCGCATCGTGGTCGATGGCCAGGACATCAATGCCCTGAGCGAGCGCGACCTGCGCGCGCTGCGCCGCAAGGACATCTCCATGGTGTTCCAGTCCTTTGCGCTGATGCCGCACATGACGGTGCTGGACAACACGGCCTTCGGCCTGGAGCTGGCCGGCGCCGACAAGGCCGAGCGCCAGACACAGGCCCAGGCCGCGCTGGAGCAGGTGGGCCTGGGCGCCTGGGGCGCCAGCTACCCCGACGAGCTGTCGGGCGGCATGCAGCAGCGCGTGGGCCTGGCCCGGGCGCTGGCGTCCGATCCGTCCATCCTGCTGATGGACGAGGCCTTCTCGGCCCTGGACCCCATCATCCGCACCGAGATGCAGTCCGAGCTGCTGCGCCTGCAGCAGATCCAGCGCCGCACCATCGTCTTCATCTCGCATGACCTGGACGAGGCCATGCGCATCGGCGACCGCATTGCCATCATGAAGGACGGCCAGGTGATCCAGGTCGGCACGCCCGACGAGATCCTGCGCAGCCCCGCCGACGACTATGTGCGCAGCTTCGTGCGCGGCGTGGATGCAGCCTCGGTCTTCAAGGCCGGCGACATCGCGCGCCAGGCGCTGACCGTGGTGTCCGAGCACAGCGACCGCGGCTGCCGCGCAGCCCAGCGCCTGCTGGAAGACTCCGACCGCGACTACGCCTATGTGGTCAACGCGCGCCGCCGCTTCCTGGGCGTGGTGTCCTCGCAATCGCTGCGCGACGCACTGCATGGCCGCCCGGGCATGCTGGGCCTGAGCCACGCCTTCCTGCCCAACGTCGAGCCGCTGTCCGCAGGCACGCCGGTGGCCGAGCTGTTCGGCCCCGTGGCCGCCGCGCCCTGCGCGCTGCCGGTGACCAGCGACGACGGCCAGTTCATGGGCGTGGTCAGCCGCACCACCATGCTGCGCTTCCTGGACCGCGACACGCCGCCCGTGCCACCGCCGCAGGAGATCGTGCCGCCGGTCACGCTCAACCCGCATTTTCCGGCCTCCAACGCTCCCACCGTCGCGCCGACCGTGGAGCCGATCGAACAACGACAAGGAGATGCCGCATGAGCGATGCAACCAACAGCCTGAACCCGAACACCGCCGCTGCCGCTACCGATCCCTGGGCCGATGCGAGCGCAGCCCCTGCTTCCACCGATTCCGCGGCCTCTGCAAGCGCCGATCCCTGGGCCACCGCCGCCACGCCGGCGCCCGATGCCTCGGCCGATCCCTGGGGCGCCGCCAGCGGCGGTGATGCCGCAGGCGGTGACTGGCTGGGCGCCTCGGCCGGCTCGGGCGTTCCCGACGACGCCCATGCCAGCCTCTGGCACCAATTGACCACCGACGGCCTGCCCGTGCAGGGCTGGATCAATGGCGGCCTGGAATGGGTGGTCCACCATTTCCGCCCCTTCTTCCAGGCCGTGCGCACGCCCATCGACGGCACGCTGTCGGGCATCACCGATGCCATGCTGGCCCTGCCCTGGCCGCTGCTGGTCCTGGTCCTGACCCTGGTGGCCTGGCAGTTCGCGGGCCGCGCCATGGCCATTGGCGCAGCCGTCTCGCTGGTGGTGGTCGCCATGCTGGGCATCTGGCCCGAGGCCATGGTGACGCTGTCCCTGGTGCTGACCTCGCTGGTGTTCTGCATGGTCATCGGCCTGCCTGCGGGGATTTTGCTGGCCTCCAGCGACCGTGCGCAGCGCTGGACACGCCCGCTGCTCGACGCCATGCAGACCACGCCGGCCTTCGTCTACCTGGTGCCCGTGGTGATGCTGTTCGGCATCGGCAACGTGCCTGGCGTGATCGTGACCATCATCTTCGCGCTGCCGCCGCTGATCCGCCTGACCAACCTGGGTATCCGCCAGGTACGCCCCGACCTGATCGAGGCCAGCCGCGCCTATGGCGCATCGCCCTGGCAGTTGCTGTGGAAGGTGCAGCTGCCGCTGGCCATGCCCTCCATCATGGCGGGCGTGAACCAGGCGCTGATGCTGTCGCTGTCCATGGTGGTGATCGCTTCCATGATCGCCGTGGGCGGTCTGGGCCAGATGGTGCTGCGCGGCATCGGCCGCCTGGACATGGGCCTGGCCACCGTGGGTGGACTGGGCATCGTGCTGCTGGCCATCGTGCTGGACCGCATCACCCAGGCCATGGGGCAGACGACCCGTGGCGGTGCGCGCTGGTGGCACAGCGGCCCCGCCGGCTGCATCGCCCGCCTGCTGGGCGCCGGCAACAAGCCGGTCCATCGCGGCAGCACCAGCTGAATGCCTTCACTGCGGCGCGGATGGGCCCACTGCCGCGCCGCCTTCCCGAAAAGCGGCCAGCCACGCTGGCCGCCCACTCCCCATTCATCACACAACGGAGGAACCCGAGGATGAACCAAGCCCTGAACCACAATCGACTGCCAACTGCCGCTGCCAGCCACTGGCTGCGCACCGCCACGATGGCTGCCGGCATCGCACTGGCCTGCGCAGGCGCATCGGCCGCCAGCGACCAGCCCGGCAAGGGCGTGAAGGTGTCGCCGCTCAAGAGCTCCATCGCCGAAGAAAGCTTCCAGACCCTGATCGTCATGAAGGCCCTGGAGAAGCTGGGCTACGACGTGCAGCCCTTCCAGGAAGTCGAGTACCCCACGGCCCACGTGGCGATTGCCAATGGCGATGCCACTTTCCTGGCCACGCACTGGAACCCGCTGCACGCCGACTACTACAAGAACGCGGGCGGCGACGCCAAGCTGTTCCGCA
This sequence comes from uncultured Comamonas sp., assembly GCF_964277875.1. Taxonomy (NCBI): domain Bacteria; kingdom Pseudomonadati; phylum Pseudomonadota; class Betaproteobacteria; order Burkholderiales; family Comamonadaceae; genus Comamonas; species uncultured Comamonas sp. The sequence goes on from NZ_CAXYJV010000009.1 coordinate 8,625, forward strand.
AGGGCGTTTACTCGGACAATGCAGCCCAGGGCTATCTGATCGACAAGAAGACGGCCGACGAATACAAGATCACCAATATCGGCCAGTTGAAGGACCCCAAGATCGCCAAGCTGTTCGACTCGGACGGCGACGGCAAGGCCGACCTCACCGGCTGCACGCCGGGCTGGGGCTGCGAGGCCGTGATCGAGCACCACCTGACGGCCTACAAGCTGCGTGACACCGTGACCCACAAGCAGGGCACGTACTCGGCGCTGATCGCCGACACCATCTCGCGCTACAAGGCCGGCAAGCCCATCCTCTACTACACCTGGACGCCCTACTGGGTGAGCAACGTGCTCAAGCCCGGCAAGGACGTGGTGTGGCTGGAGGTGCCCTTCTCCTCGCTGCCCGGCGAGCAGGCCAAGTTCGATACCAAGCTGCCCAACGGCAAGAACTACGGCTTCGTGGTGAACAAGCAGCAGATCGTGGCCAACAAGGCCTTCACCGACAAGCACCCCGACGCCGGCAAGCTGTTCGAGCTGATGCAGCTGCCCGTGGGCGACATCAGCGCGCAGAACCACATGATGAGCCAGGGCCAGAACAAGCCCTCGGACATCAACCGCCATGTGGACGGCTGGATCAAGGCCCACCAGAAGACCTTCGACGGCTGGCTGGAACAGGCCCGCGCCGCAGCCCGCTGAACGCTGCGGGGGGAGCCGCTCCAGGCGTTCCCCCGGCTTCCTGCTTCAAAGGCCCGCTTCGGCGGGCCTTTTGAACATGCGCAGGGCGATGGCCGTGACCACCACGCCCGCCACCAGCGCCACCGCATACATGGCCACATGGGTCACGGCGTTGGGAATGGGCGCGACGAAGATGCCGCCATGCGGCACCTTCAGCTCCACCCCCGCCAGCATGGACACGGCGCCGGCCACGGCCGAGCCCAGCACCAGGGCCGGAATCGTGCGCAGCGGATCGCGCGCCGCGTAGGGAATGGCCCCCTCGGTGACAAAGGCCAGGCCCAGCACGCCGGCCGAGGCGGCGCTGCCGCGCTCCTCGCGCGTGAAGCGGTCGGCAAACAGGCGCGTGGCCAGGGCCAGCCCCAGCGGCGGCGTCATGCCGGCGATCATGGCTGCAGCCATGGGCGTGTAGACCTGGCTCGCGATCATTCCCGTGGAAAACGCATAGGCGGCCTTGTTCACCGGCCCGCCCATGTCAAAGGCCATCATCGCGCCCAGCAACAGGCCCAGCAGCAAGGCGCTGGCACCCTGCATGCCGCGCAGCCAGGCGCTCAGCCACTGCAGCAGCTCGGCAACGGGCGCACCGACCAGATAGAACATCAGCAGCCCCGTGAACAGGCTGCCCAGCACAGGCAGGATCAGCATGGGCAGCAAGCCCTTGAGCGCCTGCGGCAGCCGGATGTGCGCCGCCATGAAGGCCACGCCGTAGCCTGCGATGAAGCCGGCCGCGATGCCGCCGATGAAGCCTGCCCCCATGCTGGACGCGATCATCCCGCCGATCATGCCCGGCGCAATGCCGGGCCGGTCGGCAATGGAATAGGCGATATAGCCGGCCAGCGCCGGCACCATCAGCGCAAAGCCGCCCTTGGCGCCGATCTGGAACAGCGTCCATCCCAGCGTGCCCTGGTGCGCATCGTCATGGACATAGATGCCGCCCAGCGCAAAGGCCATGGCGATCAGAATGCCGCCCGCCGTGACGAAGGGCAGCATGAAGGACACGCCGGTCATCAGGTGGCGATAGGCACCGCCGCCCTGGGTCCGGGCCGGCGTGGGCGCGGCGCCGCCTGCAGCAGCGCCCACGCCGGCACCATGCACGGTGGCTTCGGCCAGCGCCTTGGCGATCAGCCCCGAGCCGTCGCGTATGGCCTGCTTGGTGCCGCTGCGCAGCAGCGGCTTGCCCGCGAAGCGCGAAAGATCGACCTCGCGGTCTGCGGCGATGATGACCAGGTCGGCCTCGGCAATCTCCTGCGGCGTCAGCGCATCGAGCGCGCCCACCGAGCCTTGCGTCTCCACGCGCATGGCGTGGCCCAGCGCCGCCGCGCTGCGCTGCAGTCCCTCGGCCGCCATGAAGGTATGGGCGATGCCCGTGGGGCAGGAGGTGACGGCCACGATCCGCTTGCCCGTGCGCTGTGCTGCGGGACTGGCGGCAGCGCAGCGTGCAAGCACGCCGGCCGGATCGTCGAGCGCCTCGCGCAGGCTGCAGCGCTCGACGGCGGCCTGCACGAAGCGGGAGGCATCGGCGGCGGTATCTGCATCGTCATCGGTGCCGGCATCCCCCACGATCAGCAATTGCCCGGCCTGCGCGGCGGCATCGGCCGCATGCAGCCCGATCACACCGCCGCTGGCGCGCACTTCCACGGCCAAGGGACGCTGTCCGGCCGCATGGCGCAGGGCTTCGGCGGCCAGCAGCGCTTCGGCGTCGTGCCCGGCAGCTGCGATCACCACAAAAAGAGGGTTCATGAAAGCTCCTGAAGAATGGGGGATCACGGCCACTGGCATGGCTCCAGCAGCACGCTGGCAGCCAGTGCCTGGACGCGGTTGGCATCGACTTCGCGCGCGGGCGCGGCCTGCAGCCAGGCCAGCGCGCTGGCCGTGGACAGGCGTGCGGCGTCCGCCAGATCCAGTCCGCGCAGCCGCGCGGCCACCATGCCCGCGACCATGGCATCGCCCGCGCCCACGGAGCTGCCGCGCGCGCGCTGCGGCGGCCGCGCAATCACCGCGCCTTGCGCGCTGGCAAACAGCGCGCCCTCCTCGCCCATGGACACCACGGCCAGCCCCAGCCCCCTGTCCAGCAGACTGCGCGCGGCGGCCAGCAGCGCGTCGCGGCCGTCCAGGCGCAGGCCGGTGGCGGCCTGCAACTCCTCCCGGTTGGGCTTGATGGCCCAAGGCATGGCCGCATGGGGGGCCGTGGCCAGGGCGGCGGCCAGGGGGGCCTCGCTGGTGTCCAGCAGCACATCGGCACCGGCGGCCACGGCCTGGGCCTGGAGCCGGGCCCAGCTGTCCGCAGGCAGGCCGGCCGGCAGGCTGCCCGACAGCACCACGGCCAGGCCGGGCCGCAGATAGCGGGCCAGCGCGGCCATGACGGCGTCCAGATGCGCTTCGGCCAACACCAGGCCCGGCAGGTTGATGTCCGTGGTCTGGCGTCCGCCATCGGCCACCAGCTTGATGTTGGTGCGCGTCTGGCCCGGCACGCGCAGGCAGGCGTCGGCAATGCCGCGCTGGGCGAACAAGGCCTCGAACATGCCGGCGTTGTCACTGCCCAGCACGCCCAGCGCGGCCGTGGAAACGCCCAGGCCCGCCAAGGCGGCGGCGACATTGATGCCCTTGCCGCCCGGCGCCTGCACGCTGCCCAATGCGCGCTGCACCTGGCCGGGCAGCAGCGCATCCAGGGTCACAAGCTGGTCTATGGCCGGGTTCAGGGTCACGGTGATGGCTTGCGGGGCGTTCATGCCGTCACCTCCTTGGCCAGTGCCCGCACCTGCGCGGCATCCTCGCAGCCGAGCGCCCTGTCTGCGAGCGCCTGCAACTGCCGCAGGCTGGCCGCGCGCAGGCCGGCCTTGACACCGGCGATGTCGTTGGGGGTCATGGACAGCTCGCCCACCCCCAGCCCGGCCAGCAGCAGCGCACCGAACGGGTCGCCAGCCAGTCCGCCGCAGACGCCCACGGGGCGCGCACGGGTGGCAGCGCCCTGCACGGTGGCGCGCACCATCCGCAGCACGGCCGGATGCAGGCTGTCGGCCTCGGCCGCCAGTTGCGGGTTCTGGCGGTCCATGGCCAGCACGTACTGGGTCAGGTCGTTGGTGCCTATGGAGAAGAAGTCCGCATGGCGGGCCAGTGCGTCGGCCTGCACGGCGGCGGCGGGCACCTCGATCATGATGCCCAGCGGCAGGACAGGGGCGTCCAGTTCGGCACGCAGCCGTTCGCAGGCCGCCCGCAGCGCCAGCAGCTCCTGCACGCTGGTGACCATGGGAAACATCACGGACAGCCTTGCGCCATCGCGGGCCGCCCGGTACAGGGCGCGCATCTGGGGCTCCAGCAGGTCGGGGCGGCGCAGCAGCAGCCGCGCGCCGCGCACGCCCAGGAAGGGGTTGTCCTCGCGCGGCAGCTCCAGGTGGGCGACCTGCTTGTCGCCGCCGATGTCCAGCGCGCGAACGATCAGCGGCCGGCCCTCCAGCGCCTGCGCCATGGCGCGGTAGGTTTCGTACTGCTCGTCCTCGCCGGGCGTGCTGCCGCGCTCCAGGAAAAGGAATTCCGTGCGCATCAGGCCCACGCCCTCGGCACCCTGGGACAGGGCCAGCGGCACCTGCTCGGGCAGGTTGACGTTGGTGCAGACTTCGATGCGCACGCCATCGGTGGTGATGGCAGGCAGGCTGCGCTGCGCGGACACGCGTTCCTGCAGCGCCCGCTGCTCGGCCATGTGGGCACGCGCCGAAGCCAGGTCCTGCTCCGAGGGATCAAGGTAGATGCGGCCATTGGCGCCATCGACGATGGCCAGGGCCCCATCGGCCATGCCCAGCACGCCGCCGCCTGCCGCCACGGCGGCCGGCAGCCCCAGCGTGCGCGCGAGTATGGCCGTGTGCGAGGTGGGGCTGCCCTGCGCCGTGACCAGCGCGGCCACGCGCGCCGTGTCCAGCTGGGCGGTTTCCGAGGGCGAAAGATCGGCCGCGATCAGGATGCAGCCGCCTTCCGGCAGGCCATCCGGTCCCGCCGCTGCCAGCGAGGGCTGCAGTTGCAACAGCACGCGCCGGCCCACGTCGCGCAGATCGGCGGCACGCGCGGCCAGCGCAGGGTTGTCCAGCGCCTGGAGACGGGCAGCGCCCTCCTGCACGGCCTGGTCCCAGGCCCAGGCCACGCCGTGGCCCTGGACCATGAACTGGCAGGCGCGCGTGATGAGTCCGGTGTCGCCCAGCCACTCGGCCTGCGCGCTGAAGATGGCCGCATCGCCTTCGCCCAGGCGGCGGCGAGTGTCGTCATGCAGGGCGCGCAGCTGGCCCTGTGTCTCGGCCAGCGCCGCATGCAGCCGCGCGCCGCCCACGCTGAGTGGCTCGGGCAGGTCGGGGATCTCGGCGGCCTCCACACGCCACTGGTGGATGCGGGCCACGGCCAGCCCCGGGCTGGCGCCCAGGCCCACAAAGGCAGGCCGCGCCAGCGGCGGCAGCCAGCCCGTGGCGGGCGATTCGGCCGCCTTGCGCGCAGCGGCGTCGGCATCGGCACGTTCCTGGGCCACCAGGGCCTGGGCCACGGCACACAGGCGCTGGACCGCGGCCCTGGCGTCGGGGCCCTCTGCCGAGACGGTGACCTTGTCGCCTTCGCGCAGCCCCAGCTGCAGCAGGCTGGCCATCTGCCGCGCATCGGCCACCTCGCCGCCATGGCGCACCTGGATGCGCGAGGCAAAGCCGCGCGCCGCCTCCGCCCAGCGCGTGGCAGGCCGCGCATGCAGGCCGTTGGGATAGGCAATGGTCCATTCGCACGCCTCGGCCAGATCCACTGCCGCCGGGCGGGCGGCAGGCGGCGCCGGGTCCGCTTGCCCCTGGAGCACATCGATGACCTGCTGCGCATCGCCCGTGGTGAACAGCGCCTGCAGCCGGGGTGTCTGCAGCAGGCCGGCCAGGCGGCGCAGCAAGGTGATATGGGCATCGGAGCGTGCCGCCACCGCCACGACCAGATGCACGTTCTGGCCGGCATTCCAATCCAGGCCTTCGCGCACCTGGAGCACGGCCACCGCGTCGCGCAGCACCAGGGCCCGGTCTTCGGCGCGGCCGTGGGGAATGGCCACGCCGTGGCCCAGAAAGGTTTCGGCCTGGGCCTCGCGCGCCTGCATGCCGGTGGCATAGCCAGGGGCCACGCAGCCAAGGTCCTGGAGCAGCCGGGCCGCCTGGGCAATGGCGTCGGCCTTGTCGCGCACCCTGGCGTCCAGGCGCACGGCGATCTGCAGGCCCGCAGGAGCGGTGGGTGCAACCGCCGGGAGGGATGAATGGGCATTGATCATGGCGCGGATTGTGGGAACGTTCCCAACCATCAGTCAATCTGCACTGCAACATAACCCGGCCATAATCCGGCCATAACTCGGCATTTCTTTGGAGTTATCCTCTGCAGCACACCACAACCAACGGGAACGATTGCATTGAGCATCAGCATCAACGATGTGGCCCGTGCGGCCGGGGTTTCCAAATCGACAGTGTCGCGCGCGCTGGCGGGCGGCTCGGTCAGCGAGGAGGTCCGTGCGCGGGTCGCGGCCGCCGTGCAGGCCACGGGCTACCGGCCCAATCTGATGGCGCGCCGGCTGCGCGCGCGCGACGCCGGCCCCATGGGCGTGCTGGTGGCCGACATACGCAACCCGTTTTTCACGGCCCTGATTCGCGCGGTCGAGGCCGAGGCCTATCGCCAGGGCCGGCGCGTGCTGTTGTGCAATACCGACGAAGACCCGCAGCGCGAAGCCATGTACCTGCAGCTCATGCAGGAAGAGCGCATCGCGGGGCTGATCTTTGCGCCCACCCAGGCCAGCCTGCACAAGCTCGAGCGCATGCAGCTGGAGTTCCCCGTCGTCCTGGTGGACCGGGCGGGCGCCCCGGCCTTCCATGACAGCGTGGTGCTGGACAACGCCCAGGCCTGCGCCACCCTGGTCAGGCATCTGGTGGACCAGGGCCGCCGCCGCATTGCAGGCGTCTTCGGCAGTACCAGCAGCACGGCACGCGAGCGCTGCGACGGCTATCTGGCCGCCATGCGCGATGCGGGCCTGGAGCCCGACTTGCGCCAGTTGCCCCCGACCAGCGATGCCGCCGAGGCCGAGGTCGCGCAATGGCTGCGCCAGCCGCAGCGGCCCGATGCCTTCGTGGCCAGCAACAGCCTGCTGCTGGAAGGCTGCCTGCGCGCGATACGCGCCGCAGGCCTGCGCATCCCGGGCGATGTGGCGCTCGCCGGTTTCGACAACGAGCGCTGGACAGAACTGGTGGCCCCTGCCATCACCGTGATCGAGCAGCCGGTGGAGGCCATGGGCCGCGCCGCATTCGGCCTGCTCATGGAGCGGCTGCACACGCCCGACCTGCCGCTGCGCAAGGTGATCATGCAGGGGCGCTGCATCGTGCGCGAGTCCACCCAGGCGGCGGGCTGAGGCGCTGCGCCGGGGCGGGGATCACGCAGGGATCTGCAACTGGCGCACGGCGTCGTCCACGCTCCAGCCCGCATAGCTGGCGTGCGGCAACGCCGGATTGCCCACGCGCGCCAGCAGGTCGCGCACGGGGTCCTTGACGCGGGCCAGGGCCAGCGGCACGCCCAGTTGCCGCAACTGGGCCGCGAAGTCGCACAGCGCCTCGACACTGGTGGCATCCAGATCGGCCGAATCTTCCAGGCTCAGCACCACGCCGCGGGGCGAAGGCAGGGATTGCAGCCGCTCCCGGATGGCCGCGAACACCGGGTCGGCATTGCCGAAGAATAGCGGCGCCTCGGGCCGCGCGATCAGCAGGCCGGCCGGCACCACCGCGTCGGGGTGGCGTGCGGCATCGACAAAGTCATGCGTGTCCCCCAGCCTGCCCAGCCAGCTCACATGCGAGCGCGACAGCGTTTGCAGCAGCATGAGCAGGCTGGCCGCAATGGCCAGCAGCAACCCGTCGAGCACGCCCAGCGCCAGCACGGCAAAGAAGGCCAGCACCACGATCAGCCGGTCTCGCCGCCAGGCGAAGTAAGGGCGCAGCGCGGCAGGGTTCAGCGTATGGCCGACGGCGTGGATGACGATGGCGGCCAGCAGCGGCTGCGGCGTGCGCTCTATCCAGGGCAGCAGCAGCCAGACGGCCAGGCCCACCACGGCGCAGGCCACCAGGCCTGCAGCGCGGCTTTGCGCGCCCGCCACCTCGTTGGCCGAGGTGGCCGAGTAGCCCGCGCCCACGGGCATGCCATGGAACACGCCCGACAGCAGGTTGGCCGCGCCCAGCGCCATCAGGTCGCGGTTGGCATCGACGCGGTCGCCGTGGCGCAGCGCAAAAGTACGGATGGAGCCATAGGACTCGGCATAGAGGATGAGCGCCATCGCAAAGGCCAGCTCGCCCAGGCGCAGCCATTCGGCGCGCGACAGCGAGGGAATGCCGGGGTTGGAGAAATCCAGCCGTATCGGCCCCACGGCCGTAATGCCCCAGCGCGCGCACCAGCCGCCCGCATCCAGCGCAATGCCGGCCGCAATCACCAGCAAGGCCGCAGGCAGGCCACGCCAGCGGGCCAGCGCACGCATCAGCAGCAACGCCGCAACGGCCATGGCCAGGCCCGCTCCATTCCAGTGCCGCCAGCCGGCCAGCAGCTCCCAGACAAAGCGCGGCAGATCGCCATGCACGGGCTGGAAGGCGACGGCATGCGGGATCTGCTTGACCACGATGGTCAGCGCCAGCCCCAGCGCAAAGCCGCGCAGCACGGGCTTGGCAATGAAATTGGAGACCGCGCCCAGCCGCGCCAGCGCCGCCGCCACGAAGAACAGGCCCGTCAGCAACACGATGCCCACGCCCAGCAGCATGCGCTGCTGCGGCGAGGTGCCGGCCATGGACGCCGTGGCCGCCAGCAGCACGGCGGCAGAGGAGGATGTGGCCGAGACGATGGCGAAGCGGCTGGTCCCCAGCAGGCCATAGGCCAGCAGCCCGGCGAACAGCGCAATCACCCCGGCCTGCGGCGGCAGGCCGGCGATGCCGGAATAGGCCACGGCCTCGGGCAGCAGCAGGCCGGCGATGGACAGGCCGGCGCCCCAATCGGCCAAGGCAGGCAGGCCAGGCGCACGCATCAGGATTGCGGAGCAACGACGCCGGACCAGCCCGGCAGGTAGCGCGCCTCGGCGCCGTGCGCCAGGCCCAGGGCCTCATGCAAGGCCTGATCGGGCAAGGCGACATCGCCCTTGCCACTGCGCAGGTCCTTGGGTGCAAAGGGCGTGCGGAAAAAATCGGCCCAGAGGAATTCGACGAAAGGCGCCGTGTCCTTGGCATAGCCACCGGCCTTGCGCACGGCGCCGGCCAGGCTGCGGTAGGGGTCGTCGCGCAGGCGGTCCAGCTGCTCGGGCAGCTTGGCCCAGTCGCATCGGCGGCCGCGCTCGTCATACGGATGGGCCCATTGGTGGAACTCCATCAGGCGCCAGAACATCAGCGGATCGGCCTCGCTGAAATCGGCCAGCTGCATGACCCAGACCTGCTCCACGGACTCTTGCGTCAGCGCCAGCCCCAGGTGGTGGTGGTCAACGATGTAGTGCAGGCCACGCGGCCCCAGCACGGCCGGAAACCAGTGCGAGGCCAGAAGGCCTTCGCGCTCCTTGCGCCTGAGGCGGCTCCACTGGTCGCGCTTGGTCTGCACTTCGGCGGCGCCTATGGTCATCTGCGTGGGACGCAGTGCGTCCAGCGGAACCCGGGTCAGATGCTGCTGTGCTCTCATCGTCCAACCTCCGTTGCATCAAAGGTGCGGACCCGGCGGGCTGCCCGGTCCGACATCCAGAATACGCCTTCGGAGTTACAAATGGTCGCAACAACGGACTTGCACCCATAATCGCTCACAATTTTGTCCCGTTGACCTCATGAACCAGCCCCAACATCCCATCGTCCATGGCACGGAAGACGTGCTGATCAGCCTCTGCAACTCCGTCTCGCGCGTGCTCCAGGTGGCCACGCAGTGCCAGATCCAGTATTCGGGCATGGTGCAACGCATCACCAAGACCAGCCTCAAGCCCGACATCGGCTGCTTTGTCCTGGTGGACGGCGGCTTCTCGGGCCTGGTGATCATCAACTTCTCGGCCGCCGCCGCCATGGAGCTGTACCGCAGCTACATGCTGAGCATGGGCATGGGCGAAGACGACCTGGCCACCTCCTATACCTCGGACGATGTCAGCAACGTCATGGGCGAGCTGATGAACCAGGTGGTGGGCGACTTCACCAGCAAGGTCCAGCGCGAGCTTCAGACCTACATCACCCAGAGCCAGCCCAAGATGATCCGCCTGAACAAGCAGGTCAACCTCAGCGTGGACGCCAACCTCGACTCCCCCGAGGCGCGCCGCGTGACCTTCTACACGGGCAACAACAACATCTTCTATCTCGAACTGGCCATGGACCGCACCGAGTTCATCAAGGTCGTGGACTTCGAGCCCCAAGAGCGCCCCGATCCCGATGCGCTCATGGCCCAGACCGCCGCCAGCGCCCCGGCCGCAGCGCCCGCGCCGGCCGCCAGCACCGACACCGACGAACTGCTCAAGTCGCTGGGCATGTAACTGCCCGCACACGCCCCGGCTTACAACCCAGGCACACAGCCCCGGCACTGCTGGCAAGACCCTGATGCATGCGGATGTATCAGGGCGGCCCCGCAAACGACATCGTTGATATGCAGATAATTGGGATGCCAACTATTTGAATATCACCCGATGTCGTCCCCTTCCGCCCCCTTCCCGCCCACGCAGGCCGACCCCGCCGCCGTGCAAAGGCATTTCATGTTCACGCTGGGGCAGGTGAACAAACAGTGGCGCCGCACGCTGGACCGGCTGCTGGCACCCATGGGACTGACCCAGGCACTGTGGATGCCGCTGATGCACCTGGCGCGCTCGCCCGAGGCCATGCGCCAGAAGGATCTGGCCCACTCCCTGGCGCTGGACAGCTCCTCCGTCGTGCGGCTGGTGGACGGCCTGGCCGCCCAGGGCTGGATAGAACGCGTGGACGACAGCGACCGCCGCGTCAGAAAAATCCAGCTCACGCCAGCCGGCCATGCCCAGGTAGAAGCCGTGCAGGGCCTGCTGCAGCAGGCGCGCGCCCAGGTGCTGGGCGCCGTGCCGCCCGAGGAACTGGGCGCGGCCTATGCCACGCTGCAGCGCCTGCTGGAGGCCATGGCCGCCGAGCCCACCTCCGACACGGACCTGCCCGACGAGCAGGCTGCCTGAGATGGTGGCAGAGCACTCTTCGCTGCCACCCGCCCAGGACCATGCAGCGGCCAGCCGCAAGGCGCCGCTGTGGCTGCTGGTGATCGTGACCATCGTCGGCACGCTGGCCATGCACATGTTCCTGCCCGCCCTGCCCGATGCGGCACGGCAGCTCCAGGCCGGCGCCAGCCAGATGCAGCTGACCATCACGGTCTACATCCTGGGCCTGGGCGTGGGCCAGCTGATCTATGGCCCGCTGTCGGACAGCCTGGGGCGCCGCCCCATGCTGCTGGCCGGGCTCATCCTCTATGCGCTGGCCAGCCTGGCGGCCTTTCTTGCCCCGTCCGCCCCCTGGCTGATCGGCGCGCGGCTGCTCCAGGCGCTGGGCGGCTGCGCGGGCCTGGCCCTGGGCCGCGCCATTGCGCGCGATTCAAGCACGCCCGAGAACGCCGTGGGCAGCCTGGCGCTGCTCAACCTGATGATGATGATCGGCCCCGGCATCGCGCCGGCCATCGGCTCGGCCATCGACGACGCCCTGGGCTGGCGCGCCATCTTCGGCACGCTGGCCGTGGTCGGCGGCGTGACGGCCTTCGCCATCTGGAAGCTGCTGCCCGAAACCGGCCAGCCCACGGGCCGCCTGCACCTGGGCACCATCCGCGACGACTACCTCAGCCTGCTGCGCTCCCCTGCCTTCGTGGGCTTTGCCGTGGGCGGCGGCTGCGCCACCACGTCCATCTATGCCTTCCTGGCGGCGGCGCCCTTCGTCTTCATCGAGCAGCTGCATTCCACCAAGCATGAGGTGGCCATCTACCTGGGCCTGCTCATGGGCGGCATGGCCGTGGGCAATGCGCTGGCCCGCCAGCTGATACGCCACTGGCCCCTGGAGCGGCTGATGCTCAACGGCAATCTGCTGAGCCTGGCCAGCGCGGCCATGCTGCTGTTGCTGGCCCTGCTCAACCAGCTCACGCCGGCCATCGTGGTGGGGCTCATGGTGCTGTTCGCGCTGGGCTCGGGCCTGACCAGCCCTGCGGCGCTGGCCAGCGCGCTGAGCGTGCATCCGCGCCTCACGGGCTCGGCCGCCGGTGTCTACGGCAGCACCCAGATGGCCGTGGGCGGCCTGTGCACGCTGGGCGCCAGCCTGGGCAGCAACCCGGCGCTGTCGGCGGCGCTGGCCCTGGTGGTGGCTTGCGTGCTGGGGCAACTGGGCTTTCGCGGCGCGCTGCGCCACGCGCAGCGGGCGCCCGGCTGAGGGCCGCCCCGGCAAGGGCCGCCCCGGCTGAGGGCCACAGTCCCCCAGGCGACGGTCCGGCCACACGCGGGCGCGAGGCGCACAGGCCCTCGATTACATTGGCGCAGCCGTGGCCAGCCGCCACGGCCCACAGGAGACAAAAAACCATGCGCCAACTTTCCTTTTCCATCGTCCTGCGCCAGGCTGCCACCGGCACGCTGGCAGCCGCCGCGCTGCTGGCCGGCACAGCCGCCCAGGCCGGCTCCATCGAGGCCGCCGAGTTCAAGAGCGCCACGCTGCAGCGCAGCTGGACCTACAACGTCTACCTGCCCACGGGCTACGACGCCCAGTCCAGGCTGCGCTACCCCGTCATGTACCTGCTGCACGGCAACGACGGCCAGCGCAACGACTGGCCCGTCAAGGGCAATCTGCTGCGCACGGTGGACCAGCTGATCCAGAACGGAGAGATCCCGCCCGCCATCATCGTCATGCCCGACGCGGGAACGACCTGGTACGTGGACCTCAAGGAGCCCATGGAGACGGCCTTCTTCCAGGACCTAGTCCCCCATGTCGAGAAGAAGTACCGCACCCTCACCAGCCGCGATGGCCGCGTGATCGGCGGCCTGTCCATGGGCGGCTACGGCGCGCTGCGCTACGTGCTCAAGTACCCCGAGAAATTCCAGGCCGCCGCCCTGCTGAGCCCCGCCATCTACAACCCCGAGCCGCCCGCCGATTCCTCGGCACGCTCGGTCAAGGTCTTTGCCGAACCCAACACCGGCGGCCAGTACAGCACCACGGTCTGGAAGAGCTACAACTACCCTGTGCTGTGGGACAGCTTTCTCGCCCGCAAGATCAGCGTGCCCATGTACATCAACTCGGGCGACGACGATGAATTCATGATCGAGTCCGACGCCGCCCAGCTCTACGCCCAGCTGCGCAGGAACAAGCAGCCTGCCGAGCTGCGCATCGTCAACGGCAAGCATGAATGGCCGGTCTGGGAAAGCACCATCGGCGATGCGCTCAAGTACGTGTTCCGCACCGTGCGCCGCCCGCAGGCGGACAACTGAGCCAGGCCATGAAGCAAAAAAAAGGGGAGCCGGCCGGCTCCCCTTTTTGATTGCATCAGCAGGTCTTACAGATTGCCGACCATCTTGGCAGGAATCACCCAGGCGTCGAACTGTTCACCAGTCAGGTGGCCCGATGCCACAGCCGCTTCACGCAGGCTGGAGCCTTCCTTGTGCGCCTTCTTGGCGATGTAGGCCGCCTTGTCGTAGCCAATGTGCGGGTTCAGCGCCGTCACCAGCATCAGCGAGCGCTGCACCAGTTCGGTGATGCGCTCGCGGTTGGGCTCGATGCCCACGGCGCAGTGGTCGTTGAAGCTCTTCATGCCATCAGCCAGCAGGCGCACGCTCTGCAGGAAGTTGTGCGAGACCATGGGGCGGAACACGTTCAGCTCGAAGTTGCCTGAGGCGCCGCCGAAGTTGATGGCCACGTCGTTGCCGAAGACCTGGGCCGCCAGCATGGTCACGGCTTCGCTCTGCGTGGGGTTGACCTTGCCGGGCATGATGGACGAGCCGGGCTCGTTCTCGGGGATGGAGATCTCGCCCAGGCCGCTGCGCGGGCCCGAGGCCAGCCAGCGCACGTCGTTGGCGATCTTCATCATGCTGGCGGCCAGCGTCTTGAGCGCGCCGTGGGCGTGGACCAGGCCGTCGCACGAGGCCAGGGCCTCGAACTTGCTGGGCGCCGTCACGAACGGGTAGCCGGTGAGCTTGGACAGCTCGGCCGCCACGCCCTCGGCATAGCCCTTGGGCGCATTCAGGCCCGTGCCCACGGCCGTGCCGCCCAGCGCCAGCTCGTACAGGTGCGGCAGCGCGGCGCGCACATGCTTTTCGCCATGGGCCAGCTGGGCCACCCAGCCCGAGATTTCCTGGCCCAGCGTCAGCGGCGTGGCGTCCTGCAGATGGGTGCGGCCGATCTTGACGATGTCGGCATAGGCCTCGCTCTTGGCCTGCAGCGTGTTGCGCAGCAGGGCAATGGCGGGCAGCAGCTTTTGCTCGATGGCCGTGACGGCAGCCACGTGCATGGCGGTCGGGAACACGTCGTTGCTCGACTGGCTCTTGTTCACGTCGTCATTGGGGTGGACCAGGCGCGACTCGCCGCGCTCGCCACCGAGGATTTCGCTGGCGCGGTTGGCCAGCACCTCGTTGACGTTCATGTTGGTCTGCGTGCCCGAGCCGGTCTGCCAGACCACCAGCGGGAACTCGTCCGGGTGCTTGCCGGCGATCACCTCGTCGGCGGCGGCCAGGATGGCCTGGGTCTTCTTCTCGTCGAGCAGGCCCAGCTTGTGGTTGACGGTGGCCGAGGCCTTCTTGACCTGGGCCAGCGCGTGGATGATCTCGCGCGGCTGCTGCTCTCCGCTGATGTCGAAGTTCTGCAGCGAACGCTGCGTCTGCGCACCCCAGAGCTTGTCTGCGGGGACGGCTATGGGTCCGAAAGTGTCTTTTTCCTGGCGGGTCGCGGTCATTGGTATGGACTCCTTGGTGAAAACAACGCGGCGCAGTTGGCTGGAGGCAGGTCGGCGGGCCGCGCAGGACGTGGCTCGGGGATATCTGGCTGGCAGGGCCGCAATGGCAAAAACCCGCTCATGGTAACTCCGTAAATGGGAACCTCTCGCATCCGTCCCCCACTGAGGTGTCGCCGAGGCGGGCTTGTCCAGGCAAACCCCTCGACTCTTGTACAAGACTGCGCCCATTGCGTGCACTTTTCCCCCTGCAGCGCCGATAATCGCCCCCGGGATTCCCCTCCCCTGTTCCCCCGATCAAAAAGACACCCCACCGATGACCACCACGATCCGCCAGCAGGACCTGATCGATTCGATCGCAGGCGCCCTGCAGTACATCAGCTACTACCACCCCGCCGACTACATCGCCCACCTGGCCCGCGCCTACGAACGCGAGCAGAGCCCGGCGGCCAAGGACGCGATGGCCCAGATCCTGACCAACTCCAAGATGTCGGCCACCGGCCACCGCCCGATCTGCCAGGACACCGGCATCGTCAACGTGTTCCTGAAGGTGGGCATGGACGTGCGCTGGGAAGGCTTCACGGGCGGCCTGGAAGACGCCATCAACGAAGGCGTACGCCGCGGCTACAACCACCCCGAGAACACGCTGCGTGCCTCGGTTGTGGCCGATCCGCTGTTCGCGCGCAAGAACACCAAGGACAACACGCCTGCCGTCATCAACGTGCAGATCGTGCCCGGCGACAAGCTGGACGTGACCGTGGCGGCCAAGGGCGGCGGCTCGGAGAACAAGTCCAAGATGATCATGATGAACCCCAGCGACAACCTGGTGGACTGGGTTCTCAAGACCGTTCCGACCATGGGCGCGGGCTGGTGCCCGCCGGGCATGCTGGGCATCGGCATCGGCGGCACCGCCGAGAAGGCCGTGCTGCTGGCCAAGGAAAGCCTGATGGAAGACCTGGACATGTACGAGCTGCAGGCCAAGGCCGCGCGCGGAGAAAAGCTCGACCAGGTCGAGGAACTGCGCCTGGAGCTGTACGAGAAGGTCAACGCCCTGGGCATCGGCGCGCAAGGCCTGGGCGGCCTGGCCACCGTGCTGGACATCAAGATCAAGATGTACCCCACGCACGCGGCCTCCAAGCCCGTGGCCATGATCCCCAACTGCGCGGCCACGCGCCACGCGCACTTCGTGATGGACGGCTCCGGCGCGGTCTACATGGACGCGCCCTCGCTGGACCTGTGGCCCAAGATCGACTGGGAGCCTGACTACAACAAGTCGCGCCGCGTGGACCTCAACGCACTGACCAAGGAAGAAGTGGCCAGCTGGAAGCCCGGCGACACCCTGCTGCTCAACGGCAAGATGCTCACGGGCCGCGATGCCGCCCACAAGCGCATCCAGGACATGCTGGCCAAGGGCGAAAAGCTGCCCGTGGACTTCACCAACCGCGTGATCTACTACGTCGGCCCCGTGGACCCGGTCAAGGACGAAGCCGTGGGCCCCGCAGGCCCGACCACGGCCACCCGCATGGACAAGTTCACCGACATGATGCTGGAGCAGACCGGCCTGATCGCCATGATCGGCAAGGCCGAGCGCGGCCCGGTGGCCATCGAGTCCATCAAGAACCACAAGTCGGCCTACCTGATGGCCGTGGGCGGCGCCGCCTACCTGGTGTCCAAGGCCATCAAGAACGCCAAGGTCGTGGGCTTCGAGGACCTGGGCATGGAAGCCATCTACGAATTCGACGTGGTGGACATGCCCGTGACCGTGGCCGTGGATGCCGGCGGCACCAGCGCCCACATCACCGGCCCTGCCGAATGGCAAAAGCGCATCGCGTCCGGCGAGTTCAAGACCATTGAGATCGCCTCGGCCTGAAGCTTCCGGCAAGCGCAGAAAAACCGCCTTCGGGCGGTTTTTCATTTGCGTTCATCGGGGCCGGGAATCTCCAGGCATTCCCTGCTCAGTAGACAAGGTTTGCACTGAACTCCCAGAAATTCCCATCTCCCCCATCCGACACCGAAGACCCTCCATCCACCACATAGATCCAGGGAGCCACGCGATCGCCGGGCAACAACGGCACGACGGCCTCACCGCAAACACTGGCAAGTTCGGCCGGCCGCGGTGAGGAATAGCTGCCGCCGATGACCATGGTGTTCTTGAGCGTGCCGCCTGCGTCGGCCACAAACAGGCCCAGCCATATCAGCTTGTTTGCACTGGTGGCGCTGACGGTCGCCCGTGCGTTCACCCTGATCCAGCAACTGGAGCCCGCCGAAGGATTCAGGCGGCATCCATTGAACACCCGACCTTCCGTAGAAATAGTTGCGGATTCCAGCCAACCTTGGGCCCAAGCGCTACCCAAATCCAATGGAAACCTTGCAGAAGCGGGAATAACCCGTCCATTGGGCATGCTGCGGCCCGAATAAAACCCTTGGCGCACCATGGCAGCCGGACCCGCGATCTTTATGGGCCAGGCGCCCGTTGCATTGGAGCCATCGGCTTTTGCATCGGCCACTCCACTGATTTTGACGACCACAGCCGGAAACACCTCATTGGCCACACGGTAACGGATGGTGTAGCTGCCATCCGGCAAGCCGTCCAGAGATCCCGCATCCAGATAGTTTCCACGGGAATCCGTGGAGCGGGAATGCAAAACCCAGGGTGCATCATTGATAGAGGAATACACCGGTGCCTTTGGTGTCGCGCCCGTCACGCTCCACACCTGGGCGCTTCCGCGGATGTAATTCGTCGTACTGGTATTGAGTGTTCCATGGGTTGGCAAAAACCACATGTCAGACACTTCGGCAATCCATGGACCAAAGTACTGCATTGCATGCAAATCTGCAGCCACGGGCTGCTTGGCCACATATTCTGTGCCGTTGTCCTGCAATACGCCGTCGAAGAGCTTTTTCCAGGAATTCCAGCTATTGTCACCCTGTGTGCTCAGCTTGGGAAACAGGGTTTTGGCGGGACCCAGATCCTCCATGGCCCTGCGCGCCGCTGAATGCAGAAGCTTGTGCCCCACATTGGTAGGATGGAGCCCGTCCGTTCCTACCAGGCCAAGGCGGCAGCACGGCCACACGGGCAACTCGAAACTCCCGTTGACCACGGCCAGACCCTTGATATATTCATCCAGTGCCAGCCAGGACGCCATGGCAGATCGATGGCTGACGGCCACAGGATTGGCAAGATTTTCCGCGCAATACAACTGGTTCAAGAGACCGGCATTGTCGTTATTGAAAAATACAGGCAGAAAATGCCGGTTCAACAAGGATGCCGGCGCGCCGTGCACCCTGTCATAGGGAGTTTCACTGGCATATAAAATCACGACCGAGGGAAGCTGGGCTCGCAGGAAATCAAATAGCCTCTTGGCATTCGCCTTGACCACATCAACGCTCTCGCCGCTTTGGAAGAAGTCGTTAATACCCAACGCGACGATCACCATGTCGGGACTATCCTGTACACAGCGTTGTGCGGGAGTCATGGATCCATAAGTGGGCTGGTCCATGGCATTTCTGAACGTATAGCCATTCTTGCTCAGATCCGTCACTTCAACGGATTCTCCACCGGATTGCATGGAGCTTTGCAGCAATACTGGCCAGGGCGCGTCATACATGCCTTGCTGAGCACTGATGCTATCGCCGAGGATTGCAATTTTCTTTGCCATTTTGTTCACCTTTTGCAGATTTCCAACAACCACCATGTGATGGCAGGTACATCATCACGCAATAGGCAGAACAATTGACCCGGTTTTCGATGTGCTTGTGCACAGCACAACTCTTGCATCATTTAGTGTGCGCCACATTCTTCAGCCGCATCTCCGAAAAAAATCATGGATAGAGACAAGATATCTGCCGCCCAATGCATGGATGGGGAAACACCCTCTGTCCGCATTCGTATATAGCGTCTACCGGCAAGACTCTTCACCGGCACCATCAATGTGTGCAAAACTGCGCCCCTTCAAACCTGCCCCGGATACCCAACAATGCCCCTCGTGCTTGCCCTCATCGCCCTGCTGGCCGTGACCAGCCTGGCCTGGCGCCTGTCCTCCCGCCGCCATGTCCTGCCCTGCCCGTCCTGGCTGCGCTGGATGGTCGAGCTTGACAACCCCTTCGCGGCCAGCAACAAGGCCGCCTTCATCGTCGGGCAACTGCAGATCCAGCCGGGCATGAAGGTGCTGGACGCAGGCTGCGGCCCGGGCCGCGTCACCCTGCCATTGGCACGTGCCGTCGGCGCGCAGGGACAGGTGCTGGCCGTGGACCTGCAGCCGGCCATGCTCGAACAGGTGGCTGCCAAGGCGCGCGCCCAGGGGCTGGAGAATGTGCGCACCCAGGCGGCTGCGCTGGGCCAGGGGCAGCTCGCAGCCGAGCAGCACGACCGCGCCGTGATGGCCGCCGTGCTGGGAGAGATCCCGGACCGCCAGGCCGCGCTGGCCGATATCTTCCAGAGCCTGCGCCCCGGCGGCCTGCTGGCCGTGGCCGAGCTGGTCTTCGACCCGCATTTCCAGCGCCGCACCAGCGTGGAAAAGCTGGCACGCGAGGCAGGCTTCATCCCCCACTCCTTCCACGGCCATGCAGCCGCCTATCTGCTGGTACTGCAGCGCCCTCTCCAACCATGACCACCACACATTCCCCTGTAGCGACCCTGCGGACACCGCGCCTGATACTGCGCCAGTGGCAGGCCAGCGACCGGCAGCCCTTTGCCGCGCTGAATGCCGACCCACAGGTCATGGAGCACTTTCCGGCACTGCTCAGCCGTGAACAAAGCGATGCCATGGCAGACAGGATCCAGGCACTGATCGAGGAACGCGGCTGGGGCTTCTGGGCGGCAGAGCACCTTGCCAGCGGCGAGTTCGTGGGCTTCATCGGGCTGCATACTCCCGCAGCGTCTTTGCCGTTCTCGCCCTGTGTGGAAATCGGCTGGCGGCTCGCCCGGCCTTTCTGGGGCCAGGGCCTGGCCAGCGAAGGCGCACGGGCGGCGCTGGAGCACGGCTTCAGCACGTTGCATCTGGAGTCCATCGTCTCGTTCACCGCGCTGTCCAACCTGCGCTCGCAGGCCGTGATGCAGCGCCTGGGCATGGAGCGCGACGCCCATGACTTCGACCATCCGGAGGTGCCGGCAGGCCATGCACTGCGCAGGCATTGCCTGTACCGCCTGACGCATGCCCAATGGCTGCAGCAGCAAGCCATGGCCACAGCATGAACGCGCCCGAGCGGGCATACTGGGCGCCGCCTCCAAAAGCCTTTATCCGCATCTCCACATGACCTCCCCGGCCTCTCCCATCGGCGTCTTCGACAGCGGCATCGGCGGCCTCAGCGTGCTGCAGGCGCTGCGCCATGAACTGCCGCATGAGCGCTTCGTCTACCTGGCCGACAGCGGCAATGCACCCTATGGCGATGCGCGTGGCGATGCCTTCGTGCAGCAGCGCACGCGCACCATTGCGCGCCATCTGCGCGAGCAGCACCAGATCAAGGTGCTGGTGATCGCCTGCAACACAGCCACGGCAGCGGCCGTGGACATGCTGCGCGCCGAAATGCCCGAACTGCCCCTGATCGGCGTGGAGCCCGCCATCAAGCCCGCTTCGCTGTCGAGCCAGACCGGCCACGTGGGCGTGATGGCCACACGCGGCACGGTGAGCAGCGCACGCTTTGCACGCCTGGTGGCCGACCATGGCCAGCGCGTTCAATTCCATGTCCAGCCCTGCGACGGACTGGCCAAGGCCATCGAGGAAAGCACGGAGCAACCCGTTCCCGCCGACCCCATGGCCACCGAGGTGGCGCAACTGTGCGCCAAGTATGTGAATGCCCTAGGCAGCTTCGGACAGAAGACGGGCGAGATGGATTCCCTGGTGCTGGGCTGCACCCACTACATATTCGCCCGCGAGCAGTTGCGCACGCTGCTGGGGCCGGACATCCAGTTCATCGACACCGGCGCTCCGGTGGCCCGCCAGACGCGGCGCGTGCTGGACCGCCTGGGCACCCTGGCCAGCGAATCAGGCCCCTTGCCCGCGGCAGAGGGCCAGGTCCAGCTGATGACCACGGGATCGCTGCAGGCCCTGCAGTCCGCCGCATCGCGCTGGCTGGAGCTGCCCGCGCAATGCTGCTCGTCCGTTCAGGTCGGCGAATCCAGCGCCGTCCCCACTGCCGCTTGAATCAGGGCTGCGCTTGCCACAGGCGCCGGCCCGAGTGGTCCATCCAGCTCAGGTACAGCCGCAGCTCGAACTCCAGCTGGTGGTAGTCGGGTTCCATGTGCGTGCACAGCTGGTAGAAGGCCTTGTCGTGGTCGGGCTCGCGCAGATGGGCCAGCTCGTGGACGACGATCATGCGCAAGAAAGCCTCGGGCGCCTGCTTGAACAGTGCGCCGATGCGGATCTCATGCCGTGCATTGAGGCGGCTTCCCTGCACCACGGTGCGGCGCGTGTGCAGGCCCAGGGCGTTGTGGACCACATGGATGCGGCCGTCGTAGGCCACCTTGTTCAGCGTGCCGGCATTGCGCATGTGCCGGCCCTTGAGGGCATCCACGTAGTCATAGAGGCTCTTGTCCGTGCGCACGGCATGCGCCTCGGGATGCTTGCGCAGCAGCCAGGCCTCGGCCTTGTCATCGGCCAGCCAGCCACGCACCTGTGACTGCAGCGCGGCCGGGTAGGCGGACAGGTAGGGAAGCGGCAGCGCGCCACCGGCCACCTCGCGCCGCTGCTCGCGCTGGCGGCGCACGGTCTCGGTGACTGCTCCGGAATACTTGGGCGTGCTGGCCTGTGCCGCCATGGCTGTACGCTGCGCGGGGCAGCGCCTTGCGCTCAATGCAGGTGGCGAGGGCGGCGGTTGCCGCCGTGGCCCGAACCCGATCCACCCATGCCACGCGGCGGCTTGCCGATCTCCAGCGAACTGACCAGGGCGTCGAAGCGCTGGGAGAACAGCTTGTCGATCTCCTGCACCACACCACCCAGCTCGGAGCCGTCGAAATGGCGCTCCATCAGGTTGACCACGTCCTGCACCAGCAGATCGCGCTGCACCTGCATGATGGCCGCGGGCGTCGGGCCAACGAAGAGCATGACGAAGTCGTCGCGCGACTCGGCCTCTTCGGACTCCTCTTCCTCGTCGAACTCGGTGTCGTAGAAGGTCACCTCGATGGCCGCGCCCTGCTCGGCCAGCTCGTTGATGCCCATGCACATGTCGTCCAGCGACTGGCGGAAATCCTCGTCACCACGCACGGTCCAGCACACCTGGAGCAGGCGCTCCTTGGTATCGAACTGGATGCCTGGCTCTTCCTCATAGACGCTGCCAGCGCCATCGGCCAGGGAACGGGCCCCCGCATACTTCCACAGCGGACCCAGCGCTTCCTGCAACTGCTCGTAGGTCGTGTCGGGGCGCAGCAGCACTTGGCCGTGCACGTGGATTTCAAATGGAGCGTTGTAATTCGACATGTTCTCGTCTGGGATGAGTTTGGCCACACCTGTCACGCCGCACCATGTGCCACGATCAACGTCAACGGAACGCATGCAGGCATCGCCATCACTGTCTGCCCGAGCCGCGCCATCCAGGCAAGCAGCCCGGGGCCTGATGAATGGATTCTCGCACGTTATGCCAACGGGCAAGGTCTTGGCAACGCATGGACACCGTGCAGCGCAGCAAGCGGGCAGGCCCGTCGATGCACGTTGCGGCACGACGCCTGAATTTGCGGAACAGCAGGCGCCTTAGCTGCTTCAATCCGCTACCGTATAGATAGCAACAATGCCTAGTACGTATTGGGTTGTGGTGCCCCGAGCCGGGATCGAACCGGCACGCCCCTGTTCGGAAGCGGCGGATTTTAAGTCCGCAGTGTCTACCAATTTCACCATCGGGGCCCTGCACCGCAGCGTCACAGGTCAGCGCGAACTGCTCACGCCTGCAACTGCAGCACCAACGAAAAAGGGAAGCGTTACCGCTTCCCTTTTTTCTGAATTGGAGCGGGAAAACGGGTTCGAACCGTCGACCTCAACCTTGGCAAGGTTGCGCTCTACCAACTGAGCTATTCCCGCGTATCTATAAAGCTGTGCGCTTCACAGAGCAGACTTGAATTCTAGCGCAGATTTTTGGTGCTTCGGAAGAAGCCCGGAAAAAATCTGCACCAAGGCAGATCGCAGCCCGCCTTGCACCTTGCGGCGGCAGGCTGCTTCACCGTCGACGCCTACTTGCCGTCGATGCGATCCTGCATGCGCTTGGCCCGCTGTTCGGACGGCGGATGGGAGCTCAGGATGGAGCTGCCGCCGCTGCCGGCGCTGAGCTTGGCCAGCTTCTGGAACGATGTGACCAGCCCCTGGCGGCTCATCTTCTTTTCCGTGAGCAGATCGAAGGAGTAGTCATCAGCCGCCGACTCCTGCGACTGCGAGAACTGGGCATTGATGAACTTCTCACCCAGATCACCCGCCTGCGAACGCGACAGCGAGGCCAGCGCCGAATTGCCGCTATTGGCCGCAATAGAGCGTGCAGCCGAAGCCGCATAGGCCGTCTGCATGCGCTTCTTGCTGTGACCCAGTGCCACGTGCCCGATTTCATGGCCAATCACGCCACGCAGCTCGTCATCGTTCATCAGATCCATCAGGCCGCTGTAGACACGGATACAGCCATTGGCCATGGCCCAGGCATTCACGTCCTGCGTCATATAGACCTTGTAGACAGCCTTCTTCCCATTGACAGCCTGCGGCATGCCGGCAATCACCTTGTTCAGCCGCAGCGTGTACTTGCTCTTTGCATCTGCCACCTTGTTCTGGGCATCCATGGCTGCGCAGGAATCATTGGACAGCGTGACCACGTCGTCATCCGTGAGCGTCATGGCCTTCATGGCCGTGGAGCCCGAATCCAGCAACCCGCCCACATCGGCAGACTCCATGGTTTTACAGCCCGCCAGCACCACGCCGCTGGCAACAATCGCCGTCAATAACTTGATCTTCATAATCCCTCCCGATAAATGAAGCGCGCATCATATCCACGACCCCCCAATTCAATCTACCGGCAATGACAACCCATTTGCAATTTCTTGCAATTTCTCAATGGATAAGCAATGTCAAATTTCAATGACGACTGCTCATTCAAAACAAATGGAAACAATTAAATTCACCAAATCAGCAATGAATGACCAAAACAGGCATGCAGCCATGCTGTCGATGCACAGAGCGTGAAGCACCGCCATGGCACTGAATCGGAAGAGAAAAAGATGCGCCAGCCAAATCGAGGCCGCTGCGGAGACATGGCACCAAGGACCAACAACGATCCGTGATGCAGAAAAAGAAAAAGGCCCCGAGGGGCCTTTTGAACACTGTGTCTGCAATGAATTTTTGGAGGCGCGAACCAGAGTCGAACTGGTCTAACCGGATTTGCAATCCGGGGCATAACCGCTTTGCTATCGCGCCATGGATTGTTGCCATGCTGAAACCATCAACACAGCCAATTTGGAGCGGGAAAACGGGTTCGAACCGTCGACCTATACCTTGGCAAGGTATCGCTCTACCAACTGAGCTATTCCCGCATATCCGCTTTACCGGAAGTCCGCTATTATATACCGGGCTCCGCGATGGTATGCATTGTAACGCATATTTTTTGGTCTTTTTGGCAAACCAGCCCGTTTTTGATGACGGGCCGGTTTTCCGGTCAGGACCGCAGCCCGTCAGTGCTTGACGGCACGCGAGCGGCGCGCTGGCGCGGCCTTGGCGGCAGTGGCAGCGACCGCAGCGGCTGGCACCACCGGCACGGGTTCTGCAGCCGGCGCATCGCTGTCGCTCAGCGGCGCAGGCGTGGTTTCGAGCGCCACTTCCAGCACCTTGTCGATCCAGCGCACCGGCACGATCTCCAGACCGCTCTTGACGTTGTCGGGGATCTCGGCCAGGTCCTTGACGTTCTCTTCCGGGATCATCACGGTCTTGATGCCGCCACGCAGCGCAGCCAGCAGCTTTTCCTTCAAGCCACCGATGGCCGTCACTTCACCACGCAAGGTGATCTCGCCGGTCATCGCCACATCGGCGCGCACCGGGATCCCGGTCAGCACCGACACCAGCGCGGTCGTCATCGCGGCACCGGCGCTGGGGCCATCCTTGGGAGTGGCGCCATCGGGCACGTGGATGTGGATGTCGCGCTTTTCGAACACGTCATCGCGGATACCGAGCGAGCGCGCACGGCTGCGCACCACGGTGCGGGCCGCCTCGACCGACTCCTTCATCACATCGCCCAGCGAGCCAGTGCGGTTGATGACGCCCTTGCCGGGCATGGCTGCTGCTTCGATGGTCAGCAGATCGCCGCCCACCTCGGTCCAGGCCAGACCCACGACCTGGCCCACCTGGTTCTTCTGCTCTGCATGGCCATACGTGAACTTGCGCACGCCCAGGTAGTCGGGCAGATTGTCGGCCGTCACCTGCACCGGTGCCTGCGCCTTGCCCAGCTGGATGTTCTTGACCACCTTGCGGCAGATCTTGGACAGTTCACGCTCGAGCGAACGCACACCGGCTTCACGGGTGTAGTAGCGCACGATGTCGCGCACGGCGTCCTCACGCAACTCGAGTTCACCGGCCTTGACGCCGTTGTTCTCGATCTGCTTGGGCAGCAGGTAGCGCATCGCGATATTGGTCTTCTCGTCTTCGGTGTAACCGGCCAGGCGGATCACTTCCATCCGGTCCAGCAACGCCGGCGGGATGTTCATCGAGTTCGAGGTGGCGACAAACATCACATCGCTGAGGTCGAAGTCGACTTCCACATAGTGGTCGCCGAACTTGCTGTTCTGCTCGGGGTCGAGCACCTCCAGCAAGGCACTGGACGGGTCGCCCCGGAAATCCATGCCCAGCTTGTCGATTTCATCGAGCAGGAACAGCGGATTGCGCGTGCCGACCTTGGACAGGTTCTGCAGCACCTTGCCTGGCATCGCGCCGATGTAGGTGCGGCGGTGACCCCGGATCTCGGCCTCGTCGCGCATGCCGCCTAGCGCCATGCGCACATACTTGCGCCCGGTGGCCTTGGCAATCGACTGGCCCAGCGAGGTCTTGCCGACGCCAGGTGGGCCGACCAGGCACAGGATCGGTGCCTTGACCTTGTCGACGCGCTGCTGCACCGCGAGGTATTCGAGGATGCGGTCCTTGACCTTGTCGAGGCCATAGTGGTCTTCGTTGAGCACGTCCTCGGCCACCACCAGGTCCTTCTTGACCTTGGTTTTCTTGCCCCAGGGCAGGTTCACCAGGGTTTCGATGTAGTTGCGGACCACCGAGGCTTCGGCGGACATCGGCGACATCAGCTTGAGCTTCTTGAGCTCGCCTTCGGCCTTCTTGCGCGCATCCTGCGTCATCTTGGCGAGCTTGATCTTTTTCTCAAGGTCTTCCAAATCAGCGCCGTCCTCGCCCTCGCCCAGCTCCTTCTGGATCGCCTTGACCTGCTCGTTCAGGTAGAAGTCGCGCTGGCTCTTTTCCATCTGCTTTTTGACGCGGCCACGGATCTTCTTGTCGACATTGAGGATGTCGACTTCGCGTTCGAGCTGGTCGTACAGGTTTTCCAGGCGGTCCTGCACCTTTTGCAGCTCCAGCACGGCCTGCTTGTTCTCCAGCTTCAGCGGCAGGTGGGCGGCAATGGTGTCGGCCAGACGGCCGGCATCATCGATGCCGGAGATGGAGGTCAGGATCTCGGACGGGATCTTCTTGTTCAATTTGACGTACTGGTCAAACTGCTGCATCACGGCGCGGCGCAGGGCCTCGATCTCGCTGGCCTTGTCGGCGCTGTCGCCGGCCTCTACCGGTTCAATCTGGGCGGTGAAGTAGTCCTCGCCTTCCGCAATCTCCTGCACCAGCGCGCGCTGCACGCCCTCGACCAGCACCTTGACGGTGCCATCGGGGAGTTTGAGCATCTGCAGGATGGTCGAGACGCAACCAACGTTGAACATGTCGTTGACGGTGGGATCGTCCTTGGCGGCCGTCTTCTGGGCCACCAGCATGATCTTGCGGTCGCCCTCCATCGCGGTCTCCAAGGCCTTGATGCTCTTGGGACGGCCAACGAACAGCGGGATCACCATGTGCGGAAAAACGACCACGTCCCGCAGCGGGAGCATGGGCAATTCCAGGGAATGGGAGGAAGGGGTGTGGTTGTCGGACATGAAAATCCTTTTGAAACTTGTACGAAGATGATTCGTAAAAGTGATTTTTCAACCCTTGGCCATCAAAAACCAGGGGCCGGGGCGGGTGCAGGCCGGCAAATACACCCTCAAGCCCTTTGGATACAGCCCGGCAGCGCCAGGCGACCCTCGTAAAACACAGATGGCAGAGTCCCCCCGCGGGGCGCTCTGCCATCAGGCCCATCAGGCCTTCTTTGCCGCTTCCCGGTAGACCAGGAGGGGCGGCTTGCCTTCGTTGATCGTCGCCTCTTCGACCACGACCTTGGCCACATTGTCGGTCGTCGGCAGATCGAACATGGTTGTCATCAGCGACTGCTCCAGAATCGAGCGCAGTCCCCGGGCACCGGTCTTGCGGGCCAGCGCCTTCTTCGCAATCGCGGTCAACGCATCGGGGCGCACTTCCAGCTCCACGCCTTCCATGCCCAGCAGCTTGTTGTACTGCTTGACCAGCGCGTTCTTGGGCTGGGTCAGGATCTGGACCAGCGCGTCTTCCGACAGCTCGGCCAGCGCAGTGACCACCGGCAGACGGCCTACCAGCTCGGGGATGATGCCGAACTTGATCAGGTCTTCCGGCTCGATGTCGCGGAACGCCTCGGAGATGGAGCGCTGCTGCTTGCTCTTGACGGTGGCACTGAAACCGATGCCCGATGCTTCGGAACGGTTCTCGATGACTTTCTCGAGCCCGGCAAACGCGCCGCCGCAAATGAACAGGATGTTGGTCGTGTCCACCTGCAGGAAATCCTGGTTCGGGTGCTTGCGCCCGCCTTGGGGCGGGATCGAGGCCATCGTGCCTTCGATCAGCTTGAGCAGCGCCTGCTGCACGCCTTCGCCCGACACATCGCGGGTGATCGAGGGGTTGTCCGCCTTGCGCGTGATCTTGTCGATTTCGTCGATGTAGACGATGCCGCGCTGGGCCCGCTCGACATCGTAGTTGCAGCTTTGCAGCAGCTTTTGCACGATGTTCTCGACGTCCTCGCCAACATAGCCCGCTTCCGTCAACGTGGTGGCGTCCGCCATCACAAAGGGCACGTTCAGCTGGCGGGCCAGCGTCTGGGCCAGCAAGGTCTTGCCCGAGCCGGTGGGGCCGATCAGCAAGATATTGCTCTTGGCCAGCTCCACATCGTCCTTGCCCGCCTTGTCCTTGTGCGCCAGGCGCTTGTAGTGGTTGTACACCGCTACCGCCAATGTGCGCTTGGCCGGATCCTGGCCGATGACATAGTTGTCCAGGGCCGCCTTGATCTCGGCCGGTGTCGGCAGATCATTGCCCTTGGCCTTCTCGCCCTCCTTGCCTTCTGCCGCCACCTCGTCGCGCACGATGTCGTTGCAGAGGTTGATGCACTCATCGCAGATGAACACGGACGGTCCGGCAATGAGTTTCTTCACCTCGTGCTGACTCTTGCCGCAGAAGGAGCAGTACAGGGTTTTTTCGCTGGATGAGCCTTTTTTCTCGGCCATGGGGGCAATGCCTTCAATCGAATCTATGTGGAAACAATGATAACCAACTACAAAGCGGCCTCAACCGGTAGGGTTGGGGCCGCTTCACCGGAAAAGCCTACTTATGGGCGCTTTTCTACCACAGTATCGACCAAACCGTACTCCTGGGCTTCTGGCGCCGTCATGAAGTAGTCGCGCTCGGTGTCGGCCTTGACCTTGTCATAAGGCTGGCCAGTGCGGTCTGCCAGGATGCGGTTCATCTGCTCCTTGGTGCGGATGATGTCGCGGGCATGGATTTCGATGTCCGTCGCCTGGCCACGGGCGCCGCCGAGCACTTGGTGGATCATGATCTTGGAGTTGGGCAGCGAGTAGCGCTTGCCCTTCTCGCCAGCGGCCAGCAGGAAAGCACCCATGCTCGCGGCAAAGCCCAGGCACATCGTCGAGACCTGTGGCTTGATGAACTGCATGGTGTCGTAAATGGCCATGCCGGCCGTCACGCTGCCGCCAGGCGAGTTGATGTAGAGCGAAATCTCCTTGTCGGGGTTTTCACTTTCCAGGAACAGCATCTGGGCGACCACCAGGTTGGCAGTCTGGTCGTTGACTTCACCGACCAGGAAAATCACGCGGTCCTTGAGCAGGCGCGAGTAAATGTCAAACGAGCGCTCACCACGGCCCGATTGCTCGATCACCATCGGGATCAAACCCAAGTTCTGAATATCTTGTGCGCTCATTACATCTCCGTTCAGGATAGGTGGAAGCTAGCGTCAATGCACTGTGACTGCGCTAACTGTACCCCAATAAAATGGGGCCTGCGCCCAAAAGCACAAGCCCCTGTTTTCAGCTGGCCGCCGCGCTGGCGGCCATGGCCGCCCGCGCGCTTATCAGCCTTGCTGGCCCATCAGTTCGTCGAAGGACACGGTCTTGTTGCTGACCTTGGCCTTGCCCAGCACGAATTCGGTCACGTTGTTTTCGATCACAACGGCTTCGACTTCGGCCAGACGTTGGCGGTCACCAAAGTACCAACGCACGACGTCTTCTGGCTTCTCGTAGCTCGATGCCAGCTCGTCGATGTGGGCCTTGATTTGCTCAGGCGTGGCTTCCAGCTTGTTGGCCTTGACCAGTTCGGCCACCACCAGGCCCAGACGCACGCGGCGTTCGGCTTGGGGCAGGAACACGTCAGCAGGGATTTCCGCCTTTTCAGCGTCCTTGATGCCGCGTTGCTTCAGCTCTTCACGGGCACCTTCGAGCAGACGGCCGACTTCGGCATCGATGCTGGCCTTGGGCAGGTCCAGCTCAGCCTTGGACACCAGGGCTTCCATCACGGCTTGCTTGTTGCGCGACTGAACGCGGAACTTGACTTCACGCTCCAGGTTCTTCTTGATGTCGGCGCGCAGGCCTTCGACGGAACCGTCAGCAATGCCCAGGGACTTGGCCAGTGCTTCGTTCACTTCGGGCAGGTTGGCGGCTTCCACCTTCTTGACGGTCACCAGGAAGTCGGCGGTCTTGCCAGCCACTTCCTTGCCGTGGTAGTCCTCAGGGAATGCCAGCGGGAAAGTCTTGGATTCGCCGGTCTTCATGCCGCGCACTGCGTCTTCGAATTCCTTGAGCATCTGGCCTTCGCCGATCAGGAACTGGAATGCTTCAGCCTTGCCGCCAGCGAAGGGTTCGCCGTCGATCTTGCCTTCGAAGTCCACGGTCACGCGGTCGCCATCAACGGCAGCCGTGTCGGCTGGGCGCTGGGCGAAGGTGCGACGCTGCTTGCGCAGGATGTCGATGGTCTTCTCGATGGCAGCGTCGTCCACGTCGGCAGCCAGCTTCTCGACTTCCGCGGAAGCCAGGTCACCGATCTTGACTTCGGGGAACACTTCGAACACGGCATCAAATGCCAGCTCACCCTCAGGTGCGCCTTCTTTTTCAGTGATCTTGGGCTGACCGGCCACGCGCAGTTCGGCTTCGTTGGCGGCCTTGGCAAACGCCTCGCCGACCTTCTCGTTGAGCACTTCGTACTGAACGGAATAGCCATAGCGCTGTGCCACCACGTTCATCGGCACCTTGCCGGGACGGAAGCCGTCCATCTTCACGGTGCGGGCCAGGCGCTTCAGGCGGCTGTCCACTTCGGTTTGCACGGATGCGAGAGGCAAGCTCAGCGAAATTTTGCGCTCGAGCTTTTCAAGGGTTTCAACATTCACTGCCATGGTTAATCCTAGTTAGGCACGAACCCTTCCGGCCACGGTGTGCAAACGCCATTCAAGCCAGCCTGCAAGCGGCAAAGCTTGCGTCCGATGCGAGGACTGTCCGTGTCACATCGGGGATGGCATCAACGGGGATTGGCACCGTTTTACAACCTGGGGTCCCAGTAGATAGGCGACTGGCCCTAAGCCCAGCACACCCAAAAATCAAACGATGACAGCGCATTCAGTAGCAAGCAACACCTGGCGTGACCCGGCAAAAACCACCGTTGTCACGAAAGCGGTGCAGCGCAAGGCGCCATCGACCGAAACCGAACATTATATATAAAGCCAGCTCTTTTCCTGGATGCCAATACCGCCATGGCGCAGGGTCAGACCCTGATGGCGGCAGCCGCTGGCGCAAAACGCCAAGAAAAAAGCCGAATCTCCTGTTGGAAATTCGGCTCATATGCATTGCAATAGCAGATGGTGCTTGTACCTTCTGCTATTAAATTTTGGTGCGCGGGGCGGGACTCGAACCCGCACACCATTGCTGGCGTCAGGACCTAAACCTGGTGCGTCTACCAATTTCGCCACCCGCGCGATTACAGCTGCAGCCGGCTTGCCAGCCAACTGTCTGCTTTTAGGTCAATCCACGATTCTAATGCAAGCCATTGCTGCCTTGGGCAAACCTCGGCAAAAACTCGCTAAGGGACCCTCTGCATAACTCCCTGCCGTGGTCTGAACGCGGTCTCGGGCGATCTGCTGTGTTGTCTTCCTTGTCAATAGCTCGCTATTGACTGCAAAAGACGCCTTGCATCTCATCCCGATCTGCGCCCATCCCGCTTGGCGAGGGTTATGCCGAGGGTCCCTGGCAAGCCACTCAAACGGCAGCCGACAGTGGCACGTCGCTGTGCTCCTTTTTCACGCGGAACCAGGCCGCATACATCGCCGGCAGCGCCAGCAAGGTCAGCACCGTGGCAACGACCAGGCCGCCCATGATGGCGACGGCCATCGGCCCCCAGAAGATGCTGCGCGACAGCGGAATCATCGCCAGCACGGCAGCAGCGGCGGTCAGCGCAATCGGGCGCAGCCGGTGGGTGGCGGCCTCGACAATCGCATCCCAGGTCGACAGGCCGGCGGCATGGTTGGCCTCGATCTGGTCGATCAGGATCACCGAGTTGCGCTGGATCATGCCCATCAGTGCGATGACGCCCAGCAAGGCGACAAAGCCAAAGGGCCGGTTCAGCAGCAGCAGGGCCGCAGTCACGCCTGCAATGCCCAGGAAGCCGGTGATATAGACCAGCACCGAGCGGCTGAAGCTGTGCAGCTGCAGCATCAGCAAGGTGAACACGATGAACACCATGATCGGCATGCCCGCCATGATGGAGTCCGAGCCCTTGGCGCTTTCCTCCACCGCACCGGCAATCTCGATGCGGTACTGGTTCAGGCCCTTGTCGGCCCAGCCCTGCTGCAGCTTTTGCAGATCAGGCCAGAGCTTTTGTGTCACCGTCGGGCCTTGCAGGCCGGCGGCCACATCGCCTTGCACGGTAATCGCATACTCCCGCCCCTGGCGCCACAGAATGCCCGGCTCCCAGACAAAGCTGGGCTTGGCAATCTGCGACAGCAGGATGGCCTGGCCGCTGCTCGATGCCACATAGGCATTGCCCACGTCGGTGACGGCCTGGCGCTCATCCACCGGCTGGCGCAGCACCATGTCGATCAGCTTGTCGCCTTCGCGGTACTGGCCAATGGTGTTGCCCGACAGCTGGGTGCGCGTGGCCTGGGCAATGCTCTGGTTGCTCACGCCCAGCGCGCGGGCCTTGCTCTGGTCCACTTCCAGGCGCAGCACCTTGATGGACTCGTTCCAGTTGTCATTGACGCCCCGCATATCGGACGAGGCCTCCAGCTTGGCACGCACCTCGCTGGCCAGCGCACGCAGCAGCTGGGGGTCCTGGCCCATCACGCGGAACTGCACCGGGTACGGCACCGGCGGGCCGCTGGGCAGCAGCTTGACGCGGGCCCGCACTTCCGGAAACTCCTGCGCCAGCAAGGTCGGCAGGCGCTTCATCAGGCTGTCGCGGTCGGCCAGGCTGTGGGGCAGCAGGATCAGCTGCGACACATTGGACTGCGGGAAGATCTGGTCCAGCGGCAGGTAGAAGCGCGGCACGCCCGAGCCGATCCAGGACGTGACGGACTCGATGCCGTCCTGCGCCTGCATGCGCTGCTCGATACGCCGCGTCACCTCCTCATTGGCAGCCATGCTCGATCCCTCGGGCAGCCAGACATCCATCAGGATCTCGGTGCGGTTGGAATCGGGGAAGAACTGCTGCTGCACCTTGCCCATGCCAAACAGGCCCAGCGCAAACACCAGCACCGTGGCGCCAATCGTCAGCCAGCGGTGCTCCACGCACCAGGAGACGGTGCGGCGGAAGCGGTTGTAGAAGGGGGTGTCGAACATCGCATGCTCGCCGCCTTCGCTCTCGTGCGGCGCATGCTTGGGCTTCTTCAGGAACACCGTGCCTAGGTAAGGCACAAAATAAACCGAGGCCACCCAGCTGATGACCAGCGCAATCACGGTCACCGCAAAGATCGCAAAGGTGTACTCACCGGTCGTGGACTTGGCAATGCCGATCGGCATGAAGCCTGCCGCCGTGATCAGGGTGCCCGTCAGCATCGGCTTGGCAGTGATGTCATAGGCGGCGGTGGCCGCGCTCAGCTTGTCATAGCCCTCTTCCATCTTGCGCACCATCATCTCGACGGCGATGATGGCGTCGTCCACCAAGAGGCCCAGCGCAATGATCAGCGAGCCCAGCGATACCTTGTGCAGGCCAATGCCCCAGTACCACATCGCCAGGAACGTGGCGCACAGCACCAGCGGAATGGTGATGCCCACCACCAGCCCCGGGCGCGGGTCCAAGGTGATGCGGCGCCACAACGGATCCTTGCCTTTGCGGATGTGCATGCCCAGGCTCAAAAAGCTCACGGCCAGCACAATCACCACCGCCTCGATCAGCACGCGCACAAACTCGTTGACCGACGTGGACACGGCCTTGGGCTGGTCCTGCACGTTCTCCAGGCTCAAGCCGGCGGGCAGAGTGGGCACAATCTTGTCCACCGCCTCATGCAGGTGCTTGCCCAGTGCAATCACATCGCCGCCCTTGCGCATCGAGATACCCAGCGCCACGGTCGGCTGGCCCTGGTAATGCACCTTGGTCTTGGCCGGGTCCAGGTAGCTGCGGTAGATGTCAGCGATATCGCCCAGCTTGAGCTGGTTGCCATTGGGCCCACGGATCGGCATGGCCTTGACGTCGTCGAGCTGGCGGAACTCGCCTGTGACCTCGACCTGCACCCGGTCGGCACCGGCCTGGACCTCGCCCCCGCTTTGCACGGCGTTTTGCTGGCCAAGCTGGGCAATGACCTGGTTCATGTCCAGCCCCAACTGGGCCAGCTTGCTGCGCGAGATCTCGATATAGAGCTTCTCGTCCTGCACACCAAAGAGTTCGACCTTGGCGACATCCTTGACCCGCAGCAGGCTCTGGCGCACGCTGTCGGCATATTCCTTGAGCTCGGCGTAGCTGTAGCCCTCGCCCTGCAGCGCATAGATGACGCCATAGACATCGCCGAAGTCATCGTTGTAGAAGGGCCCCAGCACGCCCTGGGGCAAGCTGGCGCGCATATCGCCCACCTTCTTGCGCACCGCCAGCCAGGTCTGCGGCACATCCTGCGGGCGCGTGTCTTCGCGCAGATTCAGGATGACCAGCATCTCGCCGGGCTTGGAGTAGCTGACGATCTTGTCGGCATTGGGCACGTCCTGCAACGTGCGCTCGACCTTGTCGGTGACCTGCTCGGCCATCTGCTGGGCCGTGGCGCCTGGCCATGCGGCCGAGACCACCATCGCACGGAAGGTGAACGGCGGGTCCTCATCCTGGCCCAGCTGAAAATACGCGCCAATGCCCAGCACCAGCAGCATGATGAGCAGATAGCGTGTGAGCGGCACATGCTGCAACGCCCAGCGCGAGAGGTTGAAGCCCTTGCTGCTGCTGTGCTTCTCGCCATCGGGACCGGGGGCCGGCGAGGACGGACCAGCGCCTTGCGGCGTGTTCTGAGGTGTTTGCATGGCCACCTCTTATTGCTTGGGCGCAGCTGCGGCCGCACCTGCCGCAGCAGGCGCATTCACCACCGGTGCATCGGCCTGGGTCTGCGCAGGCGCGGAGGCTGCGTACTTGGACTGGAACACCGTCACCTTCTGGCCGGCATTGAGCACATGCACGCCGGCCACCACCACCTGCTGCCCGGCCTGCAGACCGCTTTGGATCACAGCGTCATTGCCATCCATGCGCGCCACCGCCACCGCCTGGGGGTTGACGGTAGAACTGGCAGGGTCAAACACCCAGACCTGGGTGCTGCCGGCCTTGTCCCAGAGCGCCGACAAAGGCAGCTTGATCGCCTCGGCCGCCTTGTCAGCGCCAGCGGCGCGCTCGGGCGGCAGCACGGTCACCGTGGCGCCCAGCTTGGGCAGCACCTCATTGGGCGCCGCATCCAGCGAGGCCTTGACCTGGTAGGTGCGGGTGGCGGCATCGGCGCTGGCTGCCACTTCGCGGATATGCGCGCCCAGCAACTGCTCCTCAGGCCAGACCTTGACCTGCACCGGCTGGCCGGGCTTGAGCTGCGCAATGCGGTCTTCGGGTACCGCAAACACCGCATCACGCGCACCATCCTTGGCCACACGCAGCACCGGCGTGCCGGCAGACACCACCTGGCCAGGCTCCACATTCACCGCAGTCACCACACCGGCCACCTCGGACACCAGGCGGGTATAGGCCGTCTGGTTGCTTTGGCTGGCCGCGTTGGCCTTGGCCTGGTCCAACTGTGCCTGGGCCGATTTCAGCGCCGCCGCATGGCGCTCCATCTCGGCCGCACTGATGAAATTCTTGTCGCGCAGCTCCTTGAAGCGGCGGTAGTTCGCCGCTTCCAGGTCACGCTGCGTGGTGGCGGCCTGCACTTGCGCCTGCGCCCCCTGGGCCGCCAGCGCGTAGTCAGCACCATCGAGCTGGGCCAGCAGCTGCCCAGGCTTGATGGCCTGGCCCAGCTCCACGTTGCGGCTGAGCACCTTGCCCGCCACCCGGAAACCCAGTTGCGCCTCGGTACGGGCACGGATATCGCCGGCGAACGCCGACTGCGCCTGCAGCGGCGCGGCGCCCACGGTTTGCAGCTTGACCGCACGAATCGGCTCGGGCGGGGACTCCTGGCGTGAACAGGCCGTCAAGCTGGCCAATGCCGCCATTGACAGCAGCAGCACTGCGGCACGCGCGCTGGGCGCTCGAAGAGGTAGAAACATGGTGTGCATGCGGGCGGTGAGAGGCCAAGAAGACCCTGGCCCGGCAGAAGAAAAAGAGGGAAATGCACCAAGGACCCGCTGCCCAACACCCGGACGCGCGCTGTGCAGAGGGCCCTTAATGACCAAACGGTCACTAATTTAGACAGTTCGCTCCCGCCTGTCAATGCTTGGCAGCCACACCGTGCGGGATGCGCTAGCATCGGCGCTGTGAAAGATTCCACGCCCTCCTCTTCCGCGGCTGCCGCCACGCCCGTCACCCACTACGAGAATTTTCCGGTGGCCTCCTGGCTGTGTCCGCCGGCACTGCGCCCTCCGATCGCCGCGATCTACCACTTTGCGCGCACAGCCGATGACATTGCCGACGAGGGCGACGCCGATGCCCCCGCCCGCCTGGCCGAGCTGCAGGCCTACCGCGATGCGCTGGCCCATATTGCTGATGGAAAGCCGCCACAGGCGCGCTGGCAGGCCGTGTTTGCGCCGCTCCAGGCCGCCATCGTGCAGTGGCAGTTGCCGGTCGCCTTGCTGGATGATTTGATCAGCGCCTTCATGCAGGACATCGACAAGACCGCCCGAAGCGCGCGCTATGCCGACCGCAGCGAGCTGCTTGACTACTGCCGCCGCTCGGCCAACCCGGTGGGCCGCTTGCTGCTGCATCTGTATGGCGTAAACGACGCCGCGTCGCTGGCCCAGAGCGATGCCATCTGCAGCGCGCTGCAGCTGATCAACTTCTGGCAGGACCTGGGGGTCGATATTCCGCGTGGCCGCTACTACCTCAATGATGCCGACTGCCAGGCCGCCGGCATCACCGCCGCCGCGATGCAGCAGCGCCAGGACAGCCCGGCGCTGCGCCAGCTGGTGATGGACCAGGCCGCCTGGGCCCGCCGCCTGATGGAAGAAGGCGCGCCGCTGGTGCACCGCGTGCCGGGCCGCGCCGGCTGGGAGCTGCGCCTGGTGGTGCAAGGGGGCTTGCGCATTCTGGACAAGGTCGAGGCGCTGCAAGGCCAGAGCCTGTGGCAGCGCCGCACCATTGGCAAGGGCGATGTGCCGCTGATGCTGTGGCGCGCCTGGCGCATGTAAGCCGCTATCTACCCGCAAAAAAAAGGCCGAATCCTGCGATCCGGCCTAAAGGGGTTATGGGAACCCCCGAGGAGAGTGTTTACGGGCCTTGCGGCCAGGCGGCTCAGGGCTCAGCCATCCCTTGCCCAGCTGGGGAATACGCTTGTCATGGTCTCGCCTTTCTCAGGACCGTTGAACTGGCGCTCAGCCCAGTTGCACCGGAACAAAAATCTTCTGGCCATTGCGCTCGATCAGCAGCGCCACCGACTTGTCGGACTGCGCCACCTGCTTGCGCAGATCCTCAATGCCTTTCACCGCCGCGCCATTGACCGACAGCACCACATCACCAGGCTGCACACCGGCCAGCGCTGCAGGTCCGGCCGCCTGCTCGACGATCAAGCCCTGCTGGCTGCCGCTGGCCTGCTTTTCCTGCGGCGTCAGCTCGCGCAGCGCCAGGCCCAGCTTGCCCTTGCCGACCTTCTCATTGCCTGCCACCTGCTCGCCCTTGCTGACATTGCCGCCCAACGTGGCTTGCAAGCTGGTGGCCTTGCCGCCGCGCCACACCTGCAGCTCGGCCTGGGTGCCCGGCCGCGCCGTGGCAATGGCCGCAGGCAGGTCGTTGGACGAGACAATCGCCTGGCCGTTGTAGCCGGTGATCACATCGCCAGGCTGCAGGCCGGCCTTGTCGGCGGGGCCGCCTTTTTCCACACTGGCCACCAACGCGCCTTCGGGCTTGGGCAGCTTGAAGGAATCGGCAAAGGCCTGGTTGACCTCCTGGATCACGACGCCGAGGCGGGCATGGTCGACCTTGCCGTGCGAGACGATCTGGTCCTTGATGTTGACCGCCAGGTCGATCGGGATCGCAAAGGACAGGCCTTGGTAGCCGCCGCTCTTGCTGTAGATCTGCGAGTTGATGCCCACCACTTCGCCGCGGGCATTGATCAGCGGGCCACCGGAATTGCCGGGGTTGATCGCCACATCGGTCTGGATGAACGGCACCGAGCTGTCATCGGGCAGCGCACGGCCCTTGGCGCTGACCACACCGGCAGTCACCGAGTTCTCGAAGCCAAAGGGCGAGCCAATGGCCAGCACCCATTCACCTTGCTGGATGGCCTTGGAGTCACCAATCTTGGCAACGGGCAAATCCTTGGCATCGATCTTGATCACCGCGATATCGGTCTTGGGGTCCGAGCCCAGTACCTTGGCCTTGAACTCGCGCCGGTCGGTCAGCTTGACCGTCACCGTCTTGGCGCCCTTGACCACGTGGGCATTGGTCAGGATCGTGCCATCGGGGCTGATGATGAAGCCCGAGCCCTCCCCGGCCATCGGCACCTCTTGCGGCACCTGGCGGCCAAACCCGCGCGGCATGCCTTGCTGCGGCACGCCAAAGCCGAACTGGCGGAAGAACTGCAGCATCGGGTCATTGGGGTCGATCTGCTGGCCCCGGTTGGCCGAGGGCGCGGCGTCGGCATCGTCGCCGTCATCCTCATCGTCCGAGACCTTGCGCGTGCCGCGCACACTGATGTTGACCACCGCAGGCCCGGCCTGCTGGGTGATGGTGCTGAAATTGGGCAGGCTGACCATCGGCGCCGCAGCCGGGGCCGCTTGCGCCACCACCGCAGGCGCGCCTTGTGCATGGGCGCTCCACTGCACATGCTGCAGTGCCGAAGCACCCACGCCGCCCAACACACCTGCCGTCAGCAAGGCAGCTACCAGTTTGCGCGAACCGAGTTGAAAAGAAGGAACAGACATTTTTGTACTCCCAAATACCACTTGCATGGTGTCGATGGGGCTAATGTGCCTGCCCAGACTTAGAAGAAACTTAGACGCAAGGGCCTCAGGATTTTTGGTACGGAAAATAAGGCGGCGCCTCACCGATGGCCAGCATGTCCACTTCCAGAATCGCCAGCCCGGGCGCGCCCGCCAGCTGCGCCACCGCCTCTGCCAGGCCATCGGCCCGGCCGAGCTTGCGGTAGGCCATGCCGGCCGATTGGGCGAGCAGCGCAAAGTCCGGCGGCGCCAGATCACCATAGACGCGCCGGCCGCCAAAGTTGGCATCCTGCATGTGCTTGATCACGCCGTAGCCCGCGTCGTTCATGACGATGAGCAGCATGTCCAGCTGCTCCTGCATGGCGGTCCAGAGCTCGCAGACATTCATCATGAAGCCGGCATCGCCGCTCAGCACCACGGTCTTGGCGCCCCTGGCCGCAAAGGCTGCACCTATGCCCAGCGGCAGGCCCTGTCCAATGCCAGCGCCCACCGGGTGCATGGCGTCGCGGGGGCCATAGACCTCAAACAGGCGGTTGCCCCAGGTGGAGTTGGCGACGGTGATATCGCGCGCCCATACCGCATTGCGCGGCAGCTGGCTTCTGAGCTGCTCGGCAAAACCGGCATAGGGGCCCAGGGTGCCGGCAAACGCCTGGCGGGCGCGCTGCTTCATATTGGCAAACTGCTCGCGGTAGCCGGGCTCGGCCTGGTAGCTGCCCAGCGCCGCCACCAGGCGTTCGAGCACATCGCGGGCATCGCCACAGACAAACTGCGCGCAGTCATAGCTGCGGCCTTCGGCGGCGGGGTCCAGGTCGATCTGCACCCGCTGGCCGGGCAAGGCCAGGCTTTGGTCCACGGTCTCCTGGCCCCGCAGCCGCGAGCCGACCACGATCATCAGATCCACCGTCTTGTAAAAGTCGATGACTTCGGGCGCGCCAGTGCCGTTGAGGCCGCCCAGGTTGCAGGCATGGTCCTCGGGCACAATGCCGCGCCCGGCCCAGCTCGATGCCATGCCAAAGCCCATGCCCAGCAGTTGCTGCAAGGGCGCGCCGCAATCGATGGCACCGCGCCCCACCCAAAGCATGGGCCGCCGCGCCGCACGCACGCGTTCGGCCAGCTGCGCGATGTCGGCATCGCTGGCCCGGTAGCGCGCGGGCATGGGCGGCAGCACCAGGCTTGCGCCCGCGTCGCTTTGCGGGATGGGCTGCTTTTGTACATCGATCGGAATCTCGATGCTGACCGGCCCCATCGGCGCCGCCAGCGCCTCGGTGGCCGCCTGCTGCAAGATGCGCAGTGCGTCTTCGGCCCGCTCAATGCGGTAGCTGGCCTTGCAGACCGATTGCAGCATGCCGAGCTGGTCGCGCACATTGTGGGTGGCGCCGGTATCGCGCCCCAGAAACTTGCGCGGCACCTGGCCGGTGATATGCAGCAGCGGCGTGGAGGCAAACGATGCCTCCAGCAAGCCCGACACTGTATTGGCCGCGCCCGGCCCGGTGCTGGAGACCAGCACACCCAGCTTGCCGCTGCGCCGGGCATAGCCATCGGCCATGTGCGCTGCGCCCATCTCGCCGCGCGTCATCACCACGCGGATGCCGCCCTGGCGGGCAATGCCATCCATGATCGGGATGTTGTGCACCGAGATGATGCCGAAGACCAGCTCGGTATCGATGGCATGCAGGAACTGGGCGACCAGGTCGCCGATATTGAAGGTGTGTGACATGGTGGGTTTACTCGCTGGCCTGAACGTCCGGAGCCAATTGCTTGAAGAAGTGGTAGTCGCTGGCAATGCGTTTTTTCAGATCGCGGGTACTGACCGGGTCGATGGCATAGCCCGAGCGCTCCATGTCGGCAACAAAGCGGGCATCGGCCAGGATTTTCTGGTTGGCCTGGGCCAGCGCATCGACCACCTCGGGTGCCGTTTTGGCTGGCGCCAGCAGGCCGATCCAGCCTTCGAAATTGAAGTCCGGGTAGCCGGACTCGGCCATCGTCGGCGTCTGGGGCAGCTGCGGGTTGCGCAGCGGCGATGTCAGCGCCAGCGCGCGCACGCTGCCGCCCTGCACCTGGGTGACCGCCGTCGTGTTCAGGTCAAACAACATCGACACGCGGTTGGCCATCAGCTCGGCCATGGCCGGTGCATTGCCCTTGAAGGGCACATGCGTCATCGTGATGCCCGCGTACTTGGCCAGCAGCACGCCCGAGAGGTGGTTGGACGAGCCATTGCCTGCCGAG
Source organism: uncultured Comamonas sp. (assembly GCF_964277875.1). NCBI lineage: Bacteria > Pseudomonadati > Pseudomonadota > Betaproteobacteria > Burkholderiales > Comamonadaceae > Comamonas > uncultured Comamonas sp. The sequence continues at coordinate 49,338 of NZ_CAXYJV010000009.1, forward strand.
GCATAGGTCAGCTGGCCAGGATGGTCCTTGCCAAAGGCCAGCAGCTCCTGCAGCGACTTGAACGGCGACTGCGCGCCCACCAGCAGCACATTGGTGTACTTGACCACCGAGCCGATGGGAGAGAAGTCTGCCACCGGGTCAAAGCTGGTGTTCGTCACCGCCGGGGTGATGCTGATCGTGGGGCTGGCGACAAAGTACAGCGTGTAGCCATTGGGCGTGGCGTTCTTCACTGCATTGGCCGCCAGGGTGCCGCTGGCGCCAGCCTTGTTCTCGACAATCACGCTCTGGCCCAGCAGCTCGGAGAGCTTCTGCCCGTACTGCCGCGCCACGATATCGACCGAGCCACCCGGTGAGTAACCCACCACCAGCTTGATGGGCTGCTGCGGAAAAGCCTTGGGCTGGGCCTGCGCTGCAGCGCCCCACACCCCCAACAGCGCTGCACTGAGCGCGATGCTCCACGGGTTCATGCCGGTCTCCTGAGGTTCTTGTGCGCTCCTTTATCCCTTAGGTACCGACGGCCCCCTCCCCCTGCTAACCCTAGAAGTTCGCAGATTGAATAAGCTGATATTTACAACGAATCAGTTTGCGCCATTTGCGCTCAGAAGATGACCCGCACGCGCAGACCGCCTAGCTCCTCCGACGCATCCAGCAGCAGCTGCGCGCCGTGCTGGCGTGCCACTGCACTGACAATCGCCAGCCCCAGCCCGCTGCCATGCGCGCTGGTGCCGGGCACGCGGTAGAAGCGGTCCAGCACCCGCTCGCGCTCCTCGGGGACGATGCCGGGCCCGCTGTCTTCGACGCTGAGCACGCGCTGCCCTTGCGCATCGCGGTACCAACGGCACAGCACCTGGCCACCGGTGGGGGTGTAGCGCAGTGCGTTTTCCAGCAGATTGCGCAGCAGCAGGCCCAGCGCATCGGCCTGGCCCTGCACGGGCTCGAGGGTGTCATCCAGCTGGTGCTGCAACGCCAAGCCCGCCTGCTGGGCCAGCGGTTGCAGCTCATCCACCGCCATCTCGCACAGCGCGGCCACGGCGACCGGCTGCGCAGGCGCTGCCTGCATCTGCCCGGCCTCCTGGCGGGCCAGATGCAGCAATTGTTCGACCATGCGCGTGGCCCGGTCGATGCCCGCCATCACCCGCTCGCTGGCCACACGCCGCGCAGCTTCATCGGGCGCGCGGGCAAGGCCCTGCACCTGCAGGCGCAGGGCCGCCAGCGGTGTGCGCAGCTCGTGGGCGGCATCGCCGACAAAGCGCTGCAGCGCATCAAACGCGGCCTGCAAGCGCGCCAGCAGCAGGTTCATCTCCTGCACCAGCGGCTGCACTTCCAGCGGCAGATCGGCGTCGGCCAGCGGTGACAAGTCATCGGCCTGGCGCGCCGCCAGCTGCTCGCGCGTGCGCGCCAGCGGCGCCAAGGTATGGGCCACCACCCACCACACCACCAGCATGATCAGCGGGGCCAGCAGCAGCACCGGCACGATGGAGCGCAAGGCCACCTGGCCAGCCATCTGGCCGCGCGATGCCGCCTCCTGCGCCACCTGGATGACCTGGGTCGGCGTCTGCAGCGCATAGATGCGAAAGGCCACGCCATGGGCGCGCGCATCGCTGAAGCCCAGCACGGCAACCTGGGGCAGCAGGCGCGAGTTGCTGGAGCGGTAGAGCATGATGCCGTCGGAGCGCCAGATCTGCACGATCATGTCCTGCGCCTTGGCCTGCGGATCGGCCAGCGCGTCCGAGGCCACCTCGGAGGCCAGCCCGGCCGACAGCGCCAGCGCAATGCGCTGCATCTGCACATCGAACAGCGCCTCGGTCTCCGCCCGCGCTGTGCGGTAAATGCTGACGGCCTGCAGCCCGGCGGCCACCACCACGACGGCCAGCAGCGCCCAGATCAGCCGCGCACGCAGCGAAAAAGGCCGGCCGGCCCACAGCGCTGCGCTCAAGCGGCCTCCCCATTTGGAGGAGACTCGACCGGCACCAGATAACCCAGACCGCGCACATTCTGGATCAGCTCGGCGCCCAGTTTTTTGCGCACCCCGTGGATATAGACCTCGACCGCATTGCTGCTGATGTCATCGCGCCAGGAGTAGAGCTTTTCCTCCAGCTGCGCGCGGGAAAGCACGCGGCCAGGTCTTGCAATCAGGGGCTCGAGCACCGCCCATTCACGGGCCGACAGCTGCACCGGCTGCCCGGCCACAAAGGCCTCGCGCGAGGCGGGCACCAGCCGCACCTGGCCCCAGCAGTACTCGGGCTCGGCCCGGCCGCTGGCACGGCGCAGCAGCGCACGGATGCGCGCCAGCAGCTCGTCGAGGTCATAGGGTTTGATGATGTAGTCATCAGCGCCGGCATCGAGCCCCGCCACCCGCTCGGCAATGGCATCACGCGCCGTCGCCACGAGTACGGGGATGCGGACCTGGCGCGCACGCATCTCGCGCAGCACCTGCAGCCCGTCCACCTTGGGCAGGCCCAGGTCCAGCAGCACCAGGTCATAGCCGGCCGTCGCCAGCGCCGTCTGCGCCATCGCCCCGTCCTTGACCCAATCCACCGCCCAGGATTCGGCACGCAGTGCATCGAGCACCACTTCGCCAATCATCTGATCATCTTCTACCAGGAGTATGCGCATGGCAGCATTATGCAAGCGCCCAATAACGTGATGGGAAGCAGGCCCAGAAGGAACACGGGCTGACCCCCTCAATGGCGATCAGCCCGCGACCCGCATGATGGTTGGCAGAGAAATAAGCGGCACACACTGCGTCAATCGCATTGTGCGCAACCTGCCTTCGCGCATACCGCCTTATCGGTGAACGTCCGGACTTGTAGTTGGCTTTGGTCCTCGCGTCCTGGCGGGATGAACCCCCTAGTGCTCCATGGCGACCGCGATTATATGGACGGGCACATGTCAATAACCAGGCACTATTGCAACAAAAGACTTCCGACCCCTCGGCAACGCCAGGTCTTCTGGTTCCCGCACCGCCCTACCACGATGAATTCGTTGAAGAAACCTGCATGCCTTGGTATCCGCCAGTGCAGTCCGCGGGCAATGTCAACAAAGCTGTGCAAGCGCTCACCCCGTTGCTGCAGGCAGTTCAGGCTGCAGCGCCCCGCCCGAGGTACCCGCCCGGCAAGGCGCGGCAACGGCTGGAGCGCTGTCGCCGGGGTAATCGCTTCCCGGGCCTCTGGCCCATGGGACAATACGGCGCTTATGACCACGCCCCAGCAGTATGTTCAAAACAAGGCCGCAGCCTCCGGCAGCAGCTTTTACTATGCCTTCCTCTTTCTGCCCAAGGACAGGCGTGCAGCGATCACCGCCTTTTACGCCTTTTGCAGAGAGGTCGACGATGTTGTCGACGAGGTGAGCGACCCGGGCGTGGCAGCGACCAAGCTGGCCTGGTGGCAGAGCGAGGTCCGCAAGAGCTTTGCCGGCCAGCCCAGCCACCCCGTGATGCAGGCGCTGATGCCGCATGCCAGCGCCTTCTCGATCCAGGCCGAACACCTGCTGGCAGTGATCGAGGGCTGCCAGATGGACCTGGAGCAGACCCGTTATCTGGATTTTCCCGGTCTGCAGCGTTACTGCCACCTGGTGGCAGGCGTCGTCGGCGAAGTGGCAGCCCGCATCTTTGGCCAGACCAGCCCGCAAACCACGCAGTACGCCCACAAGCTGGGGCTGGCGTTCCAGCTCACCAACATCATCCGCGATGTGGGCGAGGACGCGATGCGCGGCCGCATCTACCTGCCCGTCAACGAGCTGCAGCAGTTCGATGTAAAGGCGCACGAGATTCTCAACCGCAAGTACTCGGACCGCTTCGAGGCGCTGATGCGTTTCCAGGCCCAGCGCGCCCACCAGCTCTATGACGAGGCACTGGCCTTGCTGCCGCAGGCCGACTACCGTGCGCAAAAGCCCGGTTTGATGATGGCCAGCATCTACCGCACCCTGCTGCGCGAGATCGAGCAGGACAAGTTCCAGGTGCTGCACCAGCGCGTGAGTCTGACGCCGCTGCGCAAGTTCTGGCTGGCCTGGCGCATGCAAGCCCTGGGCCGCATGTAAGTGGCCCGCAGCCAACGCATCGCCGTGGTCGGGGGCGGCTGGGCCGGCATGGCCGCCGCCGTCGAGCTCGCCTCGGTCAGCGCCCACCAAGTGACCGTCTGGGAATCCTCAGCGCACTGGGGCGGCCGCGCTCGCGGCCTGGCCTTGGCCTTGCCCAGCGGCGAGGAGATCACCGTCGACAACGGCCAGCATATTCTGATTGGCGCCTACACCGCCTGCCGCGCACTGATGGAGCGGGTAGGCGTCAGCACCGATGCGTCGTTCATCCAACGGCCGCTGGCCATGCGCTACCCCGATGGCCGGGGCATCCGTTTTCCCGACAGCGCACCGCCCTGGGACGCGCTGATCGGCATTGCCACCGCCAAGGGTTGGTCCTTGCTGGAGCGGCTGCATCTGCTGCGCCGGGCCGCTGCCTGGCAACGCCAGGGCTTTCGCTGCGCGCCACAGGCCAGCGTGGCCGATCTCTGTGCCGGTCTGCCCCCCCGCCTGCTGGCCGAGTTCTTTGAGCCGCTGTGCATCTCCGCGCTGAACACCCCCCTGCACCAGGCCAGCGGCCAGGTCTTTCTGCGCGTGCTGCAAGACAGCCTGTTCGCGGTCGACAAAGGCTCGCACTTCTGGCTGCCGCTGGTGGACCTGGGCCAGCTGTTTCCCGTTGCCGCCGCCAGCTGGCTGCAGGCCCGGGGCCATGACTGCCATCTGGGCAGCCGGGTGGCTCAGCTCGCGCAAGCCGGTGCTGGCTGGCAGCTCCAGGGCCAGCACTATGACCAGGTCCTGCTGGCCTGCCCGGCCTGGGAGGCCGCGCGCCTGGTGCAAGCCGCCTTTGCCCATCCAGCCAACGACTATGCCGAGGCCCTGGCCTGGGCCGACGACGCCGGGCGCCTGACGCATACCGCCATTGCCACCGTCTACGGCTGGAACCCGGCCCCCGACGCCCAGGGCCATAGCCTGCATGCGCCCTGGCTGGCGCTGCACAGCAGCCCCAGCCAGCCCGCACAGTTTGTGTTTGACCGTGCCCAGCTGGGCGGCCCTGCCGGCCTCTTGGCCTTTGTCATCAGCACCAGCGAAGGCGACCGCGCCGAGGTCGAGCAGCAGGTCATCGCCCAGGCACAAGCCCAACTGGGCCTGGCCTTGCAGCCCCTCAAAACCGTGGTGGAAAAGCGCGCCACCTTTGCCTGCACGCCCGGCATGCAGCGCCCCGGCATGGTGATTGCGCCCGGCCTGCTGGCCTGCGGCGACTACATCGACGGGCCCTACCCCGCTACGTTGGAAGGCGCCGTGCGCAGCGGCATCGCCGCCGCCCACGCGCTGGCCTAAAGCCCCATCAAACAGCGCCCGCCGCCTGGCGCCAAGGCGCACCCTGCGCAAAATGCGCAATCACCCAGTCACGCCAGGCGCTGGATGCGGCACTGCTCCACTGGCTGGACGGTCGCACCAGGTAGATGCCGGCATCGGCCTGCAGCTGCCACTGCGGCAACACCTCCTGCAAATGGCCGGCTGCCACCTCGGGGCCCAACAGCCAGTCGCCGCCCGCGATGATGCCCAGGCCATGGCGTGCGGCCACCAGCAGGGCCTCGTTGTCATTGCTGACCATGCTGGCGCGGATGCTGACCAGGCAGGATTCGGCCCCGCGCGAAAACTGCCACTGCGGATAGCTGCGCAGCCCGGTAAATCCCAGGCAGCGGTGCTGGGCCAGATCCTGCGGCGTATGCGGCCAGCCCTGCTCGGCCAGGTAGCTGGGTGCGGCACAGACCAGGCGCCGGTGGTCGCACAGCCGGGTCGCCACCAGGCTGCTGTCGGCCAGCGAACCGATGCGGATCGCGGCATCAAAATGCTCACCGATGATGTCGACAAAGCGCTCGGCATACTCCACATCCATTACCACCTGCGGATGGGCCTTGGCAAACCCCGCCACCATGGGGCTGAGCCAGCGCCGCCCCATGCTGGCCGGCAACGACAGCCGCAGCGACCCGCGCACGACGGCCGCTGCCTCGCTGGCCTGGCGCTGCGCCTGGTCCAGCAAGGCCATGGCCTCGCGCACCTGGGCCACAAAATGCTGGCCTGCGCTGGTAAACCGCAGCTGGCGCGTGGACCGCTCCAGCAAGCGAATCCCCAACCGTGCCTCCAGCGCACTCAGTCGGCGCGACAGCACCGTTGGGTGGCGCTGCAGCTGCGCGGCCGCCGCGACAAAGGACCCGGCATCGAACACCGCCAGCAAGGCGCTGAGTTCATCGGCGTGTTGGCTGTCGAGCAGGGGCATGGTGGTGGGGCGGAGTGGCTGGTGTCCGCACTATAGGCCAAGACACGGTGGACGATGCGGCGATGCCGCCGCCGCAGCGCTTGGCATCAAGGCAGCAGCACCACCGCCCCCTGGGTCTTCCCCGCCTCCAGATCGGCATGCGCGGCAGCCACTTCCTCCAGTGCATAGCGGCGCCCAATGGCGGGTTGGATGATGCCCTGCTCTACCGCCTGCAGCACGGCGCTGGCGCGCTGCTGGTACTCGGCCGCGGTCGCGGTATGCGCGGCCAGCGAGGGGCGGGTGATGTAGAGCGAGCCCTTGGCGTTGAGCGTGGCCATGTCGATGGCGGGCGGTGCACCGGTGGTCGCGCCAAAGGACACCATCAGGCCCCGGGGACGCAGGCAGTCCAGCGATGCGGCAAACGACAGCTTGCCCAGGCCGTCATAGACCACATCGGCCATGCGGCCGCCGGTGGCGTCGCGCAGCTGCGCGGCCAGGGTCTGGGGATCGAACACCAGCGCTTGGTCGCAACCGGCGGCCAGCGCCCGTGCCTGGCTTTGCGGTTTGGAGACCACACCGATGACGGTAGCGCCCAGGTGCTTGGCCCAGGAGGCCATCAGCTGGCCCACTCCGCCGGAAGCGCCATAGAGCAGCACGATGGTGCCGGGGCCGACGGCATAGGTGCTCGTCAGCAGGTACTGCGCGGTAATGCCTTTGAACAGCACGGCGGCGGCCTGCTCGGCGCTGATACCATCGGGCAGCTTGACCAGGCGCTCGGCCGGGTAGAGGCGTTCATTGGCATAGGCGCCCAGAGGGCCGGTGGCATAGGCCACCCGGTCGCCGACGGCAAACTGGCTCACCCCAGCGCCGAGCGCCAGCACGGTGCCTGCGCCTTCCAGTCCCAGGCCCGAGGGCAGCGGGATGGGCGCAATACCTTTGCGCTGCAGCACATCGAGCGGGTTCACACCGACTGCCTGCTGCGCCAGCAAGACCTCACCCGGGCCGGGTGCGGCCACTTCCCACTGCTGCATTTGCATGCATTCCGGGCCACCGGCCGCTGCCAAACGAATCACTTGCGCCATGCATCACTCCTTGCGGTTTTGTCGATGGCGCCAGCTTAGAGCCTGCATGGAAACAGATAAATAGTGCGCCATACAGTTGATAGCTGCAGTGGGTGCAGCAATCAGCGCCCATGGCGATGCCGGTCTGTCAGTCAGTGGGCCGCCCCAGCAGCTCACACAACTCGGTCAGATTGCGCACCAGCGCCTGGGGCGGGGGGCTGCTCAACGGCCAGCGCAAGGCCAGGCCTGCCTCGGTGCGCTGGTGGTGGTCCAGCTCCTGGCGCTGCACCCAGGCGGCCTGCATGCCGCAGGCCAAGGCGCCTTGCACATCCAGCTCGGCGTCATCGCCCACATGCAAGAAGGCGGGCAGATCGATACCGGCGCGCTCGGAAGCGGCTGTAAAAATGCGCGGGTCGGGCTTGGCCACGCCCACCTCACGCGCGCTGGTGCTGGCCACAAACCAGGGCGACAGGCCCACCAGGTCCAGCTGGGCATTGCCGTTGGAGACGGCGACCAGCGGGTAGCGCGAGGACAGCCAGGCCAGCGCGTCTTCGACCTCGGCAAACCAGGTCACCCGGTTGCGGGCGGCAAAGAACTGGGCAAATACGGCCTCGACCAGCGCTTCATCGCCTCCGCTTTGCTGCAGCGCGCGGCGGATGAACTGCTGGCGGAAATGCGTCATGTCATGCGACAGGTGCACAAAGTCATCGCGCACCGACTGGCGGATGCGCTGGGCCTCGGCCGCGTCCTGCAGCAAGGCAGCGGTCGCCGGCGCATGGGCCAGCAAAAATGCGTGCTGCGCGGCTTCGGCCGCCTTCAGGGTCGGCAGCACCGGCCAGAGGGTGTCATCCAGATCAAGGCTGATGGCACGGATTCGGGAGAGATCGAGCATGGCGCCAAGCATAGCGGATCGCTGCGGGCCAGCGCGCCCCAGCGGTCCGGTGTCGGACAATGGCGCGCAGGCCCGCTGCGGCCAGGGGTATGCGCCAGGGCCCGCTGCCAAGCTGCGACAATCCCAGCCATGGTTTCACGCTTCCGACCCGAGCCTCTTGGCCAACCCCTTCCTGACAGAACCGGCATCCTGCTGTGCAACCTGGGCACACCGGATGCGCCCACCACGGCAGCCACGCGCCGCTACCTGGCCGAGTTCCTGAGCGACCAGCGCGTCGTCGAGATTCCGCCGCTGGTCTGGAAGCCGCTGCTGCACGGGGTGATCCTGCGCACTCGCCCGGCCAAATCGGCCGCCAAGTACCGCAGCATCTGGATGCCCGAGGGCTCGCCGCTGGCCGTCTGGACGGAGAAGCAGGCCAAGCTGCTGCGCGGCACCCTGGGCGAAGCAGGCCACCAGGTGCTGGTGCGGCCGGCGATGCGCTACGGCAACCCGTCGATCGCGAGCCAGCTCGATGCCTTCAAGGCAGAGGGCGTGCGCCGCGTGCTGGTGCTGCCGCTGTACCCGCAGTACTCGGCCACCACCACCGCCAGCGTCGTCGATGCCGTCAATGCCTGGTGCGCCAGCGCGCGCGACATCCCCGAGATCCGCTTTGTGCGCAGCTACCACCGCGATCCCGGCTATATCCAGGCACTGGCCCAGAGCGTGCGCAAGCAGTGGCAGCTGGACGGCCGCGCGCCCAAGCTGGTGATGAGCTTCCACGGCATTCCCGAGCGCAATGTGCGCCTGGGTGATCCCTACCAGCAGCAATCGCAGGAGACGGCCCGCCTGCTGGCCGCCGAGCTGGGCCTGGCCGAGAGCGAGTACCTGCTGACCTTCCAGTCGCGCTTTGGCAAGGCCAAATGGCTGGAGCCCTATACCGAACCCAGCCTGGTCGCGCTGGCCCAGCAAGGCCTGCGCCATGTGCAGGTCATGTGCCCGGGCTTTCCCGCCGATTGTCTGGAGACACTCGAAGAGATCAACCAGGAGGTGCGCGAAGCCTTTGTGCATGCAGGCGGCCAGCAGTTCGACTACATTGCCTGTTTGAACGACCAGCCCCGCTGGATCCAGGCGCTGCGCGAGCTGGCCCTGCAGCACCTGCAAGGCTGGGACACCGGTACGGCGCCATCCCAGCCCCGCTGAGCTGCCCCGCACCACGCTGCCAGAGACCGCACCACCATGACCCTCCTCTCCCCTTACCGGCCCGAGCAGCGCGAGCGCGTGCTGGGCCTGTCGCTGCACGAGGCGCAGCTGCCCTTTGTCGCCCCGATTGCCCAGACCCTGGCCGAGCTGCACCCCCGATTGGGCGCCCATCTGATTGGCGATGGAGAGCAGATTGCCGGCTTTTTCCTGATCGACCAGGACTACGCGCAGCACTACCCCTTTGCCTCGGCAGACAGCCTGGGCCTGCGCAGCTTCTTTATCGACCAGCGCTTTCAGGGCAAGGGCCTGGCCAAGCGCAGCCTGCAAGCGCTGCCCGACTACCTGCGGGCACAGGGCTTGGCTGCTACGTACGTATTTTTGACGGTGAACTGCAAGAATGCCGCTGCGATACCGCTGTACCGCCAGTGCGGTTTTGAGGACACCGGCGAGCTCTACCTGGATGGCGGCTACGGCCCGCAGCACATCATGCGGCTGGCGCTCTAGCCCCACGCTTGCGCTTAGCCCAGACACCTACATTGACCCACAACAAGGCCCCAGGCGCGCTACGTCCCTGGGGCTCTCCAGAAAAAACATTCCCTTGTCCGACACGCCACTGACCCCTCCCCGCCCTGCCCCCACCCTGCTCTGCGCCGAGCTGCTGCAGGCCTACCAGCTGCGCCTGCGCATTGACCCGGCCCAGCTGGGGTTTGCCAGCACGGCCGAGCTGGTGCAGGAGCCCTTCTCCTGGATCGGCCAGCAGCGCGCGCAGGCGGCGGCCGAGTTTGGCCTGGCGATGGACCCGCCCGATTACCACCTGTTTGTGCTGGGCGAGGAAGGCAGTGGCCGCACATCGCTGCTGCGCCAGGCCATGCAGGCGGAGGCGCAACGCCGCCCCGCTGCGCAAGATATCGCCTTTGTGCACAACTTCGCCGTGCCCGAGCGCCCCCAGGCGCTGCGCCTGCCCGCCGGCCAGGGCCGCAGCCTGCGCCGCCGCATCGAGGCCATGGTGGACAAGCTGCCCGAGCAGCTTGACAAGGCCGTGCAGCAAGCGCAGCACCGCAGCCAGATCGAGCAGCTGTACAACCAGGCCCGCCAGGCGGAAGAAGCCGCCTTTGGCACGCTGCACGACTGGGCGCAGGGCGCCGGCCTGCGCATTCGCCGCGAGGAAGGCCAGCTGGTGGTGGATAGCCAGGACAACGCGCCTGGCGACCCCACCGGCCCGGATGCCGGCCCGCCTGCGGCGGGTGTGCAGCAAGAGCAGCCGCCTGTGCTGGAAAATGCCACCCCGCCCCAGGCAGATACCGAGGCCGACCCTGCACTGCTGCTGGCGCCCGGAGAAGGCGAGGACGCCGCAGAGGCCCCCAGCACTGCAGCACCCGCCGAAGACCTGGAATACCAGCTGCGCGTGCAGCTGGCACAGTTCCGGGGCCAGGTGCGGCAGGCACAGATGGCGCGCGATGCGGCGCTGAACCTGTTCTACCAATCCTTGGCCACGCCGCTCTGGCAAGCCGCATCGGCGCAGGTGCTCGATGGCCTGACCCCCAGCGCCGAGCATGCAGCCACGTTGCAGCGCTGGCTGTCGCAGATGCAGGCCGAGTGGCTCAAGAACATGGCGCTGTGGGTGCCGGGCAGCATTGCGCAGGATGCCGATGCGCTGCTCGACCAGACCGACAGCATCGAGGGCGAAGGCGAAAGCCAGGATGCGCGCGACGATGCCCGCGCCCTGCTGGAGGCCAAGCGCAAGGCGCTGCGCGCACTCAGCCAGCTCAACCTGATCGTCGACCACCATAGCGAGGCCCATGCCCCCGTGGTGCTGGAGGACCAGCCCAGCCTGCGCAACCTGTTTGGCACCATCGACCCGCCCGAGGAGGACGAGCGCCGCAGCGATTTCTCCTGCATCCGCGCGGGCAGCGTGCTGCGTGCCGATGGCGGCTTTTTGATGCTGCACCTGCGCGACCTTCTGGGCGACGAGGACAGCTGGCAGGCGCTGCGCCGGGTGCTGCGCACGCGCCAGCTGCGCATCGAGGATGCCCATGCCGCGCAAGGCCCCAGCAGCAGTGGCGCGATGCTGCCCGAGCTGCTGCCGCTGAACTTCAAGCTGGTGCTGGTTGGCTCCGAAGAGGCCTACTACCAGCTGCAGGAGAGCGACCCCGACATGGCGCGGCGTTTTCGGGTCAAGGTCGATTTTGCCGAGCAGTTCAAGGCCTCGGCCGCCACCTACCGCGCCACCGCTGCACTGATGGCGCAGCGCTGCAAGCTCTACCAGATGCCGCATTGCGACGCCGGTGCGGTCGCCCGGCTGCTGGAGCAATCCCACCGCGAGGCCGATGACCAGCAGCGCCAAAGCGGCCGCTTGAACCAGCTCGAAGCCTTGCTGCTGGAGAGCGCGCAGCGCGCCCGGCGCTCAGGGCAGGACCGTCTGGTGCAGGCCGCCGATGTGGAAGCCGCGCTGGCCGCGCAGCGCCTGCGCCACAACGCGATGGAGCAGGACCTGCATGCGGCGGTCAGCGACGGCGAGCACCTGATCTCCTTTGCCGGCAGCCAGGTCGGCCAGATCAATGGCATGTCGCAGATCGACACCGGCGACCACCGTTTTGGCCTGCCGGTGCGCATCAGCGCGCGCACCCATGCCGGCCAGGAAGGGGTGATGAACATCGAGCGCGAGGTGGCCATGTCCGGACCCATCCACGACAAGGGTGTGCTGATTCTGCAAGGCTATCTGACGGCCCTGTTTGGCCATCTGGCGCCACTCGCGCTCAATGCCTCGGTCGTGTTCGAGCAGGAATACAGTGGTGTCGAAGGTGACTCGGCCAGCTGCGCCGAGCTCTATGCGCTGCTGTCATCGCTGTCGGGCCTGCCGCTGCGCCAGAGCATTGCCGTCACCGGCGCGCTCAACCAGCATGGCGAGGTACTGCCCGTGGGCGGCCTCAATGAAAAGATCGAAGGCTGGTTTGACCTCTGCGCCGAGCAAGGCCTGGATGGCAGCCACGGCGTGCTGATCCCCGCACGCAACCAGCGCCATCTGATGCTGGCCGAGCGGGTGGTACAGGCGGTGGAGGCCGGGCAGTTCCATGTCTACACGGCCGCGCATGTGGGCCAGGGCCTGGCGCTGTTGATGGACCAGTGCGACCTGCCCGCGAGCGCCCCGCATCCGATGCCCGAGGCTCAGCGCCTGCCGCTTGCGCTGGTGCAGGCGGCCGAGGCCAGCCTGCTGCAATACCGCCTGGCCTGCCAGCGTGCCGACGCTGTGCGGCCCCGTGCGCAGCGTTCCCGCCAGCGGCTGCTGCCCAAGCCGGCCAAGCGCCCGCCGCTGGATTAAAGGCGGAGGGCGAAAGGCAGAAAGCCTCGATCAGGCTTCGTCGGGGACCGGCAGATCCTGCGACGACGCTGCCGCCAGCTGCAGGCGCAGCTGGGCGTTTTCCAGTTCCAGCTCCTGCACGCGGGCGCGCAGGTCGCTGATCTGCTGCTGGGCCTTGTCCAGCGCGGCATCGACCGCTTCGGCGCCATGCGCGGCCGAGGGTGCGCTGGCCGGTTCCTGGGCTTCGGGGGCCTCCTCCTTGGGCTTGCGCTTGGCCTCGCGCACCTGCTTGACCACCTGCTTCAAGCCATCCTTGCCGCCTTGGGCAGCGGCCTGCTGCTCGTCATGCGGCAGGCTGGCCACCACGGCGGCAGCATTGATGGAGATATCGCCGGCCTTCAAGGCCTCGACCAGCGCCGGCGCGGCGCTTTTCTGGATCTTCTCAATCTGTGCCACCTGGCTGCTCGACAGCCGGGCCGCCTTGGCAATGGCCTCGCGGGTGGCTACCTTTTCCAGCTCGGCAGCATCGACCGGCGAGAAAGCCTCGTCGGCGTTGCTGACCGCAGGCGCCTCGCCTTCGGCCGGCTGTGCAGCCACCGGGTGGGCCTTCTCCAGCTTGCGGTGCTCCAGAATCTCGCGCTTGCGCAGCGCCAGCACGCCACGCTGAAAATCCGAGACGCTGCGCCGCCCCAGGTGCTGGTCGATCATCCACAGGTAGACATCCTCCATTGACTGGAACTGGGTGTTCTGCACCGTGTTGAAGGGCAGGCCATGCTTTTGGCAGATGCCGTAGCGGTTGTGGCCGTCGACCAGCACATTGCCCCAGAGCACCAGCGCATCGCGGCAGCCTTCGGCCAGAATGCTGCGCTCCAGCGAGGCATGCTCGTCAGGGGTCAGCGGGTCGATGTAGGCCTTGAGTTCTTCGTTGACAACAATATCCATAATGCAGCGCGGCGGCAGGTGCCGCCGTTGGGTAATCCTTCAAAAAGCTTGCGCCGATTGTAGAAGTGCGCAAAAGTGGCAGCCGCTTGACAAGGATTTGACAGCCATGAACAAGACCGAACTGCAGACTTTGGTGGCCGTGCTGCAAGCACGCTTTGAAACCCACATGCCGCGTCACCCCAATCTGGCATGGGCGCAGGTGCAGCAGCGCCTGGACAAGAACACGGCCGCCCACCAAGCGCTGGCCCAGATGGAGGCCACCGGCGGCGAGCCCGATGTCATCCTGCAGGACGCGAGCGGCCGGCTGCTGTTTGCCGATTGCGCCGCCGAAAGCCCCAGCGGCCGGCGCAGCCTCTGCTTTGACGAGCAGGCACTGGCCGCCCGCAAGGAAAACAAACCTGCCGGCAGCGCGCAGGGCATGGCCGATGCGATGGGTGTGCAATTGCTCGACGAGCAGCAGTACCGCCATCTGCAGACCCTGGGCGCGTTTGATTGCAAAACCTCCAGCTGGCTGGCCACGCCCCAGGAGATGCGCCGCCTTGGGGGCGCGCTGTTTGGCGACCGGCGCTATGAGCGCGTGTTCAGCTACCACAATGGCGTGCAGTCCTATTACGCGGCACGCGGCTTCCGCGCCGGGCTCTGGGTATAGGCAAACCAGGCAGGCAGCGCGGCCTTTATTCCCTCAGGGTATATAACCTTACCGCCATATATTCAATCTGCGCACAACCTGCTCGCAGACTGCAATCGCGGGACAATAGAGCCCATTGATTTGCCTCTACAAGCTATTGCCATGACAACCTTTCGCCATCTGGCTGTGGCCAGCGCCCTGTTGGCCAGCAGCTGGCTCACGGCAGCCCATGCCGCGCAACCGCTCTTGAGCCCGGCCGAACTGGCCAGCGCCCAGCAAGGCGCTGCTGCGCCTGTCGTCATCGATATCCGCGAGCCCAAGCTCTATGCCGAAGGCCATATCCCCGGCGCGCTTAATGCGCCCTATGGCAAGTGGCGCGGCCCGGCCACCAACCCCGGGGAGCTGCCCGATCTGCCCAAGCTCACGGCCTTGGTGCAGTCGCTGGGCCTGACCCCGGCCACGCATGCGGTGGTCGTATCCACTGGCGCCGATGCCACCGATTTTGGCGCGATGGCACGGGTCTACTGGAGCCTGAAGGTGCTGGGTCTGAAGGAGCTGTCCATCGTCAACGGGGGCATGAAGACCTGGGTGGCCGACGGCAAGCCCGTCAGCACCGAGGCGCCCCAGGTGCAGGCCAGCAGCTATCAGCCCGTGCTGGACGAGAGCCTGATCGCCACGCGCGACCAGGTGCGCTCCCATGTGGATCTGAGCAATGCCGCGCTGGTCGATTCCCGCCCCGATGCCTTCTACCAGGGCAAGACCCGGGCGCCAGCGGCCAAGCTCTCGGGCACCCTGCCAGGCGCGCAGCAGCTGGATTTCAACCAGTGGTTTGTCAAGGGCACGGCCCAGTTTGTCGACCCGGCCACCGCCCGGCAGATCGCCGAGAAGGTCAGCCGCAAGGACGGCCAGGACACCGTCGCCTTTTGCAATACCGGCCACTGGGCCGCCACCGACTGGTTTGGCCTGAGCGAGATGGCCGGCCTGCCCAACGTCAAGCTGTACGCCGGCTCGATGGTGGACTGGACCCAGCAGCCCGGTGCCCCGGCGATGGAGAACCAGCCCGGGCGCGCCGAATCGCTGGCCTATGACGCCAAGCAATGGTGGCAGCGCAAGTTCAAGTAAGCCTGACCCGGTGCTTCGGCTGCCAGCACTCCCGCAAAGGTGCTGGCAGCTTTTTGTTGTATTGACTCTCAACGGTGATCGTGATGAAACGACTTCCCCTGTCGATCCTGATGGCGGCCTTTTTTGGCTGGCTGCTGTGGTCGGTATCGCTGCGCCAGGCGGCGCTGTTCCTGGTCGGTATCGGCCTGGGTGCCATCCTGGCCGGCCAGCGCTTTGGCTTTACCACCGGCTGGCGCATGCTGGTCGAGGACAAGGACCCGCGCGGCGTGTTTGGCCAGTTGCTGCTGCTGGCGCTGGCCGCCGCCATGGCCATGCCGCTGCTGGGCCACTACCCTGAGCTGACGGCCGCGCTGGGCCCGCCCAGCATCAGCCTGCTGGTGGGGGCCTTTGTGTTTGGCCTGTGCATGCAGATTGCCGATGGCTGCGGCAGCGGCACCTTGTACAAGGCGGGCATGGGCATCCCGATGAACACGGCCATCCTGCCGATGTTTGCCATCGGCAGCTTTCTGGGATCGCTGCACCTGGGCTGGTGGCTGGACCTGGGCCGCATGCCGGCCGTGGGCCTGGTCAGCACCTGGGGCTGGCTGCCTGCGCTGCTTGCCACCTTGGCAGCGCTGGCCGTCATCGGCTTTGCGGTCCAGGCCTATTGCGCCAGGGCTCATGCGGCGCAGCAGCGCAGCATGCCCGGCCTGTGGCAGCGCAAATGGGTGATGGGCGCGATCGGCCTGGCCATCTTCGCGACCCTGAACCTGGTGATTGCCGGCCAGCCATGGGGCGTCGTCTATGGCTTTGGCCTCTGGGCCGCCAAGGTCGCCAATGGCACCGGCATCGTGGACCTGGCAGGCAACTGGTTCTGGAGCCAGCCGGGCAATGCCCAGCGTCTGCACGAGACCGTGCTGCTGGACATCACCAGCATCACCAACATCGGCATTCTGGCCGGTGCGCTGTGGATGGCAGCTGGCAAGCCCGCCGCCGCCAAGGCGCTGACCGGCACGCAGTGGCTGGTGGCCCTGACCGCCGGCCTGGTGCTGGGCTATAGCTCGCGCCTGGCCTTCGGCTGCAATGTCGGCGCGATGCTTTCGGGCATCAGCACCGGCAGCATCCATGGCTGGATCTGGGTGCCGCTGGCCTTTGCCGGCACGATCTTCGGGCTGCGCATTCGCCGCCATTTTGGTTTTTAAGCACAGGAGCCGTATATGAACACCACCGTTTTGCGCAGCACGTTCTGGGTGCTGCTGGTCGCCTTCATCGCCTGGGATTATGTGCACAGCCAGCCCGTTGACCTGCGCTACGAGGCCCCGTTGATCGCAGCGGGCTCTGGCCAGCACGCCAGCGGCGGCCACTGCTCGATGCCCGACTGAGTGCGCCCGGGGCGCGTCATGGCTTTGTCATGAAAAAGTCACGATAGCGGCCAAAAATACCGGGTTTGGCGAGGGGCTACCGCCCGTCCCCGGAGTGCTATCTTGAACGAACCCCTGCCGCGGGAGCCCGACCCGCTCCCGCTGGTCTCCCCCCACGACAACAGCGGCCTGATCTGGGGCTATGCCCTCGACGGCCATGGCCCCGCCACCGCGCTGAATGCCGGGCAAGCGCAGGCCTGGCTGGCCGCGCCGCCCAGCAGCACGGGCTTTATCTGGCTGCATTTCAACCTCTCCCATGCCCACTGCCTGCGCTGGCTGCAGCAGTATGCGGCGCTCGATGAGCAGTACTTCGAGGCGCTGCGCGATGGCCTGGCCTCGACCCGTATCGAGCGCATGGATGATGCGCTGCTCGCCGTCATCAACGACATCGATTTCGACTTCCAGTTCGAGTCCAGCGACATCCACACGATGTGGATCCAGGCCTCGCCCCAGTGGGTGATATCGGCGCGCACCCACCCGCTGCGCTCGGTCGATGCGCTGCGCCAGCAGATTCGCCAGGGTGACACGCCCGGCTCCAGCCCGCAGCTGCTGGAGCGCCTGTTGCGCGCCCAGGCCGATGTGCTGGTGCGCATCGTGCGCGATGTGACCCACCGCGTTGACCAGATCGAAGACACCATGCTGAGCGGGCGCACGCGCATGCAGCCGCGCCAGCTGGGCGCCCTGCGCCGCCTGCTGGTGCGGCTGAAGCGTTTGCTGGCGCCTGAGCCATCAGCCATGTTCCGCCTGCTGCAGACGCCGCCGCAGTGGATGCGCGACGAAGACCTGCATGCGCTGCGCGCCGCCAGCGAAGAGTTCTCTGTCTTCCTGCGCGACATGCAGTCGCTCGAAGAGCGCATCAAGCTCTTGCAGGAAGAGATTGCCGCCGGCATCAACGAGGACACCAACCGCTCGCTCTACACCTTGACGATGATCACCGTGCTGGCCCTGCCGGTGAACATGATGGCCGGTCTGTTCGGCATGAACGTAGGCGGCATTCCGCTCAGCCAGGATCCGCTGGGCTTTTGGCTGCTGGTCGGCGTGATCGTGCTGTTCTCGCTGATCGCCGCTTGGTGGCTGCGCAGCAAGCGGCGCAATCCACCGGCCTGAGTCGGTGGCAAAAAGACATTGAAAACCCATATCTGATTATTTTTTTGTAAAATGGAAGGCTTGGGTGTCGTCACATAGGGTGTAGCGGCAGGTTGTGAGCGAAGGTCGGGCCGCCTCGCTGGAACCCTGTTGCCTGCACACTTTTGCCTGCGGCCGCTGCCACCCACGTGCACGCCCGGCCGCCTGCAAACGCTTGCATGCTTCGCATCGGAGCACCTTCATGTTTGCGATCGAGCACCTGGCCGCTGGCATCTTTGCCATCGCGCTGGCCCACACCTTTCTTGCCAAGCAATTCGAGCGCCTGTCGCACCGCTACCCGCGCCACGCGGGTGTCTTCCATCTGCTGGGCGAGGTCGAGATCGTCTTCGGCTTCTGGGCCATGGTGCTGATCGGTGTCATGGCCTTTGCCAGCGGGCCATCCCAGGCCATTGACTACGCCGAGTCGCGCAATTACACCGAACCCCTGTTCGTCTTTGTCGTCATGGTGATGGCGGCGTCCCGCCCCATCGTGTCGACGGTGCAGCGCAGCTTGGCCGCACTGGCCAGTGCCACGCCGCTGCCCACCGCCCTGAGCCTGGCCTGGCTGGGCCTGGCCGCCGTGCCGCTGATGGGCTCGCTGATCACCGAGCCAGCAGCGATGACCATTGCCGCACTGACCCTGGCCCCGCTGGTCTTTACCCCGCGCATGCCCACCCGCCTCAAGTACCTGGCGCTGGGCGTGCTCTTCGTCAACATCTCGATTGGCGGCACGCTCACCTCTTATGCCGCCCCGCCGGTGCTGATGGTGGCGGCCACCTGGGGCTGGGACAGCGCCTTCATGCTGAGCCAGTTTGGCTGGAAAGCGGTGATTGCCGTGCTGGTCAACGCCAGCATTGCCGCCTGGTGCATGCGCGGCCATCTGGCAGCAGCACCGCCCAGCGACGATGCGCAGCCGGCTATGCCGCTGGGTGTGGTGGCCGTGCATGCGGCCCTGCTGGCGGCGGTGGTGGTGCTGGCCCACCACCCGGTGCTGTTCCTGGGCGTGTTTCTGCTGTTTCTGGGCTACACCCATGCCTATGCCAAATACCAAAGCCCGCTGATCCTCAAGGAGGCACTGCTGGTGGGCTTTTTCCTGGCCGGCCTGGTGGTGCTCGGAGGCCTGCAAAGCTGGTGGCTGCAGCCACTGGTGGCCAGCATGGCACCGCTGGTGCTGTTCTTTGGGGCGCTGGGGCTGACCGCTATCACCGACAACGCGGCGCTGACCTACCTGGGCTCGCAGATCGAAGGCATGAGCGACGCGGCCAAGTACATGCTGATGGCCGGTGCCGTCGCCGGTGGCGGCCTGACGGTGATTGCCAATGCGCCCAACCCCGCCGGTGTGGCCCTGCTCAAGCACGGCTTCAGCAACGCCACCATCAGCATTGGCGGCCTGTTGCTGGGCGCCTTGCTGCCCACGGCCATTGCAGCACTAGCTTTTCTCTGCCTGTAAAACCCGGCCTTGAAAGCTGTCACGCAGGCGCAGCGCTGCTGCCCTGCACCCGGTAGCCCGCATCGACCCAGGCATCGATACCGCCCAGCAGCGGCCGCACCCGCTGGATGCCGGCACGGCGCAGCAACTGGGCCATGCGGGCAGCCGATACCTCATTGGGGCAGGCGCAGTAGATGATCACCGAGGCCTCGGGGTCGATGGCCGGCAGCCGCGCGCCCTTGTCATGCGGGTCATAGGAATGCGCGCCGGGGATGTGCGATGCCTCGAACGCCGTGCCGGCACGCACATCGAGGATGACGGGCAGTTCATCGCCGCTCAGCATGTCATTGAGCTCATCGACGGTGAGCCGCTCCATCCGCAGCGAGCGGATCACCTGGCGGCGGCTCCACCAGCGGCGCGCAATGAAGATGGCAAACACGAGGCCCAGCAGCAGCAAACCCCACTGGCCCAGCTGCGCGAGCACGGCCAACAGGTCCTCGACTGTGGAACTGAACAGCCCCCCCAGCAGCACGGCCGAGCCCACCCAGAGCAAGGCGCCCAGGCCATCGAACAGCACAAAGCGGCTCGGCGTGGTGCCTACAGCGCCGGCCAGCGCGCTGGCAATCGACGCAAAGCCGGGCACAAACTTGGCGATCAGCAGCGACTTGGCGCCCCAGCGGCCGTAGAGCGATTCGGTGTTCTGCACGCAGGAATCGGGCGACAGCGAAATCTTGCAGACCCGGGCCAGCACCCGCCTGCCGTAGCGCTGCCCCATCGCATACCAGACGCCATCTGCGATCAACGCCGCCAACACCGCCACCGCGATCAGCAGCAACTGCTGCGACAGCGAACCGCCGTGGATGGCACCGGTGACCATCAGCACCGGATACGCGGGAATAGGCGCGCCCAACTGCTCGATCAGCACATTGAGAAAGACGATGCCAACACCGTATTCGCGCACCAGGGCAACAATGAAATCCATGAACGCAGGCCGTTTCCACGCTGCCTTGGCAGCACCAGTTGGTAATCTTCAAATGGTAGGCCATGGCACCGCCACTGCCTAGCCCGCAAATGGGCAATACAGTGTTGCAGCACGGGAACGACGCGCATGGCAAAGGCATAAAAAAGGCACCCCGCAGGGTGCCAAGAGAAGGACCGGTTGAGGTGCCGGGCATCAGGCCGCTGCAGCTTGCAGCGCCTTTTTGTTGCCCATCCACTTCAAAACCCGGGGGACGATCAGCACCGCCAGCACGATGATGATCAAGGTCAGCGACATCGGGCGCTGCAGGAAGATGGTCCAGCTGCCCTCGCCAATGGCGACCGCGTTGCGCATCTGGGCCTCGGCCAGGGGGCCCAGGATCATGCCCACCACGACGGGGGCGGTGGGGAAGTCAAAGCGCCGCATCACCACGCCCAGCACGCCAATGCCCAGCAGCAGGAACAGATCGAAGGTGCTCTGGCGCATGCCATAAGCGCCAACAGTGGCGAAAATCAGGATGCCGGCATAGAGCTGCGGCTTGGGGATCTTCAGCAGCTTGACCCACATGCCGACCATCGGCAGGTTCAGCACCAGCAGCATCACATTGCCGATGTAGAGCGAGGCAATCAGCGCCCACACCAGCGCTGCCGAGCTGGTGAACAGCTGGGGGCCGGGGTTGATGCCGTAGTTCTGGAACGCACCCAGCAGCACCGCCGTGGTGTTGCTGGTGGGAATGCCCAGGGTCAGCAGCGGGATCAGCGCCGCCGTCACCGTCGCATTGTTGGCCGCTTCGGGGCCGGCCACGCCTTCGATAGCGCCCGAGGTGCCGAACTCGGCCTTGTCATCGCCCTTGGCCAGTTTCTTCTCGGCCGCATAGCTCAGAAAGGTCGGGATCTCGGTGCCGCCCGCAGGGATACAGCCAAACGGCGTGCCGATGACCGTGCCACGGATCCAGGCAGGTACCGAGCGCTTCCAGTCGCGGCGCGTCATGTGCACGCGGCCCATTTTGTTTTGCGTATCGCGGGTCTTGGCTTCGTAGAGCGCAAAGTACAGCACCTCGGCCACCGCAAACAGGCCCACGGCGACCAGCACGATGTCGATGCCATCGAGCAGTTCGGGCTTGCCCATCGTGTAGCGCGCGGCGCCGGTGATCTGGTCCATGCCGATGCAACCCACGGCCAGGCCCAGGAACAAGGCGGTCAATCCGCGCAGGCTGCTCTTGCCCAGCACCGCACTGACGGTGGTGAAGGCCAGCACCATCAGCATGAAGTACTCGGGCGGGCCCAGGCGCACCGCAAACTCGGCCACGGTGGGCGCAAACAAGGTCACCACCACGGTCGCAATCGTGCCGGCCACAAAGGAGCCGATGGCCGAGGTCGCCAGCGCCGCACCGGCGCGGCCGCTCTTAGCCATCTTGTTGCCCTCCATCGCCGTCACCATGCTCGCCGTCTCACCGGGGGTGTTGAGCAGGATCGAGGTGGTCGAGCCGCCATACATGGCGCCGTAGTAGATGCCGGCAAAGAAGATCATCGAGGCGGTCACCTCGACCTTGGCCGTGATCGGCAGCAGCATCGCTACCGCCACCGCAGGGCCAATGCCGGGCAGCACGCCCACGGCCGTGCCCAACGCGCAGCCCACCAGGGCCCAGAGCAGGTTCACCGGCGTGGCCGCCGTCATGAAGCCTTGAATCAGTGCATTGAAAATTTCCATCACAGCCACCCTGTCTCGGTCAGTCCGGGCAAGTTGATTGCCAGGAATTGGGTAAAGGCCCAGAACACGGGCGCAGAAATCAGCAGACCCGTCACCAGGTCCTTGCCCATGGTCTTGAACGAGCCCGCCTGCGTTTGGCCGGTTGCGCGGCGCAGGCCTTGCGTGGCCAGCACATAGCACAGGCTGCAGCTGAGGATGAAGCCCAACGTAGTGATCAGCGCCGCGCTGCTGATCAGCCCTGCGCAGACCCAGGTGAGCGCGCCCCAGTCACCATGCTGGGCGCCATCGGGGGCATCGAGGTGGTGGAAGCCGCCGGTCAGCGCCTCCCAGCACAGCCAGATGCCGCACAGGCCCAGCACGCTGGCAGACAGCCAGGGCAGAAAATCAGGCCCCACGCCGCTGTAGCCCGCTTGCGAGGGGATGTGCAATGCCCCCCAGGACAGCAGCCCGGCAATCACCAGGACCGCTATGCCGACCAGCAGCTGCGAGGTGGTGCGCGGCGTGTGCGCATGCTCGAAAGCCTCCGGCGCAGGCGCGGCGGCGCTGTTGGCGCCGGGCCCCGAAGAATCTGCGGTGTTGCTCATATCGAAACTCCTGAAAAGATGACGGCGCCTCCCTCATGCCACCGATCAGGCGGCAACAGCCCAGCCGGGCACCGGGCCAGGCCGGTTCCTTAGACAAATGACAAAGGGGGTGCGCAATGCGCAGCGCATGGCCGCCAAGGGCCATGCCGGCTGCGCTTAGACCATGCCTGCGCGGGTCATGGTGTCCTTGAGATTGGCGAACTCGGCCGTGACGAACTGGCTGAAGGCATCGCCGGCGAGCCATGCCGAGGTCCAGTCGTTCTTCTTCATCGACTCGGCCCAGCTGGCGCTCTTGGTGGCTTTTTCCAGCATCGCGATCAGCTGCGCGCGCTGGTCAGCCGAAATGCCGGGCGCGCCATAGACGCCGCGCCAGTTGCCGATTTCCACATCAATGCCCTGCTCCTTGAGCGTGGGCACGGTCGAGCCTTCCAGGCGCTGGGCCGAGGTGACGGCGATCGGGCGCATCTTGCCGGTGGCGATGTACTCGGCAAACTCGCTGAAGCCGCTGCCGCCGATGGTGACATTGCCACCCAGCACGGCAGCAATCGCCTCACCGCCGCCCCGGAAGGCGACATAGTTGATCTTGGCCGGGTCCACACCCACGGCACGGGCAATCATCGCCGCAGCAATGTGCTCGGTCGAGCCGCGCGAGCCGCCGCCCCACTTGATCGAGCCAGGGTCCTTCTTGAGCTGGGCGACCACTTCGGCCATGCTCTTGTAGGGCGAGTTGGCGGGCAGCACGAAGACGTTGTATTCGCTGGTCAGGCGCGCCAGCGGCGTGGCCTGGTTCAGGTCCACCGGTGGCTTGCCGGTGATGATGCCGCCCAGCATGACGGCGCCCATGACCATCATCGCGTTCGGATCGCCCTTGCTGCCATTGACGAACTGCGCCAGGCCGATGGCGCCTGCGGCGCCGCCCTTGTTGTCATAGGTCACAGTGCCAGCGACGCCGGCATCCTGCAACGCCTTGCCCAGCGCACGGCCGGTCGTATCCCAGCCGCCACCGGGGTTGGCCGGCAGCAGCATCTTGACATTGGTGGCAGCAAAGGCCTGCATCGGCAGGCTGCCGGCAGCGGCCAGCGCAAGCATGGATTTGAGGAATGCATCACGGCGCATGGTTGTCTCCTGATCGTGTTGTTAGTGCCTGAATCATCGCGGCCCTAGCTGTCAAATGGCTGTCAGCCAGGCGGTCCAGAGCTAGGGAAAACACCGAGTCTGGAGGCGCCGAGGAATTGGTGCACACTCCCGCCATGCACCTCTTGCTGATCGAAGACGACCCCACGATGCAGACCACCTTGCAGCGCACCTTGCGCCGGCGGGGCATGGAGGTCACGCCCATCACCGATGGCGGTGCGGCGCTGCCAGCCTGGCGCAAGCTCGAGCCCGATGTGGTGGTGCTGGACCTGAGCCTGCCGACGATGGACGGGCTGGAGATCATTGCCCAGGCGCGCAGCGAAGGCCTGGCCGCCCCCACCCTGATCCTGACTGCGCGTGGCACCGTCGGCGACCGCATTCTGGGCCTGAACTCGGGCGCCGATGACTACCTGGCCAAGCCCTTTGACCTGGACGAGCTGGAAGCGCGCATCCGCGCGCTGGTGCGGCGCGCACAACCCTTGGTGGCCGAGCCAGCAGCACCGGCTGTGGCGCCCGGCATGGCGCTGCGCTATGACAAGGCGTCCGAATCGTTTTACTGGCGCGGCAAGCTGTTTGAACTGACGCCGCGCGAGGTGGCTTTTCTGCGCGTGCTGAGCCAGCCCATGGGCCAGGCGGTGACCAAGGAGCGCTTGTTCAGCGCCGTCTTTGCGGGCGAGACCGATGTGCAGCTGGAGGCGGTCGAGGTAGTGGCCTACCGCCTGCGCAAAAAGCTGGCGCCCACCCATATGCAGCTGATGACGTTGCGCGGCCTGGGCTACCTGCTCAAGCCCGGTGCCGCCGATGGTGCCTGACAGCAGCAAGGCCCCGGGCCGGTCCCAGCCGCCGCGCATCCGCTCGCTGCGCCGCAACCTGCTGCTGGGCATCTTGCTGCCCGTTGTGGTGTTCATCATCTACAACACCAGCAGCCTCTACCGGCAGTCGCTGCAGGCCATCAACACCGCTTACGACCGCAGCCTGCTGGCATCGGCCAAGGTGATTGGCGAGCAACTGACCGTCGCCGGTTACGACGACCTGGCGATTGTCGATTCGGCCGTGCCCTATTCGGCGCTGGAGGCCTTCGAGGCCGACAACCAGTCGCGGCTGTTCTACCGCGTCTCCAACATGAGCGGGGAGCTGATTGGCGGCTTTGCCGAGCTGCCGATCTGGCGCGGGCGCATCGCCCAGCAGCCACCCTACGCCGCGCTCGTTGATTTCTACAATGCCGAGTTCCGGGGCATGCCGGTGCGCATGGCCGCGCTGCTGCAGCCGGTGGCCAGCGCCACGGGCCGGGGCATGGCCTTGATCCAGGTGGCAGAGACCCTGGAGATCCGCGAATCGCTGGCCCGCGACATGCTCTGGGGCACCCTGGTGCAGCAGGCCTTGCTGTTTGGCTGCATTGCCGTTGTCGTGGTGGTGGTGGTGCGGCGCGCCACCTTGCCGATTCTGCAGCTGAGCGACCAGCTCAATGCGCGCAGCGACCATGCATTGCAGCCACTCAAAACCCCGGCCGCCACCCCTTCGGAAGTGCTGCCCCTGGTCGATGCTACCAACCGGGTGATGGCGCGGCTGTCGCACCTGGTGCAGCACCAGAAGCGCTTTGTGCGTGATGCCTCGCACCAGCTGCGCACGCCGCTGGCGGTGCTGAAGGTGCAGGTGCAGTCGGCCCAGCGCGGCGATGTGGAGCCCGAGCAGGCGCTCAGCGAGATCGCCGCCACCGTGGACCGCGCCACCTTGCTGGCCAACCAGATGCTGTCGCTCGCCAAGGTCGAGCAGCTGCACCAGTCCGAACACACGCAGACCGTCGACCTGACAGCCATCGTGCGGGACATGGTGATCGAGCTGTCTCCGCTGCTGGCCGACAAGAACCTGCAGTTCGAGCTGCAAAGCGATGAGGTGCTGCTGGCCGCCCACCCCTGGATGCTGCGCGAGCTGGTGCGCAACCTTTTGCACAATGCCATCCAGCACTCGCCACCCGATGCGCCACTGCTGCTGCAGCTGACGCAGCAAGGCCCGGCTGCCAGCTTGCGCATCAGCGACTGGGGCCCCGGGGTCAGCGCGGAGATGCAGGCGCGGCTGACCGAGCCCTTTGTCACCGGCAACCTGCGCGACGGCTCGGGCCTGGGCTTGGCGATCTGCCACTCCATCGTGACGGCGCTGGGCGCGCGCCTGTCGTTGCACAACCGCCTGCACCATGGCCATATCCAAGGTTTTGATGCTGTAGTAGAGTTCAAACCGAATGTCCAACCACCTGCCGAAGATGGCCCACACTGAGACCGACCAGACACCCACGATGCGCATCGACAAATGGCTGTGGTGCGCCCGCTTTTACAAGACCCGCGCCATTGCGGTCGAGGCCATCCACAAGGGCCATGTGAAGGTCAATGGCACCGTCGCCAAACCCTCCAAGGAAGTGCGGGCGCAGGACACGGTCGAGTTGCTGCAGGCGCAGACACCGCGCACCGTCGCCGTGCTGGGCATGGCCGCTACGCGCGGCCCCGCCCCGGTAGCCCAGCAGATGTACGAGGAGACCGCCGACAGCATCCGCCAGCGCGAAGTGCTCAGCGAGCAGCGCCGCCTGGCGCCCGAGCCTGCCAACAGCCTGCAGGCCGGCCGCCCCACGAAGAAAGACCGGCGCGACATGCAGGAGCTGCGCAGTTGGAACGACCGCTGGAGCGCGCAGTAAGCGTCTGCATCTGCAGCCTCTTCTGACCTATGCAATCCGCGCATCAGCGCCAGCATTCCGCCGTGCTGCTGCCTTGCGCCAGCTGCAGATTGCCTTGCCGCCCATCCTGCGTCAAGGTGTAGTTGCCACAGCGGTCCCGCTGCTGCGCTCCCGGTTTACGAGTTGCCACCAGCGTATAGCGCGCAGGGCTGTTGCCTTCGGCAAAACCAATGGTGTAGCGCTTGTCCGGCAGGTCCTGCCAGGTCAGCGCGGCGGGCAGCTCCAGCGGATAGACACCATTGGCAGTGGCAGCGCGCTCCAGCCATTGCGCAGCCTGGAATAGACCCGTTCGTGCGTCGGTGCGGTGCCCCCGGCGCACATATTCGCTGTAGTTGGGCAAGGCCACCGCGCTCAGGATGCCGATGATGGCCACGACAACCATCAGCTCCACCAGGGTCAAGCCCGCGTTGGCCGGCGAGGACCGAATCTGCATGCCGGCCCTTTTCATCGCGCCTGGCGCCAGGTGGGCCGGATCGGCACTTCGGGCAGATCACGCAGCGATTCGCCGTCGAGGCGGATGCGCTGCTGCCCCTCATCATCGCGCACGCGCAGCATTGCATGCGGGCCGGCGCCCAGCGACATGCGCGATGCCCGGCCGTCGGACTGCGCATCAAACACCCCATCGCCATCGGCATCCAGCAGCTGCAAGCGCGGCCGCGAGCCATCGATGGCATTAACCAGGCTGAAATACTGGCGTGCGGCAGTGCCTTCCGCCGGCTCGCAACGCTCCGGGCCAGGGTCGCTATCACGGGCATGCGCGGGCACCTCGCTGATCACTGCCAGCAGGTTGCTGCCGCTGTAAAAACCCAGAGGCTGCAGCAGGCGCTCGCCTGCTTCGGGCAGATCAAGGTACCAGCCTCGGTGCTGGTTCCAATCCAGCGCGTCGGCGCCTTCGCTTTCGTCCATCGCCCAGAACTGGCGGCCATCGCTGCTGCGGGTATTGACGGCGCTCGGGTTGATGCGGCGCTGCAGCAGCTGACTCTGCGCCACCGGGCTGGGCAAATCGGCATCGCTGCCCAGTGCCGACTGGCATTGCGCATCGGCGGCCGAGGCGCAGACCTCGACCCGCTCACCGTGCGCCCCCACCCTCTTGTAGCGGCTGGTATCGAGCACGGCATAGAGGCTTTGCACACTGTCATCCTGCGGGTCCTGGCGGCTGGCATTGCGGCCGGTGCCAAAGGCCACCATCAAGCCGCCGACGGGCACCTGGCGCTGGCCGCCCGCCTGCTGCAGCGTGCGCAGGCGGTCGTTGCTGCGCACCAGGGGCGCCGTGCTGATGGGCTGGGGCCGGCTGCGCTGCCCGGGCGCGCTGCGCGTGCCGCCCCGGGCCTGGTAGAGCGGTACGCCCGCTGTGCCCTGGTTGCTGGTCGTTGCCGACAGCGCGCCCCACTGCGCCACACCCCATGCAGCATCGTTGTCGGCGCTGATCAGAAACTTCCAGAGATTGCCCTGGTTGTCACCGGCATAGACCACATCGGGCCGGCCATCGCCATTGATATCGACCAGCCTGGGCGCGGACAGGCCGTTGTCTTGCACAAAGCGGCACGCTGCCTGCGGCGCGGCCTGCTGCCGGCAGGCCTGCGCCGTGGTGGCGCCGGTCGCCACCAAACGCAGCAGCTCTTGCGCGCCGTCGAGGTACTGGATCAGCAGCACCGGCCTGCCGTTGGTGCTGTTGTAGCCATTGCCCAGCACCAGCGCCCAGCGGCCGTTGTTGAGCGGGGCGATTTGCGTCGTGCGCTGCGGGTCGATGTCGTCGCGGGAGGGGCTGGCAGTGATATGGCCGATATCGGCAAAGGCCTCGGCCAGCTGTGTGCAAGCCTGCCATGCCGCGCCCGTCTCCGCATCGCAGCGCGGTGCGGATTCCGTCGCATGCCAGCTGCGGTCCATCAGCACCAGACCGGCGGCTTGCGCCTCGGCAAACCCGGTCTCGGGCTCGGTGACATCGAGCACAAAGTAGCCCTTGCCTCCCGCACCCAAGGTGCCTGCCAGCAAAGTGCGCCAGCGCGGACTGCTGGTGCTGCCCAGGTTGGCATCCCCAGCCAGTGGCGAGCCGTCGACAAAATAGCGGTGCTGGCCATCGTAGCCTGGGCTGGTCAAAGCACGCAGACCGGGGATCACGCCCCGGGGCACATAGGCGATCTTTTCTTCGCCGCTGCGGGCCGAGAAGCCGTGCAGCATGCCGTCATTGCCACCGACATAGAGCATTGGCAAGCGGCTTTGGTGGCGCAGCACAAAGTCGAGATAGCCCGCGTCGGTATGGCGCGCAGAAGGCCTGCCCAGGTACCAGATCTGCGAATGCACGATATCGCCTTGGCGCGAATGCCGGTTGCGCAGGCGGCCGCCGTGCTGGGCCTCATGCCGGCGCTCGCCCCGCAGGTAGTTCAGCCACTGCTCGCCGCTGGCCTGGCCCTGCGCGCCATCGGCGTGGCCTTGCAGGGCCAGCTTGTGCACCGCACTCAAGTAGCTGTCATCCGCAGCCCAGCGAAAAGGCACGCCGCGCTGCTGCACATCGCCCCACGTCAGCACCAGGCGCTGCTGCCAGGCAATCGCATCGAGCTTGTCCGCCGTTGTCTGCCCGCCCCAGCCGGGTGCCGGCTGCAAGCGGCCATCGCTGGCCATCGCCTGGGCCTGAATGGCGCCAGCCCAGGCACGGCCGGGGTCGTAGCTGGCCGTGACCAACAGGGCATCCTGCGCAATGGCCTGGCTGGCGCTGACCGCGCCTGTGCTGGCAGCCGCTGCGCGCTGCGCGCCGCCCGTGTTCTGGGCCTGTATCTCTGCGAAGATTCGGCGCAGCGCTGCTGCCACGTCGGGCGCCTCGGTTGCTGCATAAAAGCGCCCTCGCCCATTGAGGGCCGCATGCCACAGGTCCAGCGCGCGCACGCCCTCGCCTTGCGCATGCATATCGGGCCAGACGGCCTCCCCTTTGGCCAGCGCTGCAAAGCTGCCGTCATAGCCCAATGGCATGTGCTGCGCAGGCGCCAGGATGTGGGGCGCGCCGGGCCAGGTGCTGGCCTCCCGTCCAATGCCAACCGTATAGGTCTGCATATGGGGCCAGCTGGCGGGGTTGTAGCGGGGGTTCCAGTAGCGCTCCAGCTCGGCAGGCGGGCCAAGGCCATCGGCAAAACGCTCGCTGCGCGGCGCATCGCGGTAATCGGCTTCAGGCAGCAGGCTGCCGCTCAGGCCTGCGCGCTGCAAAGGGTCGGCCCAGCTGTGAAAAGCCCAGTCCGCCAAGGTGCTGGGCACCGCATCGCTGTAAAGCTGGGTGGCGGCCCTTTGCGCGGCACTGCCACCGCCATAGACCTGGCCATCGGGCAGGACTTTTGCGCGGCTGTGGTCGTCTTGCGCGCCGCCGGTGGCCGGGCCATCCCAGCGGCTGCCGGCCAGCACAATGTGGTAGTTGCGGCGGCAGCCCAGGTAGCTACTGCTGGCAGCAGTGCCAGCGCCCGGTTGGCTGGACCAGGGGCCTTGCGGGCTCAGCGGCCTGCGCAGGTACGCATCGGCCTGGCCGAACAGGTGGTGCAGGTCGCTGCTGTGGCCGGTACGGAGCGAGCCGGCAAAGGCCAGAGCATGCTGGCGATGCCGGCCTTGCAGCGCCTGCATGCCGTTGCTGGCCAGACGCGGGCTGTTGACCGAGCTGGCGCCAGACCGGCGGCGCTGGCCTTGCACCATGCCCGCCGGCCCGCCACCGGGCGCTGCGCCATGGTTCCACATCGCCTGCCAGGCCAGGCGTATCGCGCCATCGGGCAGTTGCTGGTGATCGCCCAATACGTCCTTGAGCGCATGGCGCAGCACGGCGATGCGCTGCGCGCGCGCGTCCCAGATGCCCTCGCCACCGGGGGCGGTGATGCTGGCCAGACCGGGCTCGGTGCTGCCCATGCGGCGCTGCATCGCTGCCGAGTCATCGACGGAGACAATGACATTCGGTGCCACGACGGCGCTGGCGCCACCGGCAGGCTCGGTGGCCAGCTCCAATGACGCGGCCGCAGCCGGTACCAGAGCCGCCCACGCCAGTGCCAGGCTCCGAGCGCTGGTGGAGTTGCGGCGTGAAACCCTGCCGGTGTGCTTGCCATTCATAGCTGCCTCTCAGTCTTTGCGCCGGGGCCGGGCGTAGCTTTGCTCCAGTACCACCAAGCTGTCCGGCTTGCGGCCAAAGGCGGCGGCGGTGATGCGGTAGACCACATGCGGAGACAGGCCCACCAGTTCGAGCTGCTGCGCAGGCGCATTGCTGATCAAACCGGGTTGGCTGTCGATATAGGGGATGACCTCGATCCAGTACCAGCCACCGGCCTGTGCGTCACCCCGCTCAGCCAGAATGGGATGGGCCGGCCGGTCTGCATCGCCCAGCTGCGCGCCGGTGTACTGGCCATAGCGTGCGCCCGTGCCAGCGCGTATCAGCGCAAACAAATCCTGCTCGCCGGCTTGCCGGGCCGGCGTACCTGCGGCAGGCGCATTCCAGATATCCTGGCGCCCGACGCGCTTGGCACAGAGCGCATCGATGCAGCGTTGCGGCTGGGCGCTGAGCGTTGCCAAGAAGGCAGGCAGGTCGGCGTTCTCCATCGGTACCTTGGTGGTGCCCCCGCTGCGGCACACACTGGCTGCCGCCCCATGAGGCAGGCCGCCATAAGCACAGGGTCGGCCATCGGCCCGCTCTCCGCGAATATCGAGTTCGGCGTCCAACAGCAAGGCTTCTGCAGCTTCAAAGGCCCGCTGGTAATCGGCATCGTTGCCGACCACCAGTTCGCCATACCAGGCGGTCCGCGCCGCCCATAAGGCCAGCAGCATCGACAGCATGCTGAAGACCAGCACTGTCAGCAACGCGGCACCCCGTGCGTGCTGCGCAAGGCTGCCAGGATGAAGGTAGTGAGGGCGTCTCATAGGCTGCCCTGGCTGCGCAACTGGAACAGGTTGCGAAAGACGCGGTGCATCCGCTGTTTGCGCGGCCCCGGCAGATCGGCGACGGCCACCCATTCGCCATCGCAACCGGTATAACCGCTGCCTGCCGGCAACGAGGTGGGCCGGCTGCCAAAGAGCACCAGGCACACTTCCACCGCCACCACCTCCGACCAGTCGCGGCCCGCCTGCTGCGCATTCACATACTGGAGCTGCGGCTGCGCCGTGCCCGCTGCCTGCATGCGCAAATAGCGCAGCTCAAAGGCCGCTACGTTGTCGACCAGCGGCTGGGGCGACGCAGCGGTATCGTTGCCGCCACAACGCAGCACATGGCCGCGCAGCCTGAAGTGCGATTCCAGGCGCTGATCGGCACTGGCATCCACCGGCCCGCCCAGGCAGTTGCGCGCTTGCGCAGCCAGGCCGGGCTGGGCAAAGACCGGCTCCTTGTAGCGCCGGTAGCCGGTCACCAGGCTGTTATGGCTGCCGCGCAGCGCATCCATTCGAGGGGCATAGCCACGGGCGCTGCCTGAGGCTGGTGCCGTGGTCTCGAACGCTGCTGGCGCCAGCGCGGCGCTGACCGATGCACCGGCGCCGGCGGGCAGGTTCAGGTTGAGGTACAAACCGCCCGCCTGGCGCAGTTGCAGCCCGATGATGCGCAACGCATAGCTGGCCTGCTGCTGCAAGTGGCTGGCATCGCTGACGGTCAGCGACAGGCTGCGGGAAGCCAGCATGGCCATGCTGGCAGCGGCGATCACCAGCAAGCCCAGCGCCATGCCCACCATCAGCTCGACCAGACTGAAGCCTTGCTGCCTGCTCTCCGTTAAGCGGCACGGCACGGAAGTCAGCGCAAAGGCCCCGGCCGGACGGATGTGGCGCGGCATATCAAGTCCCCCCGCAGTGGTAGTGCACGTTGCTGCCCATGCGCTCCACCGCACAGCGTGCGTTCAGGGCCAGGTACTGCAAATGGCAGGTGTAGCGCAGATCACCATCGTCATCCTGGCAGACCACCTCGCCGCCGCGTTCCGCTACCGCGTCGGCGCGGGCTCCTTCGCCGACACTTCGGGTGCTATCGACCGGGTTGCGGTACGGCGCGGGGTCGGGCGAGCCCCGCATGGCATGCGAGCTCTCGGCCCAGCGGATCATCACGCCCAGTTGGCGCCGGTTGGCGGCCTGGTTTTCGCCCGGTGCCAGAAAAATCCGGGACTGCCCCAGCGGCAGGCTGCGTGCCACCTGCAGCCGCCACTGCGCCAGTTCGTGGTCCGCCAGCTCCGCAGCGCTGCAGGGCCGGGCGCTGCATGCAGAGGCCGGAGGCGCCTCCGCCGCGTCCTGCCAGTCGCTGACGTAGCGGTCCAGCTGGTCCCAGGCATGGGGGTTGGCACGTATGCGTTCACCCAGGTCTTCGATCAAGCGGAGGGCCTGCACGCGCCGGGTGCTGGTCTGCGTATCTGCAAGCGTGCGCAACTGCATCCCCAGCATCGCCAACACCCCGAGGACCAGTACCACGATGGCCACCATCGACTCCAGCAAGCTGATGCCGCGCGAGAAGGAGGCTTGGGGATGGGATGGCATGAACATAGGCAGGCGCCCTTTCAGCCCCGTACAGGACAGGGCGGCCTGTCGGCAACCCGCACGCGGCCGCCTCGGCTGGTGCACAGCCCTTTGGCCGCGGCATCCTGCAGGCCTTTGCCCTGGGGGAGCAGCGAAAAGCTGAAACCCGCCACCGGCATGCCCCAGCGGTCAAAGCGGATGCCCTCCCCCAAGCTGCTGCGCTGCACCTGCAGACCTGGCGGCACCTCATAACGCTGAAGGACCAGGGCATCCGGCGCACATTGCTGCTGGCCCAGTTCATGCGCACAGACCTGCCAGCCACAGCTCCAATCGTTGGTTCGTGCGCGCGCCTGGCAGTGCCCGCTGGCGGCGATGCGCTGCAACGCGATCCGCCCACTGCGTTTGACCGCCTCGGAGCGTGCAAGATGGATCGCCGAATGCAGGGCCTCCAGAGACTGCTGCACGCGCCAGCGCTGCAGCAGGCCGCTGAAACTGGGCGCGGCCAGCCCCGCGATAATCGCCAACAGGCTGATGACGACCATCAGCTCAACAGCGGTCAGCCCCCGATGCCTGCGCAAACATCGATATCTCCATAAATTAATGAAAACTATTGAATTCATAGTTTTGATTATTTATATTTCATGCCACCGCGTAAAGCCCTCTTTCCATTAAAAAATTAAATTCGCTCGCGTTGAAAACCAGGCCATGCAGCGCTGGCGCGGTCTTGCGCCGATAATCGCCAAGCCGGCCTGCCGTTGACTGCCATGCGTCTAGGTATGGCCCCTATTGCGACAAAGCTCCATGACTGATCAATCGATGCAAACCGCGCTGGACCTGGCTGCCAGCGCCCTGTTCATTACCTCCCCCAATCCCCGCGTCGGTTGCGTGCTGGTGGCTGCCGATGGCCAGGTCATCGGCCAGGGCCACACCCAGCGTGCCGGTGGGCCCCATGCAGAAATCATGGCCTTGCGCGATGCCGCTGCTCGGGGCCACAGCACCGTGGGTGCCACCGCCTATGTCACGTTGGAGCCCTGTGCCCACCATGGCCGCACGGGCCCTTGCTGTGAAGCGCTGGCTGCAGCCGGTATCGCCAAGGTCGTAGGTGCCATCACGGACCCGAACCCGCTGGTCGCCGGCAATGGCTTTGGCCGTTTGCGGGCTGCCGGTGTCGAGGTGGTGGTGTGTGCGCCGCAAGACGGCGGGGAGGCCTCGCGCGAGCTGAACATTGGCTTTTTCAGCCGCATGGTGCGCAGGCAACCCTGGGTGCGGCTCAAGGCGGCGATGTCGCTCGACGGTGCCACCGCGTTGCCCGATGGCAGCAGCCAGTGGATTACCGGCGAGGCCGCCCGGGCCGATGGCCACCATTGGCGGGCCAGGGCTTGCGCGATCCTGACCGGCGTCGGCACCGTGCTGGCCGATGACCCGGCGCTGGATGTGCGCTATGTGGACACCCCGCGCCAGCCCCGGCTGGTGGTGCTCGACAGCCAGTTGCGCACGCCTGCGCAGGCCCGCATCTTTGCGGCGCAACGCGAGGTGCTGATCTACACCCGCAGCGACGACAGCGCCCGCCAGGCCGCACTGGAGGCTGCTGGCGCGACCATCGTGCGACTGCCGGGTCAAGCCTCAGCAGATTCCAACGCCCGCATCGACCTGGCGGCCTTGATGCAGGACCTGGGCCAACGGGAAGTCAACGAACTGCATGTGGAAGCGGGTGGCATCCTGAATGGCGCGCTACTGCAGGCGGGGCTGGTCGATGAATGCCTGTTCTACCTGGCGCCCAAGCTGGTCGGCCAGGGACTGCCCGCGTTTGCCGGTATGGCACTGCAGCAGCTGGACCAGGCGCCGGCCTTGGACATCCGCTCCATCGAGCCCTTGGGCGCCGACTGGCGCGTGCTGGCCCGTGTACAGGGCCATGGGGCGTTCTGAGTCAGGCTTGCTGCAGCGCCGCTGACTCGGCCCGGCAAACCGAAGGTTGGCGCTTGCCAAACCCCAGGCCGTCCAGGCGTGCGACCAGGCTTGGCAGCGACCTGCCACCGCTGGTGTCAGCGGGTGGTGTCAGCGGGTGGTGTAGCCAAGGCAGGCGCCCGCATTGGGCAGCCCCTGGCATTCGCGCAGCAGGCGGCGGTCGCGCTCGGCCGGGGTTTCAGCACTGCTGCTGCGCTGGCGCTTGACCTTGACTTTGGCCGGCTTCTTGGGCGCCTGCGTTGCCTCGGTCTTTTTGGGGCGCGCTGCCCAGGCATGGGAGGGTGGCATCGCGATGGCCGCCAGCACCAGGGCGATGGTGTAAAAACGCAGTGATCGGTGCATCAGCAGCCCTCCTCTTGGCTATTGCAAATAAGATTTCGGATGTTTTCTGCAATCCTAGCGAGATGCTTGCAGAAACCACCTGGGCACAAACCCTGCTGGGGATCAACGCACCGGTACCAGCACGTTGCGGCGCCACGACGCCCCAGCCGCCTGCCGCTGTACGACAGCGCCGCCAAAGCACAGCGGCGGCACCCGCAATGGCCGCCGCTCACGCACAATAGCGCCAGCCCACTGATTGAACCCTGCTGCCATGCCGATAGCTCTGCCGACCTCCACCCTGTCCCCGTCAAGTTCTGTCCCGAGTTCATCATGGCGCAAGCTGCGGTCCGGGCTGGTATGGGTGTGCACCAGCTTTCTGCTCAGCGCATGCGCCAGCAAGCTGCCGGCCCAGGTGGATCGGCCCGCGTCATCAGCCCAGCCCCCGGCGGCCAGCAGCCCGCTGGTGCAGATCAGCCAGCAGCGCCAGAAGGCGGAAAGCAAGGCAGGCGCTGGCGCCTCGGGTTTTGAGATTCTGGCCGGTGCGCAAGCGGCCTACGGCGCGCGGCTGGCCTTGGTGCAAGGCGCCAAGTACACGCTGGATGTCCAGTACTACGCGATCCACGCCGACGCCAGCACCGCGCGTTTGCTCGAAGGGGTGGTGAACGCAGCGCGCCGGGGCGTGCGCGTGCGCGTGCTGCTCGATGACTTCCACGGCACCGGGCGCAACGCCCAGGTGATGCGGCTGGCCTTCGAGCCCAATATCGAGATGCGCATGTTCAATCCGCTACCCGGCGACCGCGACTCGCCGATCAGCCGCATGTGGAATGCGGCCACCGATTTCCAGCGCGCGCAGCAGCGCATGCACAACAAGCTGTTCCTTGCCGACAACACGATGGGCATCATGGGCGGGCGCAATCTCGGCGATGCCTATTTCGACAACGACGAAAGCTCCAATTTCCTCGACACCGATGTCCTCGTCGTGGGACAGGCGGTACAGGACCTGTCCAGCAGTTTCGACACCTACTGGAACAATGAGCGCGCCTACCCGGTGCAGTCGCTCATCAGCAAGCAGGAGCTGGAGGACATGCAGAAGACCTTGTTGGCCCGGCCCAGCAAAGGCGGCGACAACGATGCAGCCGACAGCCCTTCTACGCCGGCAGCGCGCGCGGCGACCGGTGGCGCACTGCCTTCCCCGCCGGATGGCGAACCGCGCCCGGGCGGCGCCATCTCCGAAGAGCAGCGTGAACGTGCCTGGGATATGCAGCCGATGGACCTGCGCAGTGTTCCGCTGGTCTGGGCCCACTCGGTGGTGATGGCGGACGCCCCCAGCAAGATACCGTCAGTCGATTCCGATGGCCAGACCAACCCGCTGAGCGCCGCACCGGGCGTGCTGGAGAACAAGCGCCTGGCACAACTGCGCGTGCTGGCCGAAACCCGCAACCCCGGCCACAGCCCCAGCGCAGACTCGGTGGTGGATGGCCTGGTGCAGCTGCTGGGCTATGCCAAAAAGGATTTGCTGATCGTCTCGCCGTATTTCGTGCCCGGTGAAACGATGCGCCAGGCCTTCAAGGATGCGGTGCAGCGCGGCGTGCGGGTGCGCATTCTGACCAACTCGCTGTCCTCCAACGACGCGCCGATTGCGCACATCGGCTATGCCCGCCACCGCGAAAACCTGCTGCGTGATGGTGTCGAGCTGTATGAACTGGTCAGCGACGAGAGTGACCTGCGCGCCGCCTTTGGCCTGGGCAGCGGGCAGAACAGCTTCCGCGAAGGGCGCCGCGTCATGCTGCACAGCAAGGTGCTGGTCCTCGATGGCCAACTGCTGGTCGTCGGATCGATGAACCTGGACCAGCGCTCGAAGTTGCAGAACACCGAGATCGCGGTGCTGGTGCGCAGCCGCAAGCTATCTGCCCAGGCGGCAGACATGATTGAAAAAGGGCTGGAGAGCGCCGCCTGGCATGTGGTGCTGAAAGATGGCGACCTGGTGTGGCAGGCACCGCAAAACAGCCGCCTGAAGGACCAGACCACCGAGCCGGATGCCAGCCTGCCACTGCGGCTGATGCTCAAGATCATCAGCCCCTTCACGCCCGATTCCTTGCTCTAAGCAGCCACGCCCGTCGAGGCGTGCTGCTGCAAGCCGTTCAGCCAGACGGTGATCGCCGCCTGGTCCGTCATCACCCGCACATGCTGGTAGGCGTCCTCGGCTTCAGGAAAGGCCCGGCGCATCAGATTCAGCCATTGCTTCAAGCGGCCGGCGTGCTGGCGCGGCTCCAGGTCCTCGCAGACCAGGTGCCAAAAGCGCAGCAACGCCGGCAGCAGGTCCGGCCACTGCACATCGCGCAGACCGGCGGGCAGCGGCTGGCCATCACGCTCGGCAACCGCTTTGCGGATGCGCCAGGCCAGGCCCGGGTCAGCCACAATGCCACGGCCCAGCATCAGGTCCTGGCAACCGGATTCGGCCTGGCAGCGCAACGCGTCCTCCACGGTCCAGATCTCGCCATTGGCGATGACGGGGATGCGCACGGCCTCGCGGATCCGCGCAATCTGGTCCCAGTAGGCAGGCGGGCGGTAGCCATCGAGCTTGGTGCGGCCATGCACGACCAGTTCGCAGGCACCCGCCTCCTGCATCGCCAAGGCGCAGTCCAGCATCAGCGCCCGGTCGTTGAAGCCCAGGCGCATCTTGGCCGAGACCGGCATGGCCGCAGGCACGGCCCCGCGCACGGCGCTGACCACCGCATGGATGGCGGCCGGGTCTTGCAGCAACGCGGCACCGCCACCATGGCGGTTGACCACCTTGGCCGGACAGCCAAAATTCAGGTCAATGCCCTCGGGCGACAGCGCCGCCAGCTGCACGGCATTGGCCGCCATGCTGGCGGCATCACTGCCCAGCAGCTGGGCGCGCACCGGTGTGCCCGCAGCAGTACGGCTGCCGTTGTGCAACTCCGGCATCGTGCGCAGGTAGACCTTGTCAGGCAGCAAGCTGCCGGTAATGCGGATGAACTCCGAGACGCAGCGGTCGGCACCGCCAATGCTGGTGAGCACGTCGCGCAGCACGAAATCGAGCAGGCCCTCCATGGGCGCAAGCAACAAGCGCATGGCTGGCCCCGTTCAGCAAGCGCCCAAGGATGGGGCCACTGGCATCATCCGGCAGATCACCAGGCCACCTGCAGGCGCCACAGCGTGGTCATCTCGGCCGCACGGGCCTGGTGCAGCGGGTTGGCGGCATCCTGGGCCTTGGGGTGGCGGGGGCGAATGTGGTTCTTGCCAACGACTTGCAAGCCGGCTTGGGAGATCCAGGTGAGCAGCTCCTCGCGGCTGCGCAGGCCCAGGTGCTCGGCAAAATCGGACAGGATCAGCCAGGCCTCGCCCCCCGGCACCAGGTGTGCCGACACGCCTGTCAGAAAGCCACGCAGCATGCGGCTGCCTTCGTCATAGACCGCACGCTCGACCGGCGCGCTGGGCTTGGCGGGCACCCAAGGCGGGTTGCAGACCACGAGAGCCGCCTTGCCTTCGGGGAACAGATCGGTCTGCGCCAGCTCCACACGCGTGTCCACCCCCAGGCGTTCCAGGTTCTCCTTGGCGCAGGCCAGTGCACGCGGATCGGTATCGGTGGCCAGCACTTTCTGGATGCCACGGCGCGCCAGCACGGCAGCGATCACGCCCGTCCCGGTGCCGATGTCATAGGCCAGCGACTGCTTGGCCAGTGCGGTCGGCAGCGGCGCCTGGGCAATCAGGTCCACATACTCCCCCCGCACCGGCGAAAACACACCATAGTGCGGATGGATGCGGTCATAGGCCTTGGGCGCCAGCTTCGCCAGCGCAGGGATGTCCACCCCCTTCTTGCGCCATTCATGGGCGCCCACCAGCGCCTGCAGTTCGCGCAAGGACACCACCTGGGCCACATCGCCCTCAGGCGCGCCCCAGGCATCAGCGCAGGCGGCCTGCACCTGTGGCGCTCTGCGCAGGTGGATGGTGTACTGCGGATCCAGCTCGATCAGCACCATCGACAGCACGCGGGCGCGCTGCGCCTGCAACTGGCGCTGCTGGTGGAAGGGCAATGCCAGCTGCGGCGTGAGCATGCCAGCCACGGCAGGGGCGGCAGGCTTTTTCTTGGCCTTGCGCTCTCCGGTCTTGTCCAGCCGGCGCGTCAGCGACTGCAGCAGCATGCGCGCATTTTGAAAGTCACCGCGCCACAACAGCCCCGTGCCTTCGCAGGCCATGCGGTAGGCCACATCGGCGGGCAGGGTGTCATCGGCCAGCACCACGCGGGTAGCAGCGGCAGCGCCCCGCTCGCTGCGCCAGCGCGCGCTGCGGGACTCGCCGCCTTCCTCCCAGTGGATGGTGGGAAAACTCTCTGGCTGGGCAGTGGTCATACAAATGCTTTCTGGGGCAGACCAGCGCGGTGCCGGCTGCCAAGGGGGAAAAAAACAAAGAGGCCGTCCAGGACGGCCTCTTGAGAGCGAGGCATCACCGCCCTGCCAACGCAGCGCCGGTGCATGCCTGGCCAGCAAGGATCAGCGGTTCATCAACGAGCGCTGCATGCGCACTTCTTCGATCTTGATGGCACCGACGGTCGCCGTCTTGGCGGTCGACATCTCGCGTTTGAAACCGGCAGACTCATGGAAACGCAGCGCGCGCTCGTTGCGCAGCGGCACCCAGGCGGTCACCGAGGTGCAGCCCTCTTCGGACAGGCCATCACGCGCCGCATCCCACAGCGCCACGCCCACACCCTGGTCCCAGTGGGTGGGGGCTGCATAGATCGCCCAGATCTCACCGGTGGTGGGACGGGTCTTGGCATCGCGCGAACGGTCAAAACCGATGAAACCGACGATCTTGTCGTTTTCAACGGCCACTTGCACCTGCGGCTCGCAGTATTCGATGGCTTCGCGCCAGTAAGCCTGGCGCTTTTCGACGGAAGAGATGGACTTCAGCTGGTCATCGGGCAAAACGCCGCGATAGCTCTCCACCGAAGCGGCGGCATGGATTTGGGCAATGGCTTTGGCATCACGGAGAGTTGCGGGACGAACCTGGATAGTTTCAGACATGGATAACCGAAAACAAAAATCAATGAATTAACCAAAAAGCACGCATATCTCGTCGTACACTGCGACCATCACGCCCGGCCGGGTGTCAAGTGGGGATGGAGCACCCTGAGGCTCAACATCCTCCCACCTGCAACACACCATGGCTCACGCAGCATCAGCAGGCAACAAGGCACTGCTGAGGGCTTTTTTAAGGGCATATGGAAGAGTCAGCGCGTGAACAGCGCGCTGCAGAGATATGGTGCGCGAAAGCCCGCCATTGTCTCACTCCTGACATCATTTGGGTAGCCCCACAACCCGCTTGTAGGTCAATTTGTGCAGGGGTTTGCAAATGGCTGCATTTGCGCTAGGCGTTTACCCGAACCTCAACACCCCATATCCATCAAAGGCTTAGCGCATAAAGCTGCGGCTCAGCCAACGCACCAGCAGATCAAAGCGCCTGCCATAAGGCGGGTACAGCCAGGCAGCGGCCGACCGGCCGCCTTGACGCAAGACAGGTTTGGCATGCGAAAAGCGCATGAATCCATGGTAGCCATGCAGTGCACCCCAACCGCTCCTGCCCCATCCGCCAAACGGCAGCCCGCCATGGGCAAACTGCAGCAGGCAGTCGTTCATGCACATGCCAGCGGCGCGCACGCGCTGGGCCACATCCCGGCCCTGGCGGCGGTCCTGGCCAAACCAGTACAGCGCCAGCGGTATCTCGCCCTGGTTGATCGCGGCCACTGCTTCCTCGCGGTCGTCGTACTGCAGCACCGGCAGCACCGGCCCAAAGATCTCCTCCTGCATCAGCTGCATCTGCGCGCTGACGCCCAGCACCAGTGACGGCACCAGCTGGCGGCTGATGCCATCGCCGATGCGGCTTTGGGAGACCTCTGCTCCGCCACTTTCGAGCCGGATCACCTGGGCACCCGCCTGCTCGGCTTGGGCCAGCATGCCCAACAAGCGGCTCGCATGGGCGGCATGGATGACCGAGGTGTAATCGGGATTGCCCTGCTGCTGCGGGTACATGTGCTGCACCGCCTGGGCATAGGCCTC
Source organism: uncultured Comamonas sp. (assembly GCF_964277875.1). Lineage (NCBI taxonomy): Bacteria > Pseudomonadati > Pseudomonadota > Betaproteobacteria > Burkholderiales > Comamonadaceae > Comamonas > uncultured Comamonas sp. Next base: position 90,618 of record NZ_CAXYJV010000009.1, read on the forward strand.
GACAAAGGCGGCAGCGCTGCCGCGCGGCAGCAACACATAATCTGGCGCAATGCAGGTCTGGCCGGCATTGAGCAGCTTGGCATGGGCAATCTTGCGCGCCGCATCCTGGATATCGCAGCTTTGCTCCAGCAGGCAGGGCGATTTGCCGCCCAACTCCAAGGTCGTGGGCACCAGCTGGTTGGCGGCGGCCAGCGCCACCTTGCGGCCGGTAGCGGCCGAGCCGGTAAACAGCAGGTGGTCCAGCGGCAACGCAGCCAGCTCGGCGGAGGCCCCGGCGTCCCCCGCGAGCAAGGCCACCTCGTCATCGGCAAAATAGCTGGGCACCAACTCGGCGAGCAGGTGCATGGCCTCCGGGGTGTACTCGCTGGGCTTGAGGATCACGCGGTTGCCGGCGGCCAGCGCGCTCACCAGCGGGCCCAACGACAGCAGCAACGGGTAGTTCCAAGGGGCAATCACCCCCACAACCCCCAGCGGCATGGCCTGCACCCAGGCGCGCGCAGGCCAGAAATGCCAGGGCGTGGCCTCGGGCCGGGGCGCTGCCCAGCGCCGCAGGGAACCCAGCGCCTGGCGCAACTGGCTGTGCAGCGGCAGCAGCTCCGTCAACGTGGTCACCCGGGCCGAGCGCTGGCCAAAATCGGCCTGCACACTGGCGCACAGCCTCGCTTCGTTGTCCTGCAACAGCTTTTGCAGGCGCAGCAAGCGCTCGCGCCGCAGCAGCAGCGGCGTATCGGCCTGCGCGCGGCTGGCCGCACGCATGGCCTCAAAGCGGCTGTGCAACTCGCTCACATCCATAGCTTGGCCCCATAAAAAAACCCGGTCTGCATCAGGCACAACCGGGCTTTGCACACCAGCAGGCCAACGCCTGCATCAGGTCAGTCAGTGCTGTGAACGGATTTCGCGGGGCTCCACATCCGTGACATCGATCACGGAAGCGCGCATGCCCGCAGGGCTGGCAGCGGGCTCAGCGGCGCGCGCGCCCTTGTTGGCCGACCAGCGCGCTGTGCTGCGGTAGACCGTGGTCCAGCCCGAGGCGGGGTTCATCTTGAACGCGAACGGCACCACAGGCTTGCCGGTGACCTTGGCCCACAGCAGGCGCACGGCCCACAGCATGGCGGCGATCGCGGCCACCACCATCAGACTGGCAAAAAACACCAGACCCGCCAGCACCATCGCAATTCGCAAAGTCCAGCTCACCACAGTTGCCAACAACTCGTTCAACGCACTTCCTTTCATCGCCGTATGACAGCGCATGCTATCTATGTTATGCCGATGCCGGGCTTTTTCAAGCCCGCCGCACTGTCAACAAGCATATCGCAGCGTAAAGATGCTGGGCCATGCATGGTTATGCATGGCCCCTCACTCAGCACATTACTGCACTTGCGCCTTGCCAAAATGGAACTCGCCAGGTGCCTGCACCGGATCCACGGTCACCGGGATATTGCTCTTGGGCGGGTAAACCCCCTCGAGCAGCAGCCGGGACAACGGATTCTCGATGCGCTGCTGGATCGCCCGCTTGAGCGGCCGGGCACCAAACACCGGATCGAAGCCCACCTTGGCCAGTTCCGCCATCGCCGCATCGGAGACCTGCAGATGCAGGTCCATCTTCGCCAGGCGATTTTCGAGTTGCTTCAGCTGGATGCGTGCAATCGACTCGATGTGCTGGGCGTCGAGCCCATGGAACACCACGGTCTCATCGATGCGGTTGAGGAATTCGGGACGGAAATGGTTTTTCAGTTCCCCCCAGACCGCATCTTTTACATCCTCATACGATTCGCCGACCATCGCCTGGATCAGTTGCGAGCCGATATTGCTGGTCATCACGATGACGGTGTTCTTGAAGTCCACCGTGCGGCCCTGGCCATCGGTCAGGCGGCCGTCGTCCAGCACCTGCAGCAGGATATTGAACACGTCCGGATGGGCCTTTTCCACCTCGTCGAGCAAGATCACGCTGTAAGGCTTGCGGCGCACGGCCTCGGTCAGGTAACCGCCTTCGTCATAGCCGACATACCCCGGAGGCGCACCGATGAGGCGCGAGACCGAGTGCTTTTCCATGAACTCGCTCATGTCGATGCGGATCAGGTGGTCTTCGCTGTCAAACAGGAAGCCCGCCAGCGCCTTGCACAGCTCGGTCTTGCCCACGCCGGTAGGGCCCAGGAACAGGAAGGAGCCGGTGGGGCGGTTCGGATCGGACAGGCCCGAGCGCGAACGGCGGATCGCGTTGGAGACGGCGGAGATCGCCTCATCCTGGCCCACCACGCGCTCATGGAGCTTGTCTTCCATGCGCAGCAGCTTGTCACGCTCGCCCTGCATCATCTTCGACACAGGAATCCCCGTGGCGCGGCTGACCACTTCGGCAATCTCTTCGGCACCCACCTGCGTGCGCAGCAGCTTGTGGCCCTTGTCCTTGGCCCCTTCGCTCTTCTCATCGGCCTGTACTTCAGCCAGCTGCTTTTCCAGCGCAGGCAGCTTGCCGTATTGCAACTCGGCGACCTTGTTGAAGTCACCACTGCGGGTGGCTTCCTGGATCTGGAAGCGCACCTGGTCGAGCTCCTTGCGCAGCTGCTCCGAGCCCATCGCGTCGGCCTTCTCGGCTTTCCAGATCTCTTCCATGTCGGCGTATTCGCGCTCGATCTTGGACAGGTCCTCTTCGATCAGCGACAGGCGCTTTTGCGAGGCCTCGTCCTTTTCCTTCTTCATCGCCTCACGCTCGATCTTGAGCTGGATCATGCGGCGCTCGAGCTTGTCCATGACCTCGGGCTTGGAGTCGATCTCGATCTTGATCTTGGCCGCAGCCTCGTCGATCAGGTCGATCGCCTTGTCGGGCAGGAAGCGGTCGGTGATATAGCGTGCAGACAGCTCGGCCGCCGCCACGATGGCCGGGTCGGTGATGTCCACACCATGGTGGGCCTCGTACTTTTCCTGCAGGCCGCGCAGGATCGCAATGGTGTCTTCCACCGAGGGCTCGTTGACCAGCACCTTCTGGAAGCGCCGCTCCAGCGCCGCATCCTTCTCGATGTATTTGCGGTACTCGTCCAGGGTGGTGGCGCCAATGCAGTGCAGCTCGCCACGCGACAGCGCAGGCTTGAGCATATTGCCCGCATCCATCGCGCCATCGGCCTTGCCGGCGCCCACCATCGTGTGGATCTCGTCGATGAAGAGAATCACCCGGCCCTCTTCCTGCGCGACTTCCTTGAGCACGGATTTGAGGCGCTCTTCGAAATCGCCCCGGTACTTGGCACCGGCCAGCAGGCCGGCCATGTCCAGCACCAGCACCTTCTTGTCGCGCAAGGTGTCCGGCACTTCACCGGCCACAATGCGCTGGGCCAGGCCTTCGACGATGGCCGTCTTGCCCACGCCAGGCTCACCGATCAGCACCGGATTGTTCTTGCTGCGGCGCTGCAGCACCTGGATGGTGCGGCGGATCTCGTCATCGCGGCCAATGACCGGGTCAAGCTTGCCCAGCTTGGCGCGCTCGGTCAGGTCCAAGGTGTATTTCTTCAGGGCTTCGCGCTGGCTCTCGCCATCGGCGCTGTCCATGGCCTGGCCGCCGCGCACGGCGTCGATCGCCGCTTCCAGCGCCTTGCGGCTCAGGCCGCCTTCCTTGACGATGCGGCCCGCCTCCCCCTTGTCATCGGTGAGCGCGAGCAAAAACAGCTCGCTGGCATAGAACTGGTCGCCGCGCTTGATGGCCTCCTTCTCGGTGGCCTGCAGCACGCGCTGCAGATCGGGACCCACGGTGACCTGGTCCTGGCCTTGCACCTGCGGCAGGCGCTTGATCGCGTTTTCTGCCGCTGTGCTCATCGCCGTGGCATTGGCGCCTGCGCGCGCCAGCAGCGATTTGGGGCCATCGGGCTGGCGCAGCATGGCCGCCAGCACATGGACCGGTTCGATATAGGCATTGTCATTGCCCAGGGCCAACGATTGGGCGTCGGCCAGCGCTTCTTGAAATTTGGTTGTCAGTTTGTCGATTCGCATGAATGTTCCCACTCAACAATTGTTACTGGGGAATATTTTGCGCTGGACCTCGAATTTTCAAGAACCTCGCCGCACATATAGGTCGTGCCAGCGCACATCGCCAGATGCTGTACGCCTGCTCCTACGGCAGCAACGGTACCCATGGCGGCCCTGCTCCCCGCATCCATTGCAGCAGCAATGTGCCCCCAATTGCTTGCGCCCGGTCAAGACCGGCGCAAACAGGCCGGTCGCTGTCAGCGCTGGGGCCACCCCCAGCGCGCCATCGCGGCCTCATCGCTGACGCGGGCATCAACCCAGCGTGCGCCCTCGGGCGTGTCTTCCTTCTTCCAGAACGGCGCCTCGGTCTTGAGGTAGTCCATCAAGAACTCGCAGGCCTGGAAGCTCTCGCCCCGGTGCGCGGAGGAGACGGCAACCAGCACAATCTGGTCACCTGGCGCCAGCAGCCCCACGCGGTGGATGATGCGGGCGCCAAAGATGTCAAAGCGCTGGCTGGCGGCCTCGACCATCCGGGCAATCGATTTTTCCGTCATGCCGGGGTAGTGCTCCAGCTCCATCGCCGCCACCTGGCTGCCTGCATTGCGGTCGCGCACGGTGCCGACAAAGCTGCAAACGGCGCCGATGCGGCCATCGGCGGCGCGCAGCAGCCGCAGCTCCTCGCTCACATCAAAGTCAGCGGACTGTACGGCGATATGGGTGTGCAGCATGGCAGCGTCTCGGCAAAAAAGGCAACAGGACCCAAGCCTAGCACGGCCATCCGGCGCCTTGCACAAACCAGCGCAGGCGACGGCCGCTTTGCGATTGCGGCACACTAATGCTTTTGCACCCGGCAAGGCTTGGACGGATTCCCTAGTCCGCTCCCGGCCCGCCATGGTGCAAGGCCCGTTTTTTATTTGGATGGTTTCCATGCCCAGTCAGACCCTGCAGGCCCACGGCTTCCTGCTCTACCCCAATCCGCGCAACCAGCACCGCATCGTGTTCGAGCACCATGTGTTCGTGCCCTACCCTTACGCGATCATCGACATTCCCGCGATGGACCTGGTCGGCAAGACCAGCGTCTATGCCGCCTGCCGAGAGAGCGATCAGAAGATGGGCCAGGTCGTGACCTTCGAACTGCTGGAGGACGTGGTCCGCTTTGAAAAGCGTTTCACGCCCTGAGAACGCGCCGGCGCGCCCACCACCCACCACACGGACACCCATGCAAGACGGCAGCCAGATCTTTGTCCCTGATTCCTTCATCGCCCTGTTCCAGGGCCGCAACCAGCGCCTGCGCCAGCCGCTCGACGAGATCGCCCAGCGCTATGAGCTCTGCGAAGACCTGGCGCAGATGCTGGTCGAGCAGGCGCAGATCCTCTACCACCAAAGCGCGCCGTCGGAGAGCGCCATTTTGCAGACCATCTACAGCGGTCTGCAGACACCGGACGCCGGCATCAGCGCCGAGGAAGCCCGCTGGGTGGTGCTGCGCCTGTCCGAACTGCTGGAATGGAAAGCGCCCGAGTTGCTGCTGCCCAGCCCCGCAGAAGATGGCGCTGCTTAAGGTTTCTTAACCGCCCGTCACCGGCGGAAAAAACGCCACCTCGGCACCCGCTTCCAGTACCGCGCTTTCGTCGCTGAGCACCTGGTTGACGGCGGTGCGCACCGCGCGCCCCCGTGCCAGGCAGCTGGCATAGGGCTCGCCCCGCGCCAGCAGGGCCTCACGCAGCTCGGCGACGGTGCTGGCGCCGGTGACAAAGGCCTCGCTGCCGCTGCCAATGGCCTCGCGGATACTTGCAAAATAGCGCAGCTGTACGGTTTTCATGGTCATCGCGTTCTCCCCGTGGGCAGGCCTGGGCTCAGCCCAGCAGCTGGGCAAAGGGCACAAAGCGCACCGTATCGCCCTGCGCAATCGTCTGGCCGGGCGGGTTGTCGACCAGGCCATCGGCCCAGACAGCCGAGGTCAGCACGCCCGAGCCCTGGTTGGCAAACCGGTCCAGCCCCCCTTGCGCATTGATGCGTACCCGCAAGAACTCGCGGCGCTTGTCGGCACGTGGCCAGTCAAAGTCCGCGCGCATATCGATCGCCTGCGGCGCCAGCGCCTGCACACCCTGCAAGCGCAGCAGAAAAGGCCGCACCAGGAGCGCAAAGGTCACCAAGCTGGAGACCGGGTTGCCCGGCAGGCCGATGACATGGGTCTGGCCCACGCGTCCATACGCAAAGGGTTTGCCCGGCTTGATCGCGATCGCCCACAGATCGAGGCTGCCCAGCGCTTGCACGGCCGGCTTGACATGGTCTTCCTCACCAACGGACACGCCCCCGCTGGTCAGCACCAGGTCGCTGTGCTGCGCCGCATCCTGCAGTGCTGCCACCGTCGCCTCGTAGCTGTCGGGCACGATGCCCATGTCACGCACTTCGCAGCCCAGGCGCTGCAGCATGGCACGCAAGAAGAAGCGGTTGCTGTTGTAGATGCTGCCGGCGGGCAGGTCCTGGGGTGCCACATCGCCGGGCATGACGAGCTCATCACCGGTGGAGAACAGGGCCACGCGCGGGCGGCGCGCCAGCGGCAAGCGGGCACAGCCCATGCTGGCGGCCAGGCCCAGCTCGGCAGGGCCCAGGCGCGTGCCGGCAGTCAGCACCGTGCTGCCCAGTTGCATGTCCTCGCCGCTTCTGCGGATGTTCTGCCCTGCTTTGACCGACGCATGGATCTGCACCCGGCCATCGTCCAGCACGCTGCACTCTTCCTGCATCACCACCGCATCGGCGCCCGCTGGCACGGCCGCCCCGGTAAAGATACGGGCGGCGGTGCCGGCAGCCAGCGGCTGGCCGAGGCTGCCTGCCGCGATGCGCTGGCTGACCGGCAAGGCCTGTTCTGGCCCGCTCAGGTCGGCGGCGCGCAGCGCATAACCATCCATCGCGCTGTTGTCGAAAGGCGGCACCTGCAGCGCAGCGACCAGGTCCTGCGCCAGCACGCGGCCGTCGGCATCAAAGGTATTCAGCAGCTCATGGCCTTCCAGCGGCTGGGCATGCGCCAGCAGCTCGGCCAGCGCGGCATCGAGCGATTTCAACGGGGGACGGGGCTGGCTGTTCATCTCAATCATTCCTTGGGTTGGCGGCCTCCTTCAGGCAGGCCGAACATCGATACGGCCCGCTCAGCCGGCGCTATTGATCGCAAAGACACAGGGCGGCGTATAGACAAAGCGGGCGCTGTGTGCCAGCAGCCACTGTGCCACGGCGCCGGGCGCATCGCGGGGCAGCTGCGGCAAGGCCGTGGCGGGCAGCAGTTGCCGGGCCGCCGACAGCACCACGGCCTGTACGGCCGCATCCTGCGGGTAAAGCGGCGCCTTGCCACTGGCTTCCGGCGCATTGGCCAGCACTTCCAGCTTGGGCAGGTCACAGTCCTTGAAGCCTTCCACCAGCACCCAGTCCACCTGGCCGTCGAGCTGGGCGATCAGCGCATGCACATCGGGCTCCTGTGTCCGGGGCAGCTCGCGCATCAGCACCACGCGCTGGTCGGAGGCGGCCAGCACCTCGTAGGCGCCAGCCTGGCGGTGGCGCCAGGTGTCCTTGCCGGGCGTGTCGATGTCAAAGCGGTGGTGGGCATGCTTGATGACCGACACCCGCTGGCCCTGCGCGATCAGCACCGGGATGACCTGCTCGATCAAGGTCGTCTTGCCACTGCCGGAATAGCCTGCAAAACACACCACCTGCATACCCGCCTCCTTGATGAATCCACTGCCGGCCTCGGCATCCAGGCACGAGGCAATGGCGGCAGCTTAGCCGGTTCAGCGGCAGTGGTCCTTGATGTAGGTCTTGACCTGGTCCACATCAGCAGGCATCACCACCACGCGCTTGGGCAGCGCTTCGATGCCGTCGAACTTGGCGGGGCGTTCGGGCAGGCGGCCCAGCGCCTCTTCGATGGTCGCGGCGAACTTGATCGGCAACGCAGTTTCCAGCACGATCATCGGCTCGGCCCCCAGGTGCTCACGCGCCACCTTCACGCCGTCGGCGGTGTGGGTGTCAATCATCTGGCCCAGGCGCTGGTAGGTGTCCTGGATGGTGGCCAGGCGGTCGGCATGGCTGCTCTTGCCGCTGACAAAGCCATAGCGGCCTGCCGCATCCTTGAAGGCCGGATCGGCCTGCAGGTCAAAGCGGCCCTCTTTGGCCACGCCTTGCGAGAACAGCTGCTGCAGACGGGCGCCATCGCGGCCGACCAGGTCGAACACAAAGCGCTCGAAGTTGCTGGCCTTGGAGATGTCCATCGACGGGCTCGAGGTCTCGAAGGTGTGGGCAGCGCCACGCACCTGGTAGACACCGGTGCGGAAGAATTCGTCCAAAACGTCGTTTTCGTTGGTGGCCACCACCAGCTTGGCAATCGGCAGGCCCATCTGGCGCGCCACATGGCCGGCGCAGACATTGCCGAAATTGCCGCTCGGCACCGTGAAGCTCACCTTCTCGCTGTTCTGGGTGGTGACCTGCAGGTAGCCGGCAAAGTAGTAGACCACCTGGGCCAGCAGGCGCGCCCAGTTGATCGAGTTGACGGTGCCGATCTTGTACTGCGCCTTGAAGGCGTGGTCATTGCTGACCGCCTTGACGATGTCCTGGCAATCGTCAAACACGCCTTCGATGGCGATGTTGTGGATGTTCTCGTCCTGCAGGCTGAACATCTGTGCCTGCTGGAAGGGACTCATGCGGCCATGCGGGCTGGTCATGAACACGCGCACGCCCTTTTTGCCGCGCATCGCGTATTCCGCCGCGCTGCCGGTGTCGCCACTGGTGGCACCCAGAATATTGAGCTCCTCGCCACGGCGCGCCAGTTCGTACTCGAACAGGTTGCCCAGCAGCTGCATGGCCATGTCCTTGAAGGCCAAGGTGGGCCCATTGGAGAGCGCCTCGATCATCAACTGGCCTTTGAGCTGGCGCACCGGCACAATCGCCGCCGTGCCGAACACCGCCTCGGTATAGGTCTTGTTGCACAGCGCGCGCAGGTCCTCGGCCGGGATGTCGTCGATGTACAGCGACAGGATCTCAAACGCCAGCGCGGCATAGCCCTGGTTGCGGAGCGTCTCGCGCAACGCGGTCAGCTTGGCATCGTCAATCTGCGGGTACTGCACCGGCATGTACAGACCGCCATCGGGCGCCAGGCCCTCGAGCAAAATGTCGCAAAAACTTTTTTGTTCGGCATGGCCGCGCGTGGAGAGATACAGCATGGAGGGTGCGAAATAAGTGGACACAGCCCGCTCGCGGGCAAGGAGCAACCACCTATTATCCTGCAGTCGCCAGTACCGGCACAGCTTGCGCAGGAATGTGGGCCACTGCAGCGCGGAGCAGCGCCCAGGCTGCGATCCTGATGGCAGCCGCCGGCATAAAAAACCCCGGACAAGGTCCGGGGCCTGGCTCGGTGGTGGCGCAACTGTCAGCGATCCACTGCACAACCCTCGCCCAATGGGCTGGACGCGGATCGACCGAGTCCATTTTCTGACCATGGCGGGGCGTCTTGCAGATGATTCCTAGACCCGCTCGCCCATGCGCGCCAGCTCCTGGCGGGCGTAGTAGGCGCGCCACTGGTTCACCAGCAGCTCGGCAAAAGCCTGGTTCTTCATCTTCTTGACGCCCTTGAGCATCACCACGACCCGCTGCTTTTTCTTCTGGAACTGGGCGCGGCGCTTGCCCACACCCATGGCAGGCGGCTGCACACCGGGCTCCAGGGCCATGATGACGGTGAGCATATGGTTGGCCTGGTTGAACTGAAAGTCATCGATCGCCGACCAGGGCAGCAACTGCTGCGCGTTGAAAAGGCGCACACCTGCGGGCTGCAGCACCATCGCCGGGCTCTGGCCATCGCGCCAGAACAGCCGCGCGACCCACAGGCAGACAACACCACCGGCCAGCACCCCGGCACCAACGGCGGTATGCAGGCCCGCGATGAACAAGGCCACCGCCCCGCCAAAGCAGGCCAGGGCCAGAAAGCAGAACAAACCCATCATGAAGACCGAGCGCTCATGGATCACCGTCTCGGGCGTCGCCAGGGCCGCGATCTCGCGCAGCTCCACCAGCTTGGCGCTGCGGTTGGCCGCTGCCGCACTGCTGAGCTCGTTTTGCAATGCGGCATTCATATCGACCACGGCAGCGGGCGCCACCGCGCCGGCCAAGGTGCGGCTGCCAGCCGCAGGCGCGCCCTGCTCCAGCCCAAACTCCTGCAGCAGCGGGCTGCCCTGGGCGTCCATCGCGCGGGCCAGCAGTTCGGGACTGACGGGCACTCCCAGCGCCGCCAGGCGCTCGGCCAACTCGGGATGGGTGTCGGTGGGGTGGGCCTGGTGCTGGTCCAGGTGCTCGCTGGGGTCGGTCAAGCCCTTGGCAGCGACCAGCTGGCGCACATGGCCCAGCACACCGCCTTCGACCGTCTCACCCCGGTCCCAATTGGCCTGCAACGCCTCCTCCACCAGCGGAGCCAGTGCGCTGATGCGCAGCAGCGATGAGGCAACGGCCTGCGGGCTGACCACCTGCGCGCCCACGGCATCGGCGGCCAGCTCGCGCTTGCGGCTCCAGTAGCGCACCGCTTCGTGGAAGCTGTCCAGAAACATCTCGCCAAACAAGGTGGCAGGCCGGCGCAGGATGTCCATCCAGGACTCCTCATAACGCTCGCCGCCACTGATGGCCACCAGGTGGTGGATGGTGGCGCTGTAGATCGGCGAGAAGCGCTGGCTGTAGAGCGTGTCTTCGCCGATGAAGTGGCCCAGTTCATGGCCGATCACCGCCGCAACTTCGCCGGCATTGAGAAAGGCCAGGTACGGCAACGGCAAATACAACACCCGCCCCTGGGGCAGCAAGGCGCCGCTGGCCAGCTGCACCGGATGCTCGGTCACAAAAAAGCCCTCGTTCAAACCCACCACCAAGGTATCGGGCAGGCCTGCGCCGGTCTTGGCCGCCACGCTGTCGACAAAGGCCCACAGCTCAGGCGCCTGCTGGCGGCTGACGGTCTGGCCCATCACGTCGATGGGCTCGTTCTCCAGCGGCTTGCGCGAAGCTTTCCAGACATCGACCAGCACCTTGCAGCCCGAGTACAGCAGGAACAGCGCCAGGCCGCCGAGGATGAACATCAGCTTCATGTCACCCTTGCTGTAGTTGCGGTGGCGCAGGATAGGCATCATCTCGTAGACCAGCAGCGGGATGGCTGCACCAAACAGCAGCAGCACCATGACCACCATATAGGTGGGCAGGAGCTTGCGGCCCTTCTGGAACGTGGCAAGCAGCTGCTCGCGCGACTGCATCGCCTTGGCGCCCATGCCCCGCTGGTAGACCACGCCCAGTGCCGACCACAGCAGCGCCAACACGCTGAACGCGATGGTGCAACCCGCCAGCACCGGCTGCAAGTTACGGGTAGTGACATTCAAACCCTGGTTTTGCAGGTCCTTGATGGCCATCAGGTAGTCGTTCTTCACCTTCCAGACCGGGTGCTCCTTGCCCTCACTGTCCCGCACCGTTGCGCGGCGCCCCGGTTTTTCGGCCTCGATCGCCTCGAGCTGGCGCACCACCTGCTGGTACTCGGCGATCTGCGCGCCCACATCGGAGACCGGCGTATCCGCCCGCGACCACTGCCAGACGCCGATGGCCAGCATCAGCAACGGAATCCCGAACAACACCCCCCAGCGCTTGGCCAGCGCCATCCATTTCTTGTCGGTCTCCGACATAGTGCAACTTCCTTTTGTTATCGATGGTCAGCGTCTGCGGGACCGGGCCCGAGGCACTGCATTTGTGAGCGGCAATTATTTATAAAAATAATGATGTAAACAAACCGACAAGTAACAGAATGATGCGCGTCCCGCTACGGCAGCGGGAGGCAGAAAAAAGAGAACCGCCAGGGCCGGAGGGCCACAGGCGGTTCAGGGAGCGGCAGACGCCAGGCCTTGCGGCCGCAGCGTCGCACTGCAGATCTAGTTCAACTCTTCCTTGCGGATACGGGTGATCGGCGCCAGCACGGTCGGCAGGCCCTGGATTTGTGCCAGCGCCTTGTCCATGTCGCCTTCGCGCGTCTCGTGCGTCAGGATGATCAGGTCGGTCTGGGTCGAGCCCTCACCACCGATTTCATCGGCTTCGCGCTGCAGCACGGCATCGATGCTGATGCCCGCACCCGCCAGCAGGCCGGTGACCTTGGCCAGCACGCCCGCCTCATCGGCAACCCGCATGCGCAGGTAGTAGCTGGTGGTGATGTCGGCCATCGGCAGCACCGGCAGCTCCTGGCCCGCTTCGCGCAGGGTGCTGCTCTGGAAGGCCAGCGGCGGCACGCGGTGGGCCACATCGGCGCCTTCCAGGCGGGCGATGTCGACCAGGTCGGCAATCACGGCCGAGGCGGTGGGCTCGGAGCCCGCGCCCTTGCCGTAGTACAGGGTCGTGCCCACGGCATCGCCATGCACCACCACCGCATTCATCGCACCTTCCACGTTGGCGATCAGGCGCTTGGCGGGCACCAGCGACGGATGCACGCGCAGCTCGATACCCTTGTCGGTGCGCTTGGTGATGCCCAGAAGCTTGATGCGGTAGCCCAGCTGCTCGGCGTAGCGGATATCGATCGACGACAGCTTGGTGATGCCCTCGACGTAGGCCTTGTCGAATTGCACGGGCACACCAAAGGCGATGGCGCTCATCAACGTGGCCTTGTGGGCCGCATCGACGCCTTCGATATCGAAGGTCGGGTCGGCCTCGGCATAGCCCAGGCGTTGCGCTTCTTTCAGCACCACGTCAAAGTCCAGGCCCTTGTCGCGCATCTCGGACAGGATGAAGTTGGTGGTGCCGTTGATGATGCCGGCGATCCACTGGATCTGGTTGGCGGTCAGGCCTTCGCGCAGCGCCTTGATGATCGGGATGCCGCCTGCCACGGCCGCTTCGTAGGCGACCATCACGCCCTTGTCGGCAGCAGCCTTGAAAATCTCGGAGCCATGCACCGCCAGCAAGGCCTTGTTGGCCGTCACCACATGCTTGCCAGCGGCAATCGCCTCCAGCACCAGCGTCTTGGCCACGCCGTAGCCGCCGATCAATTCGATGACCACATCGATATCGGGATGGGCGATGACCTCGCGGGCGTCCTTGACCACGGCCACCTGGTCACCCACCACGGCACGGGCACGGGTTTCGTCCAGGTCGGCCACCATGGTCACGGCAATATCGCGGCCCGCGCGGCGGCGAATTTCGTCATGGTTACGTTGCAACACGTTGAACACACCGCTACCGACGGTGCCGATGCCCAACAAGCCTACTTGGATCGGTTTCATAAATTCTCTTGGATACGTTGAATAACCAACAAGGCGCCCAGCAGGACGCCCGTTGTTGTCAGACAGGGAAGGGGTCGACTCAGGCGGCGGATTTTTCTGCCTTGGTCTTGACCAGCTTGATATCGGCCTTATGGGCCTGCGCCAGCTGATCGGTTCCATGGCGAAGGCGGTACTTGGCCAGGAACGCGGCCAGGCGGTTGATCGCTTCGCGCAGGTCCGCCTCATGGGGCAGGAACACGATGCGGAAGTGGTCAGGCCGTGGCCAGTTGAAGCCGGTGCCCTGGACCAGCATCACGCGGGTCTCCTTGAGCACCTGCAGGAAAAACTCCTGGTCGTCCTCGATCGGGTAGATCGCAGGGTCGAGCTTGGGGAACATGTACAGCGCACCCTGGGGCTTGACACAGCTGACACCGGGGATGGCATTGATCAGCTCCCAGGCCAGGTCGCGCTGCTTGCGGAGGCGCCCGCCCTCTTGCACCAGCTCGTCGATGCTCTGGTGCCCGCCCAGCGCGGTCTGCACGGCCCACTGGCCCGGCACATTGGCGCACAGGCGCATGTTTGAGAGCATGTTCAGGCCCTCGATATAGTCGGCAGCGCCACTCTTGTCGCCGGAGATCACCATCCAGCCGGCGCGGTAGCCGCAGCTGCGGTAGGCCTTGGACAGCGAATTGAAGGTGATGGTCAGCACATCCTGCGACAGCGAGGCCATCGGCGTGTGCTTGGCGTCTTCATACAGCACCTTGTCATAGACCTCATCGGCAAAGATGACCAGGCCATGCTCACGCGCGATCTGCACAATGTCGCGCAGCAGTGCGTCGGAATACAGCGCGCCCGTGGGGTTGTTGGGGTTGATGACGACGATCCCCTTGGTGCGGGGCGTGATCTTGGCGCGGATGTCGGCCAGATTGGGCATCCAGCCGTTTTCTTCGTCGCACATATAGTGCACCGGCGTGCCGCCGGACAGGCTGGTGGCCGCGGTCCACAACGGGTAATCGGGGGCCGGCAGCAGCATTTCGTCGCCGGTATCGAGCAAGGCATTGGTGGCCAGGCTGATCAGCTCGGACGCGCCATTGCCCAGGTAGATGTCGTCCAGACCCACACCCTTGATGCCCAGGCGCTGGGTTTCGTGCATCACCGCCTTGCGCGCCGCAAAGATGCCCTTGCTGTCCGAGTAGCCTGCCGAATTGGGCAGGTTGCGGATCATGTCCTGCTGCACCTCTTCAGGGGCATCGAAGCCGAACACCGCCAGGTTGCCGATGTTGAGCTTGGTGATCTTCTGTCCTTCGTCCTCCATCCGCTTCGCCGCGTCCATGATCGGCCCTCGAATGTCGTAACACACATTGGCCAGCTTGGCGGATTTTTGAATCGTCTTCATGACAGAAACCACTACCTCTGAAAACAAGAGATTGCAGCCGGTGGGCAACCATGCCAACACCTCGAACCCACAATCCAACTAGGTGAAAACTATAATTTGACCACAGATCCTTGCGTTGATCGCCCTGTAGTGGCTCCCTGTGCCTGCCGCAGCGCGCCCTGCCCCGTGTTTGCCCCCTGTTTGCCGAAAGCCCGCGCCATGAAGTTCCAGCCCGACAAATCCGACACCTTGACCATCACAGGCTACGGCCCGGGCTGGCTGGCGGTGGACAAGCAGTCCTACACGCACAGCCTCGTCGTCAGCTCCAGCGGGAGCCTGCAAGCCTGGGACTGCAAATGCTTCGAAGACCTGGGGCCTGCCCATTTCGCCCAGCTCGCAGAAGCCGATGTGGAAACGATCATTTTCGGCAGTGGCAATCGGTTACGTTTTCCTTCGCCGGCTTGGCTGGCTCCACTGATTGCAAAACGTATCGGCTTTGAGACGATGGATACGCCCGCTGCATGCCGTACCTACAACGTATTGGCGGGTGAAGGACGCAAGGTGTTACTGGCCGCCCTCGTAGAGGCACCTGCGCTATAACCACAATCGATAGCCTGTGTTTATCAGGGGGGCTCGATAAATATTTCGATTCGGGTTAAAATACTCGCTTGCGGCCGCGGGCCTGAATAACAACTAGATGAATACTTTGATTCCTGCGGCCTTTTTGCGATTACTCCGGAGAAAATAGAGAGCTATGGCTGTTGTTGTCAACAAACCCTTGCCAGAATTTGAAGCACAAGCGACCGGAGGCCTGAAGGTCTCCAACACGTCGCATCAGGGGCAAATTCTGGTGCTGTACTTCTACCCCAAGGATAACACCCCCGGTTGCACCACCGAAGCCATGCAATTCCGCGACAAGTACGCGGACTTCGTCAAGGCCGGTGCAGCCGTCTTCGGCGTGTCGCGCGACAACATGAAGTCGCACGACGACTTCAAGGAGAAGCTCGAGCTGCCGTTCGAGCTGATCGCTGATACCGAAGAAAAGCTGTGCCACATGTTCGGCGTCGTCAAGAACAAGATCATGTACGGCAAGAAGGTCAAGGGCATCGAACGCTCGACCTTCCTGGTCGGCCCTGATGGCCTGCTGGTGCAGGAATGGCGCGGTCTGAAGGTACTGGGCCACGTCGAAGAAGTGCTCAAGGCCGTCAAATCGATGAAGGCCGCGCAAAAGAAGGCTGCCTAAGTCCTTCTGCCAGGCAGAACCAGTGCGGCGGCGCGCGATCTGCGGATGCGCGCCGTTGCTGTTTCCGTCTTTCTGGCCGGGTGCCGCTATCGCTGACGGCGATTGCCGGTTCCGAGACGTCCAGAATGTGCATAATGGGCTCCATATGTATGTGAGTCCGGATTGTTCTGTCATCCCCCATGAAAAAGGCTGTCTTGCTTGCGAGATGGCCTTTTTTGCATCCGGGTGGCAGGCGTTCGGAGTGAGTTCGCCCATTTGGCGAGTGTTTAGATAAAGGCCCCGAGCTCCATGCCCTTGCCTCCCGCACCTACCCGCCGTGGCAGCCAGCTTGCCGCTGGTGACTTTTCCGCCAAGACCAACGCCAAATCCCGTGCATCCGCCGCCGCTGCGCGCGATGAACAAGACGACGATCTTTTTGACCTGGACCCGGCGCCCGCCGCCGTGGCCGCTGCGCCCGCACCCCGCCGCGCACAAGCCGCTGCCGCGCCCAAGGCCGGCAGCCGCAGCAAGAAAGGGGCGGCCGCCGCTGCCCCGGTGCATGCCCCTGCGCCGGTGGCCGCAAACGCCAAGGCGCCAGCTGCCGCCAAGCCTGCGCAAGCTGCGCGCAGCCCTGCCGTGGCGGAATCCAGCCCGGTGCCGGCCAGCAAGCCTGCCAAGGCGGCCAAGCCGCGCAGCGACAAGGCCAAGCTTTTCGTGCTCGACACCAATGTGCTGCTGCATGACCCCAGCAGCCTGTTCCGCTTTGAAGAGCACGACATCTACCTGCCGATGATCGTGCTCGAAGAGCTCGATGGCCACAAGAAGGGCATGACCGAAGTGGCCCGCAATGGCCGCCAGGCCAGCCGCACGCTCGACGCGCTGGTCGCCAGCCAGGAGGCCCATCTGGCCCAGGGCATTCGCCTTGATGCCACCGGCCAGAAGGGCGCCAGCGGCTGCCTGTTCTTCCAGACCGAGCCGCTGACTTACCAACTGCCCGAGAGTCTGCCCCAGGGCAAGGCAGACAACCAGATCCTCGGCGTCGTGGAGGCACTGCGCCAGCGCCATCCGGACCGCCCTGTGGTGCTCGTCTCCAAGGACATCAACATGCGCGTCAAGGCGCGTGCGCTGGGCCTGGAGGCAGAGGACTACCAGAACGACAAGACCTTGGAAGACGGCGACCTGCTCTACACCGGCATGCTGCAGCTGCCGCTGGATTTCTGGGCCAAGGTCGGCAAGAAGGTCGAGAGCTGGCAATCGGGCGCTTCCACCTGCTACCGCATCAGCGGCGCCATCACCCAGCAGTTGCACATCAACCAGTTCGTCTACTACGAGGCACCCGGCGAGAACAGCCTGTTCGCCCGTGTGATCGAGATCCGCGACAAGACCGCCGTGCTGGAGACCTTGAAGGACTACGGCCACCAGAAGAACAATGTGTGGGGCGTGACCACACGCAACCGCGAGCAGAACTTCGCGATGAACCTGCTGATGGACCCGGATGTGGACTTTGTCACGCTGGCCGGTACGGCGGGTACCGGCAAGACCTTGATGGCCTTGGCCGCAGGTCTGAACCAGGTACTGGACGAGCGCCGCTACACCGAGATCATCATGACCCGCGCCACTGTCAGCGTGGGCGAGGACATCGGCTTTCTGCCAGGCACCGAAGAAGAGAAGATGGGCCCCTGGATGGGCGCGCTGGACGACAACCTGGAGTTCCTGGCCAAGGGCGACGGCGGCAACCCGGGTGAGTGGGGGCGCTCTGCCACCAATGACCTGATCCGCAGCCGCATCAAGATCAAGAGCATGAACTTCATGCGCGGCCGCACGTTCCTGAACAAGTACGTGATCATTGACGAGGCACAGAACCTGACGCCCAAGCAGATGAAGACCTTGATCACCCGCGCCGGCCCCGGCACCAAGATCATCTGCATGGGCAATCTGGCGCAGATCGATACGCCCTACCTGACCGAAGGCTCCTCGGGCCTCACCTATGTGGTGGACCGCTTCAAGGGCTGGCCCCACAGCGGCCACATCACCTTGGCAAGGGGTGAGCGCTCGCGCCTGGCCGACTTTGCCAGCGATGTGCTGTAAACCTATCTAAGCTGCAGCGGAGGCGTCGCAGTCTCCGCCAACACCCAGGCCAAAAGCCCAACAAAAAGGCACCGAGTTTTAGCTCGGTGCCTTTTTTTGTGCATTCGGCCGGCGCTTAAATGCCGGTGCCGCGGATCTGGTCCAGGCTGCGGGCCGGAGTGATGGCCTGCGGATCGAGCTTGCAGTGCAGGATCACCGGCAGCTGGTGCGCATCCGCCCAGCTGCGCATGGCAGCCAGCGCAGGTGCAAAGTCTTCGGTCTTCTCGACCAGGGCCGCATTGCCGCCAAAGGCCTTGGCATAGGCGACAAAGTCGGGGTTGCGCAGCTCGGTCGCGCTGACCCGGTTCGGATAGTCGCGCTCCTGGTGCATGCGGATGGTGCCGTACATGCCGTTGTCGATCAGCAGCACGATGACGGGCAGCTGGTACTGCACGGCGGTTGCAAACTCCTGGCCATGCATCAGAAAGTCGCCATCGCCGGCAATGCAGACGACACTGCGCTGCTTGTTCAGCCGTTTGGCGCCCACAGCGGCCGGCAGACCATAGCCCATGCTGCCGCTGGTGGGGGCCAGCTGGCTGCCGTAGTGGGTAAACGGCCAGAAGCGGTGCACCCAGGTGGCAAAGTTGCCAGCGCCATTGCACCAGACCGTATCGGCCGGCAGCACCTCGCGCAGATGGGCCATCAGCTGGCCCATCTGCAGCGCGCCGGGCACCTGGATCGGCGCGGGGTTGCTCCAGGCCAGGTAGTCGGCATGGGCCTGCTGCACCAGCGCCTGGCGCTCGGGGCGCGGGGCAGCGGCGGGCTGGCGGGCCAGCGCCGCGCAGAAGGAGTCGGGCGCGGCCACGACCGCCTGGTCGGCCTGGTAGACCCGGCCCAGCTCGTCCGGATCCGGATGCACATGGATGAGCCGCTGGCCGCTGCTGGCCGGAATACCCAGCAGGCTGTAGCCCTGCGATGGCACCTCGGACATGCGGCCGCCCAGCAGCAGCACCAGATCGGCCTGCTTGATGCGCTCGATCAGCTTGGGATTGACGCCCAGGCCCACATCGCCGGCATAGTTGCCGTGCAGCGCGGGAAACACCATCTGGCGGCGGAACGAGCAGGCCACCGGCACCGCATGGGCCGCGGCAAAGGCGGCGATATCCGCATGGGCCTGCGCGCTCCAGCGCGAGCCACCAGCAATGATGATGGGGTTTTGTGCCGCCGCCAGCTGGGCCACCACGGCGGCCACATCGGCATCGGCGGCGTGCGCGGGCGCGGGCTGGTAGCGGCGGGCATCGGGCACCATGACGGCATCGCGCAGCATGTCCTCGGGCAGCGCAATCACCACCGGGCCGGGGCGGCCGCTGGTGGCCACTGCAAACGCGCGGGCAATCGTCTCGGGGATGCGCGCCGCATCATCGATCTCTGTGGCCCACTTGACCATGCTGCCAAACACGGCGCGGTAGTCCAGCTCCTGGAAGGCCTCGCGCCCGCGCGCCGAGCGCTCGATCTGGCCAACGAAGAGGATCATTGGGGTCGAGTCCTGCATCGCGATATGCAGCCCGGCCGAGGCGTTCGTCGCGCCAGGCCCCCGCGTGACCATGCAGATCCCGGGCTGGCCGGTAAGCTTGCCTTGCGCTTCGGCCATCATCGCGGCGCCGCCTTCCTGGCGGCAGATCGTCGTTTCGATGGGCGCGTCATAGAGCGCATCGAGCACCGCCAGAAAGCTCTCGCCCGGCACCGTGAAAATCTGCTGCACGCCGTGGATCAGCAGCTGGTCTACCACCAGCTGGCCACCGGTGCGTGCTTGTTGCTTGTCTGCCATGTCTTGTCTCCTTGGTTTTGTCATCGATGCGCCAGAAGCGGGGGATTGGACCGCATCTGGCCGGGATACACATTGCGCCAGCGCAGCAAAAGGCTGCGCAGCGCCGCAAAAAACGGCAGCATCGGATGCACCAAGGGCTGGCCTGCAGCAGTGGCAGGCCAGCCCTTGGCGGATGCTGGAGTGGTAGGAGGCAGGAGCGCCGAGCCCCTGTATGGGCGGGAAGCCGCACCGGGCACAGGCATATCAGTGGCCTGCGCTGGCAGCACATACCCGGCGGCGCAGCGGCCGCCCCGGTTGGGAGCGCTGCCAGCCCGGGCAGCGGGCTGCATGCCCGCTGTGCCAGACGGCAGCTGCCCGCTCATCACACGTCAAAGCGTACGCCTTGCGCCAGTGGCAGCGCGCCACTGTAGTTGATGGTGTTGGTGGCACGGCGCATATAGCCCTTCCAGGCGTCCGAGCCGGATTCGCGGCCACCGCCGGTTTCCTTCTCGCCGCCGAAGGCGCCACCAATTTCCGCACCCGAGGTGCCGATATTGACGTTGGCAATGCCGCAGTCACTGCCGGCCGGCGACATGAAGCGCTCGGCGTCGCGCAGGTCGCTGGTGAAGATGGCCGACGACAGGCCCTGGGGCACGGCGTTCTGCACGGCGATCGCATCGTCGGCGCTGCCTTCGTAGGTGACGATGTAGAGGATGGGCGCAAAGGTTTCGTGCTCCATCACCTTGGTCTGCGCCGGCATCTTCACCAGCGCGGGACGCACGTAGTAGGCGTCCTGGCCCAGGTCTTCGCGCTCGCGCTGGCCGCCGATGACGGTGCCGCCCTCTTCCTTGGCCTGGGCCAGTGCGGCCTGCATGCCGTCGAACGAGGCCTTGTCGATCAGCGGACCCACCAGGGTGCCGTCAGTCAGCGGGTCACCGACGGTGACGCTGCCATAGATCTTTTCCAGGCGGGCCACCAGCTGGTCGGCCACCGATTTGTGCACGATCAGGCGGCGCAATGTGGTGCAGCGCTGGCCAGCGGTACCCACCGCCGCAAAGGTGATGGCGCGGGCGGCCAGTTCCAGGTCAGCCGACGGTGTGACGATCATCGCGTTGTTGCCACCCAGCTCCAGGATGGAACGGCCAAAGCGCTCGGCGACCTTGACGCCGACCTGGCGGCCCATGCGGGTCGAACCGGTGGCGCTGACCACGGGTACCAGGGGGCTGTCCACCAGCACCTCGCCCACTTCACGGGCACCAATCAGCAGCTGGGCCAGGCCGGCCGGCACGGCGCCGGGCTGCTCCTGGTTGAAGGCGGCAATGGTCTGCTCCAGCAGGTGCTGGCAGGCCACGGCGGTCAGCGGGGTCTTCTCGGACGGCTTCCAGACCACCGAGTCACCGCAGACCAGCGCCAGCGCGCTGTTCCAGCACCAGACGGCCACCGGGAAGTTGAAGGCCGAGATGATGCCCACGACGCCCATCGGGTGCCAGGTTTCCATCATGCGGTGGCCAGGGCGCTCGCTGGCAATCGTCAGGCCATGGAGCTGGCGCGACAGGCCAACGGCAAAGTCGCAGATATCGATCATTTCCTGGACTTCGCCCAGGCCTTCGGAGGTGATCTTGCCCGCTTCGATCGACACCAGCGCGCCCAGCGCGGCCTTGTGCTGGCGCAGGGTCTGGCCAAAGCGGCGTACCAGCTCACCACGCACCGGTGCGGGCACGGTGCGCCACTGCAGATATGCCTGGTGGGCGGCGGCAATGGCGTCTTGCGCCTGCTGCGCGCTGTGGGCCTTCAACACGGCCAGGGTGGCGCCATCGGCAGGCGAGCGGCTGGTGATGTCCTGGCCTGCCAGCGGCTTCAGATCGAGCGCAAGCGCCTTCAGGATATCGTTCAAACGTTGGGTGGATTGCGTCATCGCTCGTCTTTCCTATTCACTATCACAACAGAAACTGTCCGGTCCACTCGGCGGGCCCGAACCATGATGGGGGCGCTGCCCTGCAGCTTAAGGCGCGGCAGGCACAGACGCAGGCACAGCCCTTGGTACACCCCGCCGGTGACAGGGCGGCACATCGGGGCATGCGGCAGTCAGCAAGCACGGCGCGCGGGCTGAAGTGCCGAACTTAAAAATACTATGTGAACTATCAGGAACAACAAAATGAGAAAATGGTGAGACATAGTGCGTTTTTTGAACAAAGTCTCCATCCATGCGCAACGCGATTCCCAATATCGGCCTGTTGATGGCTTTTGAAGCCTCGGCCCGGCACGGCAATTTCTCCCGCGCTGCCAATGAGTTAGCGTTGACCGCCAGTGCCGTCAGCCGCCATGTGGCGGCGCTGGAGGACCGGCTGGGCGTGCCGCTTTTTGTGCGCCACAAACGCCGCGTCATGCTGACGGATGCGGGTAAACGATATGCGCAGCGCGTGCGCGTGCACCTCAATGGCCTGGAGCGCGATACGCAAGAGATCGCCAACAGCCGCGCGCAGGGCTATGCGATCCACCTGGCCGTCGTCTCCAGCTTTGCCACGCAGTGGCTGGTGCCGCGCCTGCCGGCCTTTGCGCAGCAGCACCCGGACATCCACGTCCACCTGTCGGTGCGCTCCGAGCCGTTTGCGTTCGAGGAAAGCGGCTTTGACGGCGCCATCTACTCGGGCGACGGCCTCTGGTCCAAGACCCAGGGCCAGCGCATTGCACGCGATGGTGCCTGCATCCCCATCTGCAGCCCCGCCTTTGCGGCGCAGCATGCACTGGCCACGCAGGAGGACTGGCAGCAACTGGTGCACATCGGCCTGGAAAGCCGCCCCGCCGCCTGGCGCGACTGGTACAGCGGCCTGGGCTGGGATTACTCGGTACAGGCCTCGCGCGGTCCGCGCTATGAGCTGTTCTCGATGGTCATCATGGCCGCTGCCGCCGGCCTGGGCGTGGGCCTGGTGCCTGAGGTGCTGGTGCAAACCGCGCTGGACGCCGGCCAGGTGATTCCCGCCCATACACAGACCTTGCCGGGCACGCAGAGCTACTGGTTCAGCTACCCTACGTACCGCGAGCCTTCGCCGGCGCTGCAGGCCTTCGAGCAGTGGGTGATCCAGCAAAGCCAGGGGCAGCAGGACTGAGCGCTGCGCCAGCCTGCCCGGCCCTGCCCGGCATCAATAGTCGTCGCCGCCCACCGCCAGGTTTTCAAAGCGGGTCTGGTTCTTCTGGAAGAACAGCTTGACCGTGCCGGTCGGGCCGTTACGCTGCTTGCCGATGATGACCTCGGCCACATTGGGCTCGTTGCTCTCTTTGTTGTAGTAGTCATCGCGGTAGATGAACATGATGATGTCCGCATCCTGTTCAATGGCGCCCGATTCCCGCAAGTCGGACATCATCGGGCGCTTGTCGGTGCGCTGCTCCACCGAGCGGTTGAGCTGCGACAGCGCAATCACCGGGCATTGCAGCTCCTTGGCCAGCATCTTCAAACCCCGCGAGATCTCACCCAGCTCGGTCGCCCGGTTGTCCGAGCTGGCGGCCGAGCCCGAGCCACTCATCAGCTGCAGGTAGTCGACGACGATCAGGCCGAGCTTGCCGCACTGGCGGGCCAGGCGGCGCGAATTGGCACGCAGCTCCGACGGCGTCAGGCCCGGGGTCTCATCGATGTGCAGCGAGACGGTGCGCAGCCGCTCGATGGCCTCGGACAGCCGAGGCCACTCTTCATCGGTCAGCTTGCCGGTACGCAGATTGCCCTGGTTCACCCGGCCGATCGAGCCCACGATACGCACCGCCAGTTGGGCGGCCCCCATTTCCATCGAGAAGATGGCCACCGGCAGGCCTTCGTTGAGCGCCACATGCTCGGCAATGTTCACCGCAAACGAGGTCTTGCCCATCGAAGGGCGCGCCGCCAGCACCACCAGGTCGCCGGCCTGCAGGCCACTGGTCATGCGGTCCAGGTCGGCAAAGCCGGTGGGCACACCCGTCACGTCGACCGGGTTGTCCGCCATCTCCTGCACCCGGTCGAGCAAGTCCACGACCAGGTTGTCCAGCGACTGGAAGCCCTGCTTCATGCGCGAGCCTTCTTCACCGATGGCAAAGATCTTCTGCTCGGCTTCGTCCAGAATGCGGTCCACCGTCTTGCCCTGCTGGTTGAAGGCATTGGTGGCGATCTCGTCGCTGGCGGTGACGAGCTTGCGCAGAATCGAGCGCTCGCGCACGATCTCGCCATAGCGGCGGATATTGGTGGCGCTGGGCACATACTGGGCCAGCTGGTTCAGGTAGGCCAGCCCGCCCACTTCCTCGGCCTTGCCGATGCTTTGCAAGTGCTCATAGACCGTGATCACATCGGCGGGCTTGCCGGCATTGATCATGCTGGCCATCGCCGCAAAGATCAGCTTGTGCTCATGGCGGTAGAAGTTGTCCTCGGCCAGCACATCGCCGACGCGGTCCCAGGCATTGTTGTCCAGCAGCAGGCCACCGAGCACGCTGGACTCCGATTCGATCGAATGCGGCGGTATGCGCAGCTGTGCCACCTGCTTGTCGGGGGTGATGAAGGCAGCGTCATCCAGGGGAGGAAAGGTCTCTGACATGGGGAATCCAAATGAGCAAACGCCAGCTTGGCAGCCAGCAATCCACAAGAATAGCGCAGATGCCGCGCAAGGCTGGCAGCGGCGCGCAAAACCCGCATCCCGGCGAGACGCTGCGGCCGGGAACGAAAAAGCCGCCCGAAGGCGGCTTCCAACGCAAAGCGTGAGAAATTACACGTGTTCGCCGTAGACGGACACGGTCACTTCCACCACCACGTCGGTGTGCAGAGCCACTTCCACAGCGGTCTCGCTCACGGTCTTGATAGGGCCGTTAGGCAGACGCACTTGCGACTTGACCACTTGGAAGCCCATCTTGCCCAGTTCATCAGCGATGTCGTGGTTGGTGACGGAGCCGAACAGACGGCCATCGACACCTGCCTTTTGGGTCAGCTTCACGGTCTGGCCGGCCAGCTTCTCACCTTGGGCTTGTGCAGCAGCCAGCTTCTCAGCAGCAGCCTTTTCCAGCTCAGCGCGCTTGGCTTCGAACTCAGCCTTGGCAGCTTCGGTAGCGCGGCGTGCGCGGCCCGAAGGGATCAGGAAGTTACGTGCATAGCCGTCCTTGACCTTGACGATTTCACCCAGGTTGCCCAGGTTCACGACCTTGTCGAGCAGAATGATTTGCATGTTCGTGCTCCTTAGATCTTGTGTTGGTCAGAGTAAGGAACCATGGCCAGGAAGCGAGCGCGCTTGATGGCAGTGTTCAACTGACGTTGGTAGATGGCACGGGTGCCGGTCAGACGTGCTGGGATGATCTTGCCGTTTTCAGCAACGAAGTCACGCAGGGTGTCGACATCCTTGTAGTCGATTTCTTCGACGCCAGCCACGGTGAAGCGGCAGAAACGCTTGCGCTTGAACAGCAGCGACTGGGTGTTGCGCTTTGGGCGCTTGTCTTTGTTGAATTTCTTGAACGTGGCCATTTTCGGACCTCTCAATAAGTATCTTGTTGAATATCCTGGATGTGCAGAACCAGCGATTTGCTGTTGCGCGGTGTGGCCAGAAAACCCTGGAATGTCCAGGTGCTCCCTACAGCCTGCCGAGCGATTCGCTCTGCCAGTGCACCAAAGGCAACCGCCTTGAGCACGGCATTGACTTGTCGGGGTTGGGCTGCTTCGGTCTGGGTGGAGCGGTGCTCCAGCACGACATCTACAGCAGGTAGCCCAGCCGGCGTGTATCGCAAAATCTTGATTTCAGCGATGACGGCGGTGACAAGTACGCGGTTCTCCACCTCCTGTGTGATTAACGCTCTGCAGCGGCGTGCTCAGCCTGGTTGGCCTTGCGCGCTTCTTCGCGTTCCACGGTCTTCATCATGGCGGAAGGAGCGGTTTCAGCCTTCTTCTTCTGCACAGTCAGTTGGCGCAGCACAGCGTCGTTGAACTTGAACGCGTGTTCCAGTTCAGCCATCACAGCCTGGTCGGCTTCGATATTCAGGCACAGATAGTGGGCCTTGGCCAGCTTGTTGATCATGTAGGCCAGTTGACGGCGGCCCCAGTCTTCAACGCGGTGGATCTTACCGCCGCCGGCGGTAATCATGCCTTTGTAACGCTCCAGCATAGCTGGAACTTGTTCGCTCTGATCGGGGTGGATCAGCAGCACGATCTCATAGTGACGCATGCAAACTCCTTGTGGATTGCGCCACCCGCTAGTGCACCTTTTCGCAAAGAACGCAGCACGGTGTGGCAAGGGAAACCAGGGATTATACAAACCAATTCAAAAACCGTCAAACATGGTTTATAAACACGGGCCCCGGCAGCCACCAAAGCACCCGGGAGCGAGGGCTCCGGCCCGAACCGCAAATAAGCCCCTTGAAAAGCAAGGAAATGCCCCCAGGTGCGGCCACAAGAGTCCTTTTTGTTAACGAAATACGAACAGCACCATGTCAGACAAGCTCCACCCCGAAGGCCAAAATCCCATGTCCGCCGAAGAGCTGGAAGCCGCTGCCGCTGCCAACCAGTCGCAACTGGAAGCAGAGCTGGCGGAGTTGAAGGCCAAGAATGCCGAACTGGCCGACCAGTACCTGCGCGCCAAGGCCGAAGTCGAGAACGCCCGCCGCCGCGCCGATGATGAAGTGGCCAAGGCCCGCAAGTTCGGCGTTGAAAGCTTTGCCGAAAGCCTGTTGCCGGTGATCGACAGCCTGGACGCCGCATTGGCGATCCAGAATGCCAGCCCCGAGCAACTGCGCGAAGGCTCGGATGCCACCTTGCGCCAGCTCGTCTCCGCGCTGGAACGCAACAAGGTGGTTGCCATCAACCCGGCGGCCGGCGACAAGTTCGACCCCCACCACCACCAGGCGATCTCTGCCGTCCCCGCGGCCCAGGATCCCAACACAGTGGTGGCGGTGCTGCAAAAGGGGTATGCCATTGCCGAGCGCGTGCTGCGTCCGGCCCTGGTGACCGTTGCCGCACCACAATAAAACGCACCTCCCGGCTTTTTTGCGTTGCGCACTTGAACAACACCAAAAAAGCCACAAATAACAGTCAATTAGGGCGCAACGCCGCCTCAAGAATACAGGAGTAGAGAAATGGGAAAGATTATCGGTATTGATTTGGGCACGACCAACAGCTGCGTGGCCGTGATGGAAGGCAACACCACCCGTGTGATCGAAAACAGCGAAGGTGCACGCACCACGCCGTCGATCGTTGCATACCAGGAAGATGGTGAAATCCTGGTGGGCGCTTCTGCCAAGCGCCAGGCCGTCACCAACCCCAAGAACACGATTTACGCTGCCAAGCGTCTGATCGGCCGCAAATTCGACGAGAAGGAAGTGCAAAAGGACATCGACCTGATGCCGTTCCAGATCGTCAAGGCCGACAACGGCGACGCCTGGGTGCAAGTGCGCGACCAGAAGCTGGCCCCGCCACAGATCTCCGCAGAAGTGCTGCGTAAGATGAAGAAGACCGCCGAGGACTTCCTGGGCGAGCCCGTCACCGAAGCCGTGATCACCGTGCCTGCGTACTTCAACGACGCACAGCGCCAGGCCACCAAGGACGCTGGCCGCATCGCCGGTCTGGAAGTCAAGCGCATCATCAACGAGCCTACCGCTGCAGCCCTGGCCTTCGGCCTGGACAAGGGCGGCAAGGGTGACCGCAAGATCGCCGTGTATGACCTGGGCGGCGGTACCTTTGACGTGTCCATCATCGAAATTGCCGATGTGGACGGCGAAAAGCAGTTCGAAGTGCTGTCGACCAATGGCGACACCTTCCTGGGCGGCGAAGACTTCGACCAACGCGTGATCGAATACATCATTGCCGAGTTCAAGAAAGAGCAAGGCGTGGACCTGTCCAAGGACGTGCTGGCCCTGCAGCGCCTGAAGGAAGCGGCTGAGAAGGCCAAGATCGAGCTGTCCAGCTCGGCGGCGACCGACATCAACCTGCCATACATCACCGCTGACGCGTCGGGCCCCAAGCACCTGAACATCAAGCTCACCCGCGCCAAGCTCGAAAGCCTGGTGGACGAGCTGATCGAGCGCACCATCGCCCCTTGCCGCACCGCGATCAAGGACGCTGGCATCGCTGTGTCCGATATCGACGACGTGATCCTGGTGGGCGGCATGAGCCGTATGCCCAAGGTGCAAGAGAAGGTCAAGGAATTCTTCGGCAAGGATCCCCGCAAGGACGTGAACCCTGACGAAGCCGTGGCCGTGGGCGCTGCCGTGCAGGGCCAGGTGCTGGGCGGTGACCGCTCCGACGTGCTGCTGCTGGACGTGACGCCACTGTCCCTGGGTATCGAAACCCTGGGCGGCGTGATGACCAAGATGATCACGAAGAACACGACGATCCCGACCAAGTTCGCGCAGACCTACTCGACCGCCGAGGACAACCAGCCTGCGGTGACCATCAAGGTGTTCCAGGGTGAGCGTGAAATCGCCAGCGCCAACAAGCTGCTGGGTGAGTTCAACCTCGAAGGCATCCCTGCTGCACCCCGTGGCACGCCACAGATCGAGGTGACCTTCGACATCGATGCCAACGGTATCTTGAACGTTTCTGCCAAGGACAAGGGTACCGGCAAGGAAAACAAGATCACCATCAAGGCCAGCTCCGGTCTGTCCGAGGACGAGATCCAGAAGATGGTCAAGGACGCCGAGCTGAACGCGGCCGACGACAAGAAGAAGCTGGAGCTGGTGCAGGCGCGCAACCAGGGCGAAGCTGCCGTGCACAGCGTCAAGAAGAGCCTGGGCGAGCATGGCGACAAGCTCGATGCCGCTGAGAAGTCGGCCATCGACACCGCAGTGCAGGCGCTGGAAGAAGCGCTGAAGACCGAGGACAAGGACGCCATCGAAGCCAAGACCACGGCCTTGATGACCGCCAGCCAGAAGCTGGGCGAGAAGGTGTATGCCGACGCCCAGGCCGCACAGGCGGGCGCCGCCGGTGCAGCAGCGGGTGGCGCAGCCGGTGCTGCGGCAGCCGATGACAACGTCGTCGATGCCGAAGTCAAGGAAGTGAAGAAGGACTAAACGCCTTCCGACGGGCCTGGAGCCAGCCGCTGCCAAGCACCCATGCCGGAGTTCGCATCGCCGCACTCCGGCATGGCTTTTCTGCAGCATCGCTCTTTCCCTGGTCGCCCGCAACCGCGGCCGGGTCAACGCAGACCCCGTCTCTCATTCATGCAAGCATCCAAAGGCACACGATGACATCTACCACAGCACCTGCGACCGACGCACTGCATGTTGCAGAGCTCAGCCGTGTCAACCAGAAGATCACCGATGGCGCGGCAGACCTGCCCGCCGTCACGCTCAAGGACGGCAGCCGGGTGCAGACCGGCACCGTGGCCACGATGCTCTACAACATCGCTCTCTACAATGCCGGCGAGCGCGGTGCCGTCGAAGCAGAGCTGAAGATGGCGATCCCCACGCTGTTCAAGGTGGGGTTGTTTGAGCTATTTCCACCGCAGCAATGGATTGACGGCGACAATCCCGGCCGCAGCTTTGTGGGCACACATGCCCGGGCGTACCTGAACGCCGCTGGTTAATTACCCACAGAATTGAAGAACACCATGTCCAAACGCGATTACTACGAAGTCCTCGGCGTGAGCAAATCCGCCACGGAAGTCGACATCAAGACGGCCTACCGCAAGATGGCCATGAAATACCACCCCGACCGCAACCAGGGCGACAAGGCCAAGGAAGCGGAAGAGAAGTTCAAGGAGTGCAAAGAAGCCTACGAAATGCTCTCCGACAGCCAGAAGCGCAGTGCCTACGACCAGTACGGGCACGCCGGTGTCGACCCCAACATGCGTTCGGGCATGGGCGGCGAGGGCTTTGGTGGTTTTGCCGAATCGTTTGGCGACATCTTTGGCGAAATGTTCGGCGGCGGGCGCCGTGGTGGTGGTGGCCCCCAGGTCTACCGGGGCAACGACCTGTCCTACGCGATGGACATCAGCCTTGAAGAAGCCGCTGCGGGCAAGAACGCGCAAATCAAGATTCCCTCCTGGGACGAGTGTGACACCTGCCACGGCAGCGGCGCCAAGCCCGGCACCCAGGTCAAGACCTGCAGCACCTGCCACGGCAGCGGCCAGGTCCAGATGCGCCAGGGCTTTTTCGCGGTGCAGCAAACCTGCCCGCACTGCCGAGGCACCGGCAAGATCATTCCTGAGCCTTGCACCAGCTGCCACGGCCAGGGCCGCACCAAGTCGCAAAAGACCTTGGAAGTGAGCATCCCCGCCGGTATCGACGACGGCATGCGCATCCGCTCGACCGGCGATGGCGAACCCGGCCAGAATGGCGGCCCGCCCGGCGACCTGTACATCGAGATCCGCGTGCGCAAGCACGAGGTGTTCGAGCGCGATGGTGATGACCTGCACTGCGAGGTGCCCGTCAGCATGGTCACTGCCGCCTTGGGCGGCGAGATTGAAGTGCCCACCTTGAGCGGCAAGGCTGCGATCGACATCCCCGAGGGCACCCAGACCGGCAAGCAGTTCCGCCTGCGCGGCAAGGGCATCAAGGGCGTGCGCGCCAGCTACCCCGGTGACTTGTATGTGCACATCGTCGTCGAGACGCCCGTCAAGCTCACCGAGCACCAGCGCAAGCTGCTCAAGGAGCTCGATGAGTCGCTGAAAAAGGGCGGCGCCAAGCACACGCCCAATAACCAGTCCTGGGCCGACCGCCTGAAGAACCTGTTCACCTGATCAAGCAAAACGCCGCATCCCTCCGATGCGGCGTCTCTTGTGCCAAGCGCCAGCCTCGCTGGTGCTTTTTTCATGGCCGCTGCGCTTCTTAGTCCTGGGTTGCTGCCTGGTTTGCAGCCTGCGCCCGGGCAGCGCTGCGGCGCATCCAGCGCCGGATGGCCAAGCGCAGCGGCAGCAGCACCACCAGGGCCAGCGCCAGCAACCAGGGCAGCGCTTGCGCGGCAGTCAGAATCAGTGACTGCACGCTGCGCGTCAGGCCATCCCAGCTGCGTTGCCAGGTTTGCTGCCAGGGGCTGTAGGTGCCACTGACGATCGCGCGTGCGGGCTGGAACCGCATCTGCACGAACTGCTTGGCAGTATCGCGCTGCAGCAGCGCACGGTGGGTGTTGGCCGCGTCGATCTCGGCCTGCACCTGCGAGAGCGTATCGCGGATGGCCATCAGATCCTGCAGGCTGCGTTTGACATTCTTCTCCAGCATCAGCGCGCGCAGGCTGTCGCGGTATTCGGTGCGGTTCTTGATCTGCGCCTCTACATCCACGACCTCATAGGTCTTGTCCTCGGTCGTGGTCTGGTGGTTGAGCACCCGAGCGCCAGCGCCCAGCGACGAGGTCAGCGCAGCAAAATCCTGGGGGCTGACCCGCATCGCCAGCATGGCTTCGGCAGCCGACTGCGGGGTTTCGCGCCGCAGCTGCGAGCCTTCTACATAGCAGTCCAGCCGCTCGCAGCGCGCCTTGACCTCTTCCCACAGTGCCGCCAGCTCGGCAGCAGGCGTCTCCACCTGGATGCGGTGGCTGATCGCCAAAAAGCGCGCGCTGGGCGCGGCCGCACCGCCCTGCCCCATGGCCCTATCGGCGGCGGGCGCCATCTCCATGCTGGCCATCTTGCCCGCGGAGCGCGCCGCCATCGGCGCTGCCGGTGCAGGTGCAGCCGGGGCCGCCAGTTGCACCTCTGCAGGCGGCGCGCTCTGCCCGGCATCTGGCGAGCAGCCGGCCAGCAAGGCGGCCACCGCGATGGCAATGGCCGCCAGGCCACCCGAACGCGCATTGAACAGGCCAGAAGAAGGGGAGCGAGAAAACATCGGTCATTCCGTTTCTAGAGCATCGCTGCTTGCGATGTCTGCTCAATCGCTGTGGGCCTGCCGAATGGGGTCAAGCCTTTACAAAAACGAACATATTCCGCACCCGCTGGCGAAAAATCCTGGTTGGGGGCCTGGCTACGTTTTCATGCAAATGACACATCAGCCATCGTCATTCGCGATACCAGTTGCGCTATTTGCCTATAAAATGGCTGCTGATTTCTAAAAACACGATACCTCCCCGCCATGAAAAGCTCAGAGCGCAGTTTTGCGCGCCGCATTGACCTGACCTCGCTCCAGCTGTTTGTGGCGGTGTGCGAGCTGGGCAGCATTGGCCGGGCGGCGGAGCGGGAGTTCATTGCAGCGTCGGCTGTCAGCAAGCGGCTGTCGGACCTGGAAACGGCCGTCGACACCCAGCTGCTGTACCGCCACAGCCGTGGCGTCACCTTGACGCCGGCCGGAGAGAGCCTGCTGCACCATGCCCGCAATGTGCTGTTCGGACTGGAGCGCATGCAAGGCGAGCTGAGTGAGTACGCCGATGGCGTGCGCGGCCATGTGCGCATCCATGCCAATATTTCCGCGATTGTGCAGTTTCTCCCAGAGGACCTGGGCCGCTTTGCGCGCGCACACAGCCAGATCAAGATCGACCTGCAGGAGCACCTGAGCGCGCAGGTGATCCAGGCCGTGCACGAAGGCACGGCCGATCTGGGCATCTGCAACCCCGATGCCGTCGCCAACACCGCCGAGCTCGATCTGCAGTCGCGCCCCTACCGCAGCGACCACCTGATGCTGGTCGTACCGCTGGACCATGCGCTGGCCCAGCGCAACACGATCAGCTTTGAAGAAGCGCTGGAGTGGGACATCGTCGGCCTGCAATCGGGCAGCAGCATCAGCCAGGCAATGCGCACGGCATCGGCCCAGCTGCGCCGGCCACTGCGCCAGCGCATCCAGGTCACCAGCCTGGATGCCATGTGCCGCATGATCGACAACGGCCTGGGCATAGGCCTGCTGCCGGACCGCGCCTTTGCATTGATGCATGGCGTGGGCAACCTGCGCGGCATCCGCCTGGCCGACGCCTGGGCGCACCGCGAGCTGCGCCTGATGGCCCGCGATTTTGAGGCGCTGCCGGTGACCGCCCGCCTGCTGGTCGAGCATCTGAGCCCCCGGCCCGCCGATGAGGCCCAGGCCGCAGACCAGCAAGACGCCGACCTGGCCGCGCACCTGCAGACCTTTGCCCATCTCTGATATTTCGTATTTAGCCCCTTGATGAGACCCTTGACCCAAAGAGAACCACGATGACCGGACGCACCCTCTACGACAAGATTTTTGACGAGCACACCATCCACACCGAAGAGGATGGCACTGCCGTGCTGTATATCGACCGCCATCTGGTGCACGAAGTCACCAGCCCCCAGGCGTTCGAAGGGCTGCGCATGGCGGGCCGCAAGCTCTGGCGTGTCAGCTCCGTGGTCGCCACCGCCGACCACAACACGCCCACCACCGGCTGGGAGCGCGGCTATGACGGCATCGAGGACCCGATCAGCAAGGAGCAGATCGTCACCTTGAACGACAACATCGGCGAATTCGGCGCAGCCGCCTTCTTCCCGTTCATGGACAAGGGCCAGGGCATCGTCCACGTGATGGGGCCTGAGCAAGGCGCCACCCTGCCCGGCATGACCGTCGTCTGCGGCGACAGCCACACCAGCACCCATGGCGCCTTTGGCGCGCTGGCCCACGGCATCGGCACCTCCGAGGTCGAGCACGTGATGGCCACCCAGACCCTGCTGGCCAAGAAGGCCAAGAACATGCTGATCAAGGTGGACGGTAAGGTCGCCCCCGGCGTGACCGCCAAGGACATTGTGCTGGCCATCATCGGCCGCATCGGCACCGCAGGCGGCACCGGCTACACGATCGAGTTCGCCGGCTCGGCCATCCGTGACCTGTCCATCGAAGGCCGCATGACGGTCTGCAACATGGCGATTGAAGCTGGTGCCCGCGCCGGCCTCGTGGCCGTGGACAGCAAGACCATCGACTATGTCAAGGGCCGCCCGCTGGCGCCCACCGGCGTGGAATGGGACCAGGCCGTCAGCTACTGGAAGACCTTGCACTCCGATGTCGATGCCAAGTTCGACACCGTGGTCACCTTGCGCGCCGAAGACATTGTTCCCCAGGTCACCTGGGGCACCAGCCCCGAGATGGTGCTGGGCGTCGATGCGACCGTGCCCGATCCAGACAAGGAAAAGGACCCGAACAAGCGCGGCGCCATCGAGCGGGCACTGACCTACATGAACCTGGAGCCAGGCAAGCCGATCAACGACATCTTCGTCGACAAGGTGTTCATCGGCAGCTGCACCAACAGCCGCATCGAGGACATGCGCGAAGCCGCAGCCGTCATCAAGAAGCTGGGCCAGAAAGTGGCCAAGAATGTGAAGCTGGCCATGGTGGTTCCCGGATCGGGCCTGGTCAAGGCCCAGGCCGAGGCCGAAGGCCTGGACCAGATCTTCACCGCTGCCGGTTTTGAGTGGCGCGAGCCCGGTTGCTCGATGTGCCTGGCGATGAACGCCGACCGCCTGGAGCCCGGCGAGCGCTGTGCATCGACCAGCAACCGCAACTTTGAAGGCCGCCAGGGCGCCGGTGGCCGCACCCATCTGGTCAGCCCCGCGATGGCTGCAGCCGCTGCGGTGCACGGCCACTTTGTGGATATCCGCCGTTTTGCATGACCCCAGGAGCCCTGCGATGAAAACCCGTTTTGCCTTCATCACCATCGTGCTCGCCGCGCTGCTGTCGGGCTGCAACACCGTCCACGGCATTGGCCAGGATGTGCAGGGGGCGGGCAACGCCATCTCTCGCGCAGCACGCTAAACCATCACTCATACCGCTGCCCGCGCTCAGTCCATGAATGCGGGCAGCCCAAAGGCTAGAACATGCAGAAATTCACCATCCACACCGGCCTCGTGGCACCCATGGACCGCGAGAACGTCGACACCGACGCCATCATTCCCAAGCAGTTTCTCAAGTCGATCAAGAAGACCGGCTTTGGCGTCAATGCGTTTGACGAATGGCGCTATCTGGACCAGCCCGGCCAGCCCGGCGTGCCCGAGTCCGCGCGCAAGCCCAACCCGGACTTCGTGCTCAACCAGCAGCGCTACCAGGGTGCCAGCATCCTGATCGCCCGCAAGAACTTTGGCTGCGGCTCCAGCCGTGAGCACGCCCCCTGGGCGCTGG
This sequence comes from uncultured Comamonas sp., assembly GCF_964277875.1. NCBI lineage: Bacteria > Pseudomonadati > Pseudomonadota > Betaproteobacteria > Burkholderiales > Comamonadaceae > Comamonas > uncultured Comamonas sp. Next base: position 125,252 of record NZ_CAXYJV010000009.1, read on the forward strand.
ACCAGTTCGGCTTCCGCGCGATCCTGGCGCCCAGCTTTGCCGACATCTTCTTCAACAACTGCTTCAAGAACGGCCTGCTGCCCATCGTGCTGCCCGAGGCCACGATCGACATGCTGTTCAACGAAGTCGCAGTGCACCCCGGCTACAGCCTGACCATCGACCTGGACCAGCAGGTCATCCTGCGTCCCGGCGGCGAAACCATCCCCTTCGATGTGATCGCCTTCCGCAAGTACTGCCTGCTCAACGGCTTTGACGACATTGGCCTGACCCTGCGCCACAAGGACAAGATCCAGGCCTATGAAGCCAACCGCCTGGCGACCAAGCCCTGGCTGGCGCACAGCCTGGTGCAAGCCAAGGCCTGAGCGCCGCGAGAGGCGGTTCACCGCCATCCCCGCTGCGCCCCACCGGGCGCGGCCCTGCCATCCTGACTGAGAAAAAACCATGAAAATCGCTGTATTGCCCGGAGACGGCATTGGTCCAGAAATCGTTGCAGAAGCCGTCAAGGTGCTCGACGCCCTGAAGCTGGACCTGCACCTGCAAAGCGCACCCGTCGGTGGCGCCGCCTATGAGGCCTCCGGCCACCCGCTGCCACCCGCCACGCTGGAGCTGGCCCAGGCATCGGACGCGATCCTGTTTGGCGCCGTGGGCGACTGGAAGTACGACACGCTCGAGCGCGCACTGCGCCCCGAGCAAGCGATTCTGGGCCTGCGCAAGGCGCTGGGCCTGTTTGCCAACTTCCGCCCCGCGATCTGCTACAAGGAGCTGACCCACGCCTCCAGCCTCAAGCCTGAGCTGGTGTCCGGTCTCGATATCCTGATCATCCGCGAGCTGACGGGCGACATCTACTTCGGCCAGCCACGCGGCCGCCGCAGCGCACCGGACGGCCATTTCCCCGGCGCCGAAGAAGCGTTCGACACGATGCGCTACACCCGCCCCGAGATCGAGCGCATCGGCCATGTGGCCTTCCAGGCCGCGCAAAAGCGCAGCAAGCGCGTGACCAGCGTCGACAAGGCCAATGTGCTGGAGACCTTCCAGCTGTGGAAGGACGTGATGACCGAAGTGGGCAAGCAGTACCCCGATGTGCAGCTGGACCACATGTATGTCGACAACGCCGCGATGCAGCTGGTCAAGGAACCCAAGCGTTTCGACGTCGTCGTCACCGGCAATATGTTTGGCGACATCCTGAGCGACGAAGCCTCGATGCTGACCGGCTCGATCGGCATGCTGCCCTCGGCCAGCCTCAACGACAAGAAGCAAGGCCTGTATGAGCCCAGCCACGGCTCGGCACCGGACATCGCCGGCAAGGGCGTCGCCAACCCGCTGGCCACCATCCTGTCGGCCGCGATGATGCTGCGCTTCAGCCTGGGCCAGGAAGCCGCTGCCCAGAAGATTGAAGCGGCTGTGCAAAAGGTGCTGGCCAAGGGCCTGCGCACGCCCGACATCTACAGCGAAGGCACGACCAAGGTCGGCACCCAGCAGATGGGCGATGCCGTGGTGGCTGCGCTGTAAGCAGCGGTCTTCAGCTTGCGTCTCTGACAGCGACCTGCGGGTCGCTTTTTTGCGCCAGCGCAAGAACGATCCGCATCCACCGCGCAAACCCCTGCCCCGTTTCAGCACCAAAACGACGACAGAAGCACGGCTCGCTTTCGACTTTGGTCATTTCGACGAATTAAAAAACCATAAATAGTCAAAAAATAGTTTTTAACGTCATATATGCATGCGCTTCGATGCGCCAGCACTCGAAATTTATAAAATTTCTTGCACAGGTTTTAAAAATTGACGCTAGAATAGCTTCCCATGTCTGCGCACCGCCCTATTTCTTGGCTGAACACCATCACCCCCATTGAGGCGGGTATGGCTGCGCGCGCATACACATTCACAACCACCACGAAGATTACCGGCTGATCCAGCCTGGTTCGTCGTGCGCCTCCAACTGGCCGACGAGCCAGGCCCTCAGCCCCCGTGGCATTTCCTTTCGTTTAGGTAGACAAGGGCGTTTTATGAGCAAGCAATTGGTAGGTTTGGTGGGCTGGCGCGGCATGGTCGGCTCGGTGTTGATGGACCGCATGCAGGCCGAGGGTGACTTCGCGCTGATCGAGCCGGTGTTTTTCTCGACCTCCAACGCCGGCGGCAAGGCCCCTGCGATGGCCACCGTGCACACCCAGCTCAAGGATGCCAATGACATCGCCGAGCTGTCCAAGTGCGACATCATCATCACCTGCCAAGGCGGCGACTACACCAAGGAAGTCTTCCCCAAGATCCGCGCTGCCGGCTGGAACGGCCACTGGATCGATGCCGCCTCATCGCTGCGCATGCAAGACGACGCCGTCATCGTGCTGGACCCTGTCAATGACGCACTGATCCAGCGCAAGCTGGCCGCAGGCGGCAAGAACTGGATCGGCGGCAACTGCACCAACTCCATCTTGCTGATGGGCCTGTCGGGCCTGTTCAACGCCGGTCTGGTCGAATGGGTCTCGTCGATGACCTACCAGGCTGCGTCCGGCGGCGGTGCCAACCACATGCGCGAGCTGCTCAAGGGCATGGGCGTCGTGCATGCCGCCGTGGCCGATGAGCTGGCCACGCCCGCTTCGGCCATTCTGGACATCGACCGCAAGGTCGCGCAGACCATCCGCAGCGATGTGCCCACCGAATTCTTCGGTGCACCCCTGGCCGGCGGCCTGATTCCCTGGATCGACGCCCAGCTCGACAACGGCCAGTCCAAGGAAGAGTGGAAGGGCCAGGCCGAGGTCAACAAGATCCTGGGCACCGATGCCACGATCCCCGTCGATGGCCTGTGCGTGCGCATTGGCGCGATGCGCTGCCACAGCCTGGCGCTGACCCTGAAGCTCAACAAGGACCTGCCGCTCGCCGAGATCGAAGCGCTGATCAAGGGCGGCAACGACTGGGTCAAGTGGGTGCCCAACGAGCGTGCCGTGACGGTCAAGGAGCTGACCCCCGCAGCCGTGACCGGCGGCCTGGAAGTCGCTGTCGGCCGTGTGCGCAAGCTGAACATGGGCCCCGAGTACCTGTCGGCCTTCGTGATCGGCGACCAGCTGCTCTGGGGCGCTGCCGAGCCCCTGCGCCGCATGCTGCGCATCCTGCTCGCCGCTTGATGGCCGGCTGATTCCCCGCCAACCCACACCACACCTTCCGGATCTGCCCGATGCAGCCGGAAGGTGTTTTTTCTGGTGATCGGGCCCAGGGCCGAGGGATCGGGGTGTGCAGGCGCCGCCCTCTGAAAAGTTGCTCCAGCACAACATTCATGCAGGCCGGGGCCAGCCCAGGCTGCCTATCAAAAGGCAAGCCCGCTCCTTAACTTGTCACCCCAAGACATTACTGTTAAGGTTCTTTTTACTGATAATTACCGATTTCGCGTCTTAGGGGGAGGGCTTTCTCATGGGTACAAAAACAACCCCGCACGCTTCTACTATTCAATCAAATAGCACTATGCATCGCTGGAAAATCACTGCGCTTGCCGCCGCCATGGCAGCCTTTGGCCTGTACACAGGGGAAGCATCAGCACTCGCGCTGGGCAAGATCAATGTGAAATCTGCACTGGGCGAACCGCTGCGCGCGGAAATCGAAGTGCCGCAGATCACGGACGCCGAGGCCGACACCTTGCAGGTCAAGACGGCCTCGTCGGCCGTGTTCCGCACCCAGGGCATGGACTACTCCGGCACCGCCAGCGCCGTGCGCGCCCAGCTTCAGCGCCGCGCCAATGGCACGGCCGTCATCGTGCTGACCACCCAGCGCCCCGTCAACGACCCCTTTGTCGACTATGTGATCGACGCCAACTGGAACTCCGGCCAGGTAGTGCGCAGCTACACGATGCTGTTCGATCCACCCAACCTGCGCAAGTCTGAACCAGCCGTCACCGTGGCCCCGCAGCTCAGCGCTGCCGCCGCGCCAGCCGCCCGCGCGCCCGCGCCTCCCGTGCGGGTGATCGAGGAGCCGCTGGCCTCTGCGACGCCAGCACCTGCACCGGCCGCACGCACCGCCGCCGCACCGCGCCCTGCGGCCCCGGCGCGCGCCAATGTTCCTGCCACCGCCAGCAACAATGCCGGCGGCGACTCCGTGCGCACCCAGCGGGGTGACACGCTAGGCCGCATTGCGGCCCAGAACAAGCCCGCCGATATCTCGCTGGACCAGATGCTGATTGCGGTGGTCCAAAGCAACCCCCATGCCTTTGTAGGCGGCAACGTCAACCGCATGAAGGCCGGCGTGACCCTGACGATGCCATCGGCCGAGCAGGCCCGCGCCGTCTCGCCGCGCCAGGCACGCCAGATGGTGGCCGCACAAAGCCGCGATTTCAACAGCTACCGCAGCCAGCTCGCCGCCAAGGCAGCGCCGGCCCAGGTCGCCACCGATACCCGTGCCGCCAGCGGCAAGGTGGAAGCCTCGGTCGACGACAAGAAGCCCCAGAGCGTGGCACCGGACCAGCTCAAGCTCAGCAAGGAAGCCGCCAAGGGCACCAAGTCCGCGGAAGCGAGCGTTGCCAGTGCCCAGCAGGCCAATGCCGCCCAGGAGCGCACCTCCGAGCTGAACAAGAACATCGAGGAGCTGAACAAGCTCAAGCAAGCCGCTGCAGGCTCTGCCGCCGCCGGGGCATCCGCTGCTGCGACCGCAGACAGCAAGCCCGCCGGTACGGCGACTGTCCCTGCTGCAGGCACGACCGCTGCGGCTGCAGCGCCTGCTGCCACGCCTGCGGCTCCGGCCCCTGCTGCATCCGCGCCTGCACCGGCAGCACCTGCCACCCCAGCAGCCACCGCGCCCGCGCCTGCTGCGGCTGCCAGCGACTCTGCCGCGCCTGCACCGGCTCCTGCCCCCAAGCCCGCGCCTGCACCAGCACCTGCGCCCGTCGAAGAGCCCAGCTTTGTCGATGAGCTGCTGGACAACCCGCTGCTGCCAGCAGCGGGCGGCCTGGCCATCCTGGCGCTGCTGGGCGGCCTGTGGTACCGCAACAAAAAGCGCAAGGAAGGGGTCCACGCGGCCACCGATTCCGTGCTCGAGAGCAGCCTGGCCCAGGACTCGTTCTTTGGCGCCAGCGGCGGCCAGCACATCGACACCTCGGTAAGCGCGATGACCACCGGCAACTCCTCGCTCGCCTACACGCCCAGCCAGCTCGACGCTGGCGATGTGGACCCGGTGGCCGAGGCCGATGTCTATCTGGCCTATGGCCGTGATCTGCAGGCCGAGGAAATCCTCAAGGAAGCGCTGCGCACCAGCCCGACCCGCAGCGCCCTGCATGCAAAGCTGGCCGAGATCTATGCCAAGCGCAAGGACCGCCTGGCGCTGGAGAGCATTGCCAAGGATGCCCGCCAGATCACGGGTGGCGCCGGCCCTGACTGGCTGCGCATTGCCGCGCTCGGCCAGGAGCTGGACGCCGCCAACCCGGTCTACCAGAACAACACCGCTGCGGTGCCGTCTGCTACCGAGATCGCCACGCCTGCCGCCCTGGCCGCCGCTGCCGCTGCTGCGCGCGCCGAACCGATTCCGTTTGAGAACACGCTGCCACCGACAACGATTGCTGATGCCAGCCCAGCCAGTGCCTTCAGCCCCTCCACGGGTCTGGATTTCGCGATGAGCAGCCAGCTGACCGAAACCCCGGATGCGGCTTCGAAGTTCCAGGCATCGGCAGCACCTGCCACCCCCGTGGCAGCGGCGCCCGTCCCTGCAACCGACGCAGGCCTGGCCTTCGAGGCATTGGCGCCTGCCGCTGGCAAGCCCGCGCTGTCGATGGAAGACTTTGACCGCCAGCTGGCCGAAGCGCTGAGCATTCCGTCGGAGCTGTCGCCCAGCGCCAGCCACAGCGCCGCCCAGAGTCTGGAGACCCAGCCCGGCGCACTGGACTTCCAGCTGAGCGACTTCGACAGCCAGAGCACCGCGCAGATGCCCATCAGCGACAAGAGCATGCCGACGATGGACTTCGACATGACCTCGCTGTCGCTGGATCTGCCCGGCTCCGGCGAGCCAGACCATACGCATCCGGTCACCTTGGCCGATGACATGGCCGGTCTGGAGATCGATGACAGCGACCCGCTGGCCACCAAGCTGACCCTGGCCCAGGAATTCCTGGCCATCGGTGACAAGGAAGGCGCCCGTTCGCTGGCCGAGGAAGTCATGGCTGAATCGTCCAGCGCCACGGTCAAGGCCCAGGCCCAGCGCCTGCTGGACCAAAGCCGCTGAGCGGCAGGGCCCTCCCCGGCAAGCCCCGCTCTGCGGGGCTTTTTCATGGCCGGGTGCGCCAGCCGCTTTATGATGGCGCCATGCGAATCGCCCTGGGCATCACCTATAACGGACAGGCCTACCAGGGCTGGCAAAGCCAGCCCAGCGGCAACACTGTCCAAGACCATCTCGAAGCGGCGCTGAGCCGCTTTGCCGCCTCCCCCATCTCCACCATTTGCGCAGGCCGCACCGATGCCGGTGTGCACGGCCTCATGCAGGTGGTGCATTTCGATGCCCCAGTGGAACGCACCGAGGCCTCCTGGGTGCGCGGCACCAACACCTTTCTGCCCAAGGACATCGCCGTCCAGTGGGCGCGGACCGTGCCGGACGCATTTCACAGCCGGGCCTGTGCCACATCGCGCCGCTATGGCTATGCGCTGCTGCAGTCGCCGGTGCGCCCCAGCGTCGAGGCCGGCCGGGTCGGCTGGGTGTTCCAGCCGCTCGACCTGCAGGCCATGGAGCGCGCGGTGCAGTACCTGCTGGGCGAGCATGATTTCTCGTCGTTTCGCGCTGCCGGCTGCCAGGCCAAGTCGCCGGTCAAGACCTTGTACGCGATCCACATTGGCCGCAGCGCCCAGCGCCCCAGTGCCTCCCGCGACGGCGTGCCTTCGTGCTACTGGCGCTTTGACTTTCAGGGCAGCGCCTTTCTGCACCACATGATCCGCAACATCATGGGCTGCCTGGTCGTGATTGGCCAGGGCACCAAGCCGCCGCAATGGATGCAGGAGGTGCTGCAGGCCCGCAGCCGCGAGACCGCCGCCCCCACCTTCTCGCCCGACGGCCTGTACTTTCTGGGCCCCCAGTACGATGCGCACTGGGGCCTGCCCACCGAGGCCATTTCTTTTGACTGGTTTGCCTGAACAAGGAGTTCCATTGACTGCGATGCAAGCAACTGCGGGCCGCACCCGCATCAAGATCTGTGGCCTGACGCGTGAACAGGACGTGGACGCGGCCGTGGCCGCCGGGGTGGATGCCATTGGCTTTGTGCTCTACCCCGCCAGCCCCCGGGCCGTGACCGCCGAGCGCGCCGCCGAGCTGGCGCGCCGCCTGCCGGCCTTTGTGACGCCGGTGCTGCTGTTTGTCAATGAAACGCCTGCCCAGGTGATGGCGGCCTGTGGCAAGGTGCCCGGCGCGATCGCGCAGTTCCATGGCGATGAAACCCCGGAGCAATGCCTGGCATCGACCGGCGGCGGCGAGCGCAGCTTTTTGCGTGCCGCACGCATACCCCTTGGCGACGCTGCGGTGCAGTTCGACCTCGTAGAATATGCCCATCGATATTCACACGCCAAGGCCATCCTGCTCGACGCCCATGTCGAGGGGTTCGGCGGTGGCGGCAAAGCATTCAATTGGTCACTGCTTCCAACAAACGTAGCCTCTCATCTCGTTTTGTCTGGTGGACTCACGCCTGCAAACGTGACCGATGGCATTGTGCAAGTCAGACCGCGCTGCCTCTCGCTCGCGGTGGATGTGAGCTCCGGCGTTGAGAGGACCGGTGCCGATGGCAAGGCCATCAAGGGCACCAAGGACGCCGAAAAAATCCAACAGTTTGTCGCAGCCGTGCGTGCCGCTGACACACTACTTGCCAAGAATCCCTTCCATGTTTGAATACCAGCAACCCGATACTGCGGGCCATTTCGGCCCCTATGGCGGCAGCTTTGCCAGCGAAACCCTGACCCACGCCCTGGTCGAGCTGCGCGAGGCCTATGACAAGTACCAGAACGATCCGGAGTTCCTGCGCGAATTCCAGTACGAGCTGGCCCACTATGTCGGCCGCCCCTCGCCCGTCTACCACGCAGCGCGCATGTCGCGCGAGATGGGTGGCGCGCAGATCTACCTCAAGCGCGAGGACCTCAACCACACCGGTGCCCACAAGATCAACAATGTGATCGGCCAGGCCATGCTGGCCAAGCGCATGGGCAAGCCGCGCATCATTGCCGAGACCGGCGCCGGCCAGCACGGTGTGGCCACTGCCACCATCTGCGCCCGCTATGGCCTCGAATGCGTGGTCTACATGGGCAGCGAAGACGTGCGCCGCCAAAGCCCCAACGTCTACCGCATGAAGCTGCTGGGCGCCACCGTGGTGCCGGTCGAGTCGGGCAGCAAGACCTTGAAGGACGCGCTCAACGAGGCCATGCGCGACTGGGTGGCGAATGTGGACAACACCTTCTACATCATAGGCACCGTGGCCGGCCCCCACCCCTACCCGATGATGGTGCGCGATTTCCAGAGCGTGATCGGCAACGAGTGCCTGTCCCAGATGCCGGCGCTGTTCAAGGAGCAGAACATGGCCGCTGAGCAACCCGATGCAGTGATTGCCTGCGTCGGGGGCGGCAGCAATGCCATGGGTATCTTCTACCCCTATATCCCCTATGAGAACACGCGCCTGATCGGCGTCGAAGCGGCCGGCGAAGGCCTGGACAGCGGCAAGCACTCCGCATCGCTGCAGCGGGGATCCTCCGGTGTGCTGCATGGCAACCGCACCTATATCCTGCAGGACGACAACGGCCAGATCACCGAAACCCATTCCATCAGCGCCGGCCTGGACTACCCCGGCGTCGGCCCCGAGCATGCCTGGTTGCAGGAAATCGGCCGTGCCCAGTATGTCGGCATCACCGACCAGGAGGCGCTCGATGCCTTCCACTACCTGTGCCACACCGAAGGCATCATCCCGGCGCTGGAATCCAGCCACGCCGTGGCCTATGCGATGAAGCTGGCCAAGACCATGCGCCAGGACCAGTCCATCCTCGTGAGCCTGTCGGGCCGGGGCGACAAGGACATTGGCACGGTGGCCGATCTCTCGGGCGTCGACTTTTATGCCCAACCCTCCAGCCGCGGCGTGGCCGTCAAGGGGAGCTATACCAAATGAGCCGCATCGCCGCAACGTTTGACCAGTTGAAGCTGGCTGGCCGCAAGGCCTTGATTCCCTATGTCACCGCAGGCTTCCCCTTTGCCGACATCACGCCGGCGCTGATGCATGGCATGGTCGATGCAGGCGCCAATGTGATCGAGCTGGGCGTGCCCTTCTCGGACCCGATGGCCGACGGCATCGTCATCCAGAAAGCCGGGGAGAAGGCCCTGTCACTGGGCATTGGCATGAAGCAGGTGCTGGCGATGGTGGCCGAGTTCCGCGTGAAGGACAACACCACGCCGGTGGTGCTGATGGGCTATGCCAACCCGGTCGAGCGCTACGAACAGGTGCACGGCAAAGGCGCTTTTGTGCGCGATGCCGCTGCCGCCGGAGTCGATGGCCTGCTGGTGGTAGACTACCCGCCCGAAGAATGCGAAGCCTTTGCGGCCGATCTGCGTGCGCATGGCATGGACCTGATCTTCCTGCTGGCGCCCACCTCGACGCCGGAGCGCATGCAGCAAGTGGCGCGCGTGGCCAGCGGCTATGTGTACTACGTCTCGCTCAAGGGCGTTACCGGTGCGGGCACGCTCGATACCGGCGCCGTCGAAGCGATGCTGCCGCAAATCCGCCAGCATGTGCATATCCCTGTGGGCGTAGGCTTTGGCATTCGCGATGCGCAGACGGCCCAGGCCATCGGCAAGGTGGCCGATGCCGTGGTGATCGGCACCCGCATCATCCAGCTGATCGAAAACCAGCCGCACGAGAAAGTCGTGGCGCTGGTCTCCGATTTTTTGCGTGGCATCCGCAAGGCGCTTGACGCATAATGCGCCTCCTGGGCTGCGCCGTGCGCAGCCCGACGAGTGCGAGAGCAAAGGAAAACAACCATGTCCTGGCTAGAGAAACTGTTACCCGCCAAGATCCAGCACACCGACCCGGCCGAGCGTCGCCAGATGCCCGAAGGTCTGTGGATCAAGTGTCCAGCCTGCGAAGCCGTGCTGTACAAGGCCGACCTGGAGCACAACTTCAATGTCTGCCCCAAGTGCAGCCACCACCACCGCATGTCGGCGCGCGCGCGCCTGAACCAGTTTCTGGACGCCGAAGGCCGCTACGAGATTGGCCAGGAAGTGCTGCCCGTCGATGCGCTGAAGTTCAAGGACAGCCGCAAGTACCCAGAGCGCCTCAAGGAAGCGCTGGAAAACACCGGCGAGACCGATGCGCTGGTGGTGATGGGGGGCTCGGTCAAGAGCGTCAACCTGGTGGTCGCCTGCTTCGAGTTTGAATTCATGGGCGGCTCGATGGGTTCGGTCGTCGGCGAGCGCTTTGTGCGCGGCGTCGAAACCGCCATCGAGCAAAAGGTGCCGTTTGTGTGCTTCACCGCCACCGGTGGTGCGCGCATGCAGGAAGGCCTGCTCAGCCTGATGCAGATGGCCAAGACCAATGCCGCGCTGACCCGCTTTGCCAAGAAGGGCCTGCCCTACATCAGCGTGCTGACCGACCCCACGATGGGCGGCGTGTCTGCCGGTTTTGCCTTCATGGGCGATATCGTCATGGCCGAACCCAAGGCGCTGATCGGCTTTGCCGGTCCGCGCGTGATCGAGAACACCGTGCGCGTGAAGCTGCCGGAAGGCTTCCAGCGCGCCGAGTTCCTGCAGCAAAAGGGCGGCGTGGACATGATCGTCGACCGCCGCGAGCTGCGCGACCGCATCGCCAGCAGCCTGGCCATGCTGCAGCGCCTGCCCGCGGATGCGGTGGCCTGATCGGCCCGATACCCCAGCGGTCTACTCAGGACCGCTACCCCCACAAAAAAACCGCCCAGGGCGGTTTTTTTGCGTCCGGGCTTGCGCCCCCAGCATCACATCACACCGCCAGCAGCAGCCGCGACTGCAGGTGCGCGAGCATGATGGAGATGATCTGCAACCCCACCAGCAGCACGATGGGCGACAGGTCCACACCGCCAACCAGCGGGATGATCTTGCGCAGCGGGCGCAGCAGCGGTGCGGTCAACTGGTAGAACACGGCATTCATCACCGCGTTGCCCGGCGACAGCCAGGACAGCACCGCATGCACCAGCGTGACCACCACCATCGTGGAGATGCCGATATTGGCCACGCCAATGGTGGCGACCACCAGCACCGACAGCAGCGATGACAGGCCCCCCGCCGCCAGCCACAGCAGCACAAACTGGACCACCTGCACCAACCACGCGCCCAGGATGCTGGCCCAGTCGCCGCCGGGCAAGCCCTTGGTGATCCTGCGCAACGGCAGCACCAGCCAGCTGGTCAGTGCCAGCACCAGCTGCCCCAGCGGGTTGTTGAAGGAGACGCGCTGGTACTGCATGTACCAGCGCAGCAGGCAGGCACCGGTCAGCAGACCACCTGCAATATTGAGCAGCAGGGACAGGATTTGAAAAAGCATCGGTGTTTCCAGTCGGGAGCGATCCCGAGAATGCGAAATTTGCTATTAAAAACGAAGCTAACAGACCAATGACAAAGGGCTTCAAGCTGTTATTCTAGGGCCGCTGCCAGGTCCCGTGTCACCAAATCCCCCAGCGCGCCAGGGACGAAAAGCGGTGCAGCAGTCGGACACTACGGCTTTTGCCGGCACAGGGCACGCTAAAAATCTTAAAATGACAGGTTTTGGCCGTTTACCAGCGCAATGCTGGCCTCTTCATGTCTGAAAACCACACCACTCCCGAGACCGCGCCGGTTGCGCACGACGAAAACCAACTGATTGCCGAGCGCCGCGAAAAACTCAAAGCCCTGCGCGAAGCACAGCGCCAAGGCAAAGGTGTGGCTTTCCCCAACGACTTCAAGCCCGCCGACCGCGCAGACGACCTGATTGCGGCCCACGCCGAGCAGGACGCCGCCGACCTGGACGCTGCCGCGCTGACGGTCAGCGTCGGCGGCCGCATGATGCTCAAGCGCGTGATGGGCAAGGCCAGCTTTGCCACCGTGCAGGATGCCACCGGCCGCATCCAGCTCTACGTCACCCGCGATGCGGTGGGCGAGGAGCTGTACGCCGATTTCAAGAAATGGGATCTGGGCGACATCATCGGTGCCGAAGGCCAGCTGATGAAGACCAAGACCGGCGAGCTGTCGATCAAGGTGACCAAGATCCGCATGCTCACCAAGAGCCTGCGCCCCATGCCCGACAAGTTCCACGGCATGGCCGATCTGGAGCAGAAGGTGCGCCAGCGCTATGTCGACCTGATGACCGACGAAGACGCACGCAAGCGCTTTGTGGCCCGCTCCAAGGCAGTCTCCGGCATCCGCGAGTTCATGGTCGAGCACGGCTTTCTCGAAGTCGAGACCCCGATGCTGCACCCGATCCCCGGTGGCGCCAATGCCAAGCCCTTCATCACCCACCACAATGCGCTGGACCAGGAGATGTACCTGCGCATCGCTCCGGAGCTCTACCTCAAGCGCCTGATCGTCGGTGGCTTCGAGCGCGTGTTCGAGATCAACCGCAACTTCCGCAACGAAGGGGTGTCGGTACGCCACAACCCTGAGTTCACGATGATGGAGTTCTACGCGGCCTACTGGAACTACCGCGACGTGATGGACTACACCGAAGCGCTGATCCGCGATGCCGCGATGAAGGCCGTGGGCACCTTGGAGTTGAGCTATGGCGGCAAGCCGGTGGACCTGACCCAGCCCTTCGAGCGCCTGACCATCACCGAAGCCATCGTCAAGTACACCGATGCCGGCGAGAACGTGGGCAACCGCGAATGGCTCACCAATGCCTTGAAGAAGCTGGGCATGAAGGAAGAGAAGGACAAGCTGGCAGGCCGCACCCTGGCCAGCCTGCAGGTGCTGTACTTTGAGGAAGTGGTCGAGGACAAGCTCTGGAACCCCACCTTCATCATGGAGCACCCGACCGAGATCAGCCCGCTGGCCCGCGCCAACGATGACCGCCCCGAAGTGACCGAGCGCTTTGAGCTCTACATCACCGGCCGCGAGTTCGGCAACGGCTTCTCGGAGCTGAACGATGCCGAAGACCAGGCCGCGCGCTTCAATGCCCAGGTCGCTGCCAAGGATGGCGGCGATGACGAAGCCATGTACTACGACCACGACTTTGTGCGCGCGCTCGAGTACGGCATGCCACCCACCGGCGGTTGCGGCATCGGTATCGACCGCTTCATGATGCTGCTGACCGACAGCGCCAGCATCCGCGACATCATCCTGTTCCCCGCGCTGCGCCGGGAGCAATAAAGCGCGCGGCAGGCCCTTGGCCTGCCCACAGCGCCCAGCGGCACAGGCTCTGCCCAGAGCCTGTGCCGCTTTTTTCTTGGCTTGCCGCCGCCGATATACTGGCCTGCATGCAGATACCCCGTTACTGGGCGCAATCACGCCTGCGCCATGAAACCAGTCCGCGCCATGGCGCCACCGTGCAACGCTGGGGCTGGTCCGACCAGAGCCCCGAAGCCGCACAGGCCCATGCCCAACAGCGCGCCCAGGCTGCGCTCGACCAGGTGCTCAGCGCCCCGCAACTGCGCCATCTGGATGCCAGCTTTCAGCGCATGGAACGGCTCGGTGAATACGGCCTGAATGGCCAGACCCCCATCCGTGAGGAGATCCTGGGCCAGCGCGGCCAGACCGTGATGACGCGCAACAGCTACGGCGCGCACTGCCTCAACACCCCCGATGTCGCCATCGCCGACATGGACTTCCCGCCGCAACCCCAGCCACCCAGTGCGGCACCGCTGCTGGTCGCAGCTGTCTTGGCGCTAGCGGTGGGCTTCGTCGTCTTTGCGCAGGGTGGCGTGCTGCCCGCGATGGCGGTGCTGGCGGGCGGGGCCGTGGTCCTGGTGCTGTGGCTGCGGCGCTGGTTGAACCTGCGCCAAAAACAGGCCGGCAGCGCCGATCCCCGGCAGTTGGCGCTGGAGCGGGTCACCGCCTTCAGCCAGCAGCACCCCGAATGGGGTCTGCGCGTCTACAGCACGCCCAAGGGGCTGCGCATCATCGTCACCCACGAGGCCTTGCGGCCCGGCGACAGCGCGGTGCAGGATCTGTTCTCTGCGTTGCAGGTCGATCCGGTCTACCAGCGCCTGTGCCTGCAGCAGCAGTGCTTTCGCGCCCGCGTGACCGGCAAGCCCTGGCGCATGGGCCTGTCCGGCCCCAGCCCGCAGGTGCGGCGCTGGCCGGTGGCTGCCAGCCAACTGGCAGCACGCGCTGAATGGACGCATGTCTACGACCAGCAGGCAGCGCGGTACAGCGCCTGCCAGTTCATTGCGCAGCTGGGCCAGTCCCGCATAGGCATGGACATCCAGGCCCTGGTCGACTGGCATGACGAAGCCTGCCGCGCCCATCAAAGCCAGCTGCCGCTGGCCTGAAGCCCGCTCCATCGTCATCGATAATCAGCGCATCCCCCACCACGGGCCCATCTGGCGCCCGTTGCGCGCCCTGCTCCCGCCATGAACCGACTCAAACTCCTGATTCCCGAATGGGCCACCGAATGGGTGGACATCATCGTGCCTGCGATACAGATCACCTTGATCCTGCTGCTGGCCATCACGCTCAACTACGTCACGCGCAAGCTCATCACCCGCGTGGCCCAGCACTACCACTGGCCGCTGGAGCTGGCCGTGCCCGTCAAGGGCTTGGTGCGCTGGCTCATCATTGGCGGCACCTGCCTGTTGATTTTGGAGCGCCTGGGGGTCAGCGCCACGGTGCTGTGGACGGCGTTCTCCGGCTTTGCCGCGGTCGGCGCCGTGGCCTTCTTCGCTGCCTGGAGCGTGCTGTCCAACTTCTTCTGCGCGGTGCTGATCTTCACCGTGCGGCCCTACCGGCTGGGCGACTACATCGAGGTGCTGGACGGTCTGGACAAGCCCGGTGCTAAGGGCCGGGTGGTCGATATCAACATGCTCTACACGACACTCGAAGACTTTGTGGCGGACCGCAGCCAAAGCGTGGTGCTGCAAATCCCCAACACCCACATCTTCCAGAAGGTGGTGCGCCGCTGGACCGATGATCCCCCGCCCCAACAGCCGCCAGAGGCCAGCCCGGCTGCGCCAGCCGATACGCCCGCCGTGCCATGACACCGTGCATTCCAGGCGGCTGTCAGCGCCAGCCTACCGGTACTTGCCTCTTCGGCCCACGGCGCTGATTCGCCCCCCTGCTTAAGATCAACCATCACATGACAACAGGAGGTGTTCGATGCTTAAGTGGGCCATTATTTTTGCGGTGATCTCGTTGCTGGCCGGTGTGTTCGGCTTTACCGGTGTAGCCTCTGGCGCCGCCGGAATCGCGAAGATCCTTTTCTTCATCTTCATCGCCATCACGGTGATCTTCCTGGTGATCGCCCTGCTGGGTGTCGGCGCCGTCGCCTGACCTCCGCCTTTACCAGCCATCGCTGACGAATGCCTGCCCCGTGCAGGCATTTTTTTGGTCCGCCGCAGCCGGGTCGCCTTGCGGCGGCCCAGGGCACGGGCTAGCGCCTGCCCGTCCCGGGCCGCACCGCATGCTGCTCCGCATCGAGCTGCCAGCGCCCGCTGTGGAAGGCCTGCACGCTGTCCCGGTGGGCGACGGACACCAGCGATCCGCCGCGCGCACGCACCAGCGCTACCAGCGCCGCATAGACCTCGGCCTCGGTCGCCTGGTCCAGCGCGCTGGTGGCCTCGTCGGCAAACACCCAGGCCGGGCGCTGGAGCAGCACCCGCGCGATCGCCAGGCGCTGCTGCTCCCCGCCCGAGAGCACGGCGTTCCAGGCGGCAGTCTCATCCAGCCGCTCCACCAACGGGGCCAGCTGCGCGGCGCGCAAGGCCGCCTGCAGCTGCGCATCGTCATAGTCGGTTGCCGGCTGCGGGTAGGCCAGGGCCTGGCGCAGGCTGCCATCGGGGAAATAAGGGCGCTGCGCAATGAACATGCTGTCCATCGGCCGCTGCACCCGTCCATGCGCAAACGGCCAGATGCCGGCCAGGCTGCGCAGCAAGGTCGACTTGCCACTGCCCGAGCGCCCGCTGATCAGCACGTCCTCGCCGGCCGCCAGCTGCAAGGCCGCATTGTCGATCACCACCCGGCCATCGGGCAGCGCCACCTGCAGCCCCTGGGTTTGCAGATGGTCGGCCGCCTCCAGCGACGGGCCCTGGGCTTGGGCCTGGGCCTGCAGACCGGCCTCAAAGCTCGCCAGACGCCGCGTGGTGGCCCGCCAGGCCGCTATATCACTGTAGTTGTTGACGATCCAGCTGAGCGCGTCCTGCACCTGGTTGAAGGCCGAGGCAATCTGCATCAGCTGGCCCAGCTGGATGGCGCCGCTGAAAAAGCGCGGCGCGGCAATGATGAAGGGAAACACCACGGCGGCCTGGCCAAAGAAATTGGTGAACCAGGCGAGCTTCTTTTGCTGGCGGATCAGCAGCAGGTAGTTGCCCAGCACATCGCCAAAGCGCTGGCGCAGCTGCTCGCCCTCTACCCGCTCGCCGCCATCCATCGCAATGGCTTCGGCATGCTCACGCACCCGGACCATGTGGTGGCGGTAGTTGGCCTCCAGGCGCTGTTGCTGGATATTCAGACCCACCTGCGGCTTGCCCAGCCACAGCGATACCGCACTGCCGACCAGGCAGTACACGACGGCCATCCAGACCATAAAGCCGGGAATATGCAGGCTGCCGCCGCCCAGCATGGCAGGCAGATCCAGGTCCATCGCCGCGCTCAGCCCCCAGAGGATGCCGACAAAGCTGACAAAGGTGACCAGGGCGTTGAGCAGCCCCATGCTGAGCGCCACGGTGTAGCTGCTGAACAGGTTGATGTCTTCCTGGATGCGCTGGTCGGGGTTGTCCGGCATCTGCTGGCTGCCGCTGTAGCGGCCCAGCTCCATGCGGTAGAAGGCCTTGTGGGCCAGCCAGCGGCCTTGCAGGTGCTCGGTCAGCCAGCGGCGCCAGTGCCACTGCAGCAGCTGGGTGAGGTAGAACTTGTAGACCGCAATGACGATGTAGACCAGCGCCAGCCACAGAAAGCGCCAGAGCTGGTGCCAGAACACATCGGCCTGCTTGTTCTGCAGCGCATCGTAGAACACCCGGTTCCAGCTGTTGATCTGCACCAGCATGAACACGGCCGCCAGGTTGAGCGCGACGATGGCGGCCAACAGGCCCCAGGCGCGGACCTTGTCCTCGGATACAAAATACGGCCGGGTCAGCGCCAGCGCCTCGCGGCCGGCCAGCGCCACACGGCGCAAAGGGTGGTGAAGGGGCATCGCTCTCTGCCAGCTAGGGGGACGAGAGCAATCTAGAGGACGGGGCTGAGGCGAGGCTTAAACCGCCGCCTCTGTCAACAAGCGGTTCAGCCCAGCAGGTCCAGCGCGTCCTGGTAGGCCGGCTGGCGCATCAGCTCATCCCAGGGCTGGGGCACCGTCTCGGGCAGCAGCGCCAGGCGGCGCGATTCCGAATCCTCGTCCGGCTGCCAGCGGCCGCTGCGCAGCGCATCGTCCATGCCGTCGAGCAACTCGTCCACATGGGCGCCCAGGCCCAGGCTCTGGTTGCACAGCAGCACCATGTCGCAGCCAGCAGACAACGCGGCCAGCGCGGCCTCGGTATAGCTGATCACGCTGCCATTGATGCGGCGCGCGCCTTCCATGCTCAGGTCGTCGCTGAAGATCGCGCCGTCATAGCGCAGGCGCGTGCGCAGTACGTCCTTGAGCCATTTCTCGCTGAAGCCGGCCGGGCGCTTGTCCACCTTGGGGTAGATGACATGGGCGGGCATCACCGCCGTCAGCACGCTGCTCAGCCAGGGGTAAGGCGCGGCATCCTCGGCGAGGATGGCGCTCAGGCTGCGCCCATCGATGGGGATGGCAACATGCGAATCGGCCTTGACAAAGCCATGGCCGGGGAAATGCTTGCCGCAGTTGCCCATGCCGGCCTGCAGCAGGCCATGCATCAGGCTCTTGGCCAGCATCGCCACCACGCGCGGGTCGCGGTGAAAGCTGCGGTCACCGATGACCGAGCTTTCGCCATAGTCCAGATCCAGCACCGGCGTGAAGCTGAAATCCACCGCGCAGGCCCGCAGCTCGGCGCCCAGCACATAGCCGGCAGCGGTGGCGGCATTCATCGCCCGCATCGCACCGCTGCCCTCACGTTGGCGGCTGCCCTGGCCGTCGTCCATCCACATCTGGCCGAAATGCCGCATCGATGGCAGGTGTGTGAAGCCATCGGTGCGAAAACGCTGCACGCGCCCGCCCTCGTGGTCCACACAGATCAGCAGGTCGGGCTTGATGGCCTTGATCTGCGCGCACAGCTGCACCAGCGCCGAGCGGCTCTCCCAGTTGCGGGCAAACAGGATGATGCCGCCCACCAGCGGGTGTGCGAGACGGGCGCGGTCGGCATCGGTCAGGGCCGTGCCGGCGATATCAATGATCAGAGGAGCGTGCATGGATGGATGCGAAAGAGTCAGAAACGGGCCCTGGCAGGGCCCGGAGGATCGGAAATCAGAGCTTCTCGACCACGCAAAAGCTGGCGGCGTAGTCGACCTCGTCGGTCACGGTGATATGCGCCGTCAGGCCTTGCGCCTCGAACCAGGCGGCCAGCTCGCCATGCAGCCGGATGCCGGGCTTGCCGCTGGGCAGGTTGATGACCTCGCAGTGGCGCCAGGTCATCGGCATGCGCATGCCCAGGCCCACGGCCTTGCTGAAGGCCTCCTTGGCCGAAAAGCGCGTCGCCATGTAGCGCACGCCCCGGTCGGGCCAGCGCTCGCTGCGGCGGCGCCAGACAGCCAGCTCCCCCTCGGCGAGCACCTTGTGGGCAAAGCGCTCGCCCTGGCGCTCCAGGGTCGCACGGATGCGGCGGATATCACAGATGTCGGTGCCAATACCGTAAATCATGCTGTCACAGACCTGGGCGGGCGATTACAGCAGCACGCCATCGGCGCGCGCGTCGAGCGAGCGGCGGTAGGCACGCACGGCCTCGGCGTAACCCATCTCCAGCGCATCGGTCACAAAGGCGTGGCCGATCGACACTTCCAGCACCTGGGGCACATGGGTCACAAACGGGGTCAGGTTGCGCAGGCTCAGGTCATGGCCGGCATTGACGCCCAGGCCCACCGCCTGCGCGGCCTTGGCGGCTGCCACGTAGCGCGCCAGCTGCGTGCTTTGCTCGGGCGTGCCAAAGGCGGCCGCATAGGGCTCGGTGTACAGCTCGACCCGGTCTGCGCCCACAGCCTTGGCAGCGGCCATCTGCTCCGGGATCGGGTCCATGAACAGGCTCACGCGCACACCCAAGGCCTTGCACTCGTCAATCAGCGGCTTGAGGCGCTCGGCATCCTGCGGAAAGCTCCAGCCATGGTCGCTGGTGAACTGGTCCTCGCCATCGGGCACAAAGGTGGCCTGGTGCGGACGGTACTTGCGCACATAGTCCATCAGATTCTGGAAGGGATTGCCTTCGATGTTGTACTCGCGCTTGACCGGCCAGGTGGCGATCACGCCCGCGAGCTTTTCCACATCGCCGGGGCGGATGTGGCGCTCGTCCGGCCGGGGGTGCACGGTGATCCCCTGCGCGCCCGCTTCCAGGCACAGACGTGCCGCACGCGTCACGCTGGGAATCTCCAGGTGGCGGGTGTTACGTACCAGTGCCACCTTGTTGAGGTTGATAGACAGGGCAGTTTTCACGGGGGTAGTCATAGCGATTGGATATCCATCATCAACTGGCGCGTACGCAATACCGGCTGACCACAGTGGTGTTGCAGCAGCGTACGCAACTGAACTTTTAACTCGCCGGCACACAACACGCAAGCCCTCAGAACAGCCGGATAGGGATTTGCCGCCGACAGCGCTTCCTCCAGCGCCTCCCATTGTGCACCGGTCAGGCCCGCCCTGTCCTGCCCATGGGCCTCGCGCAGGCCGGCATCGGGCACCAGCACATAGCGCGTGCCGGGTTGGAGCGGCTGCAGCGACAGCGTCTGCGCCGCCAGCGAGGGCAGCAGCCCCAGCTCGCGCAGCAGCAGCAGCTCGAAGGCGCGCAGCACGGGTTCGAGCACATCGCCATGGTCGGTGGCCAGCACGCGCACCACACCGGCATAGATGTCGAACAGGTTGGCAAAGGGGTCCTCGCGCGCCAGCAGCCGCATCAGCAGCTCATTGAGGTAGAGTCCCGACAGCAGGCCACCGCCCACCGGCATCGTGTGGCCGCCCACCCATTCAGCGCTTTTGAGCGTGTGGATGTCCGAGCCGCCCTCGCCCGCGATGCCCCAGGACAGGCGCAGCGGCTGCAAGGCCAGCAGCACCGGACGAAAGTTGGAAGTGGGTTTCTTGACGCCCTTGGCAACCAGCGCCACGCGCCCCCGGTGGCGGGTAAAGCACTCCAGCACCAGGCTGGATTCACTCCAGTCATACCGGTGCAGGATATAGGCCGGTTCCTCGTTGACGCGCTTGACAGCCATGGCTCAGGGGGTTGCATTGCGTGGCCCGCGCGGGGCCACAGAAGAGGTCGGTATCACGCACGGGGCGCGCAACCGGTGCATAGCAGACGGTGCGCCAGGGTTGCGCTTATTCGTAGCCGAAGGACTTGACCCGGGCCTCGTCATCGGCCCAGCCGGACTTGACCTTGACCCAGACCTCCAGGAACACCTTGGCGTCCAGCAGCTTTTCCAGCTCCTGGCGCGCTTCGGTGCTGATGCGCTTGAGCTTTTCACCCTTCTCGCCAATCACCATCGCCTTGTGGCCATCGCGCTCGACGACGATGGTCGCGGCAATGCGCATGAAGCGGCCATGCGTCTTGCTGGGCTCTTCGTCGAACTTGTCGATGACAACGGTCGAGGTGTAGGGCAGCTCATCGCCGGTAAAGCGGAAGAGCTTTTCGCGCACCGTCTCGGACGCCAGGAACTTCTCGCTGCGGTCGGTCAGCTCTTCGGGACCGTAGAACCAGGCCTGCTCGGGCAGGTATTTTTCGCAGATGCCGAACAGGCGCTCGATATCGCCCTTGTTCTTGGCCGACATCGGCACGAACTCGGCAAAGGGGTGGCGCTCCTGCATGTCACGCAGCCAGGGCGCAATCTCGTGGCGGCGGTGCACGGTGTCGAGCTTGTTGGCGATCAGCAAGGTCGGAATGCCGGGCTTGAACAGCGACAGCACCTTGGCATCGGCCAGCGTAAAGCTGCCCGCTTCGACCACAAACAGGATCAGGTCCACATCACCGATGGCGCCCATCACCGTCTTGTTGAGCGACTTGTTCAACGCGCGCGAATGGCGGGTCTGGAAGCCGGGCGTATCGACGAACACGAACTGGGTGTTGTCCTGCGTGCGGATACCGGTGATGCGGTGGCGTGTGGTCTGCGCCTTGCGCGAGGTGATCGAGATCTTCTGGCCGACCAGCGCATTCATCAACGTGGACTTGCCCACATTGGGCTTGCCAACGATGGCGATCAGGCCGCAGCGCTGCGGGCCGGTTGGCGCGGCAGGCGCCTCGGCCTGGCCGGCATCGGGGGCGCTGACGCGCGCCACGGTCGCACCGGGCTTGGCGGCGGCCAGCATCGCGTCCAGGTCGGAGAGGGTCTGGCCCGAAGGCAACAGCTCTGCAGGGGCTTGGCCAGCAGCGCTTGGAGAAGGAGATTTTTTCGAGGTCATAAAAGCTTAGCGATGCTGGGTCTGCAGTTTTTGCAACATGATGGCGGCTGCCGCCTGCTCGGCCGCGCGGCGCGATGCGCCAGCGCCTTCGCTGCGGGCCTGGAAGGCCGGCACCACACAGTCGACATGGAAAGTCTGCGCATGCGCAGCACCGGTGGTGCCGGTCACCACATACTCCGGCACCGATTTCTTGCGTGCCTGCAGCCACTCCTGCAGCGCCGTCTTGGCATCCTTGGACGCGGCGGGCATGTGCTGCGAGATCTCGACACGCTCATAGAGATGATGCACGATCGCCTCGGCCTGCGTATAGCCGGCATCCAAGTAAACCGCTCCAATAATCGCCTCGACCGCATCGGCCAGGATCGAAGGACGCTCGCGTCCGCCTGATTTGGACTCGCCCTCCCCCAGACGCAGCACCTTGGCCAGCTGCAGGCGCAGCGCAATCTGGTGCAAGGTGTCCTGCTTGACCAGGTTGGCCCGCATGCGCGAGAGCTCGCCCTCCGGGGTGCCCTTGAGCTTCTGGAACAGCATCGTCGATACCGCCAGGCCCAGCACCGAGTCACCCAGAAACTCCAGGCGCTCATTGTGATCCGCACAAAAACTACGGTGCGTTACCGCTCGCTGCAGCAACGCACCGTTCGCAAAGGAATACTGCAGGCGTTCCTGCAATCGGCTGAGTTCTGATTCCACCTACTTCACACTATCGTTAAAACGGAAGACCAGATAGGCCGGCCCGTACAGCGGGATATCGCGCTCGTAGCTGTACGACACCACAATCTTGCCGTCCGTGTCCTTGGTCACTTCCAGATCATTGGCATTGACCGAGGTCATGTCATCAATGGCCTGCGAGCGCTCATAGATGGCGCGCACTTCCTGCACCGTGGTGCCCTGGCGCGCGGCCTTGACCGCGGCCTTCTTGATGTTCATGTTCTCGATCACGATCGGGACGGCCTTGCTGCCCACAATGGCCAAGGCCACGATGATGAAACCCCAGAGCACCACACCGATGAACGACATGCCGCGCTGGCGGTGCCTTGGTGCTTGTTTCATAGTCTGCATAGCCAATCCCTCTTAGAAAACTTTTTTAGTTAAACGGTCCGATACGCTTGATGTTACCGAAATTCATCCAGACAAAGAAGGCCCGGCCCACAATGTTGGCATCCGGCACAAAGCCCCAGTAACGGGAATCGAGCGAGTTGTCGCGGTTGTCGCCCATCATGAAGTAATGGCCTTCAGGCACCTTGCAGGTCACGCCTTCGACGCTGTAGCGGCAGTTGTCCTTGTACTTGAAATCCGTCACGCCCTGGACAAAATTGGGCACATCCGGGTTGATGATGGCGCGGTGCGTCTTGTCACCCAGCTGCTCCTCGATCTGCTTGAAGTAGCGCATCGCATCCTGCTCGAAATAATCGGGCTGGTTGGTCGTCGGCACCACCTTGCCATTGATCGTCAGGCGCTTGTTGATGTAGGCCACCTCGTCACCGGGCACGCCCACCACACGCTTGATGTAGTCCATGCTGGGCTGTGGCGGGTAGCGGAACACCATCACATCACCGCGCTTGGGCGCCGTGCCCTCGGTGATCTTCTTGTTGATCACCGGCAGGCGCACGCCATAGGTGAACTTGTTGACCAGGATCAGGTCGCCCACCTGCAAGGTCGGGATCATCGAGCCCGACGGGATCTTGAACGGCTCGAACAGGAAGGAGCGCAGGATGAATACCACGGCGATCACCGGGAACAGGCCTGCGGTCCAGTCCAGCCACCAGGGCTGCATCAGCAGGCGCGTCTTGCCCTCTTGCACGTCGATGCCATCGACCTTGTCGATCCCCTGGGCATCGAGCTGCCGGCGCCGCTCGGCCGCCGACACTTCCAGCTGCGCGGCGGCCGCCTGGCGCCGGGGGAAGAAGTAAAAGCGCTCCGCCACCCAGTAGGCGCCGGTGATCACCGTGGCCAAAAACAGCAGCAGTGCAAAATTGCCTTCGATCGCGCCGCTGTACCAGGCGCCCATATAGGCCACAAAGGCGGCCAGAATCAGTGTTGTCAGGAGTTGCATAGCTTTGCTTTTGGCTTCTTCTCTTCTTAATCGTCCACTTGCAGAATCGCCAGGAACGCCTCTTGGGGCACTTCGACCGAGCCGATCTGTTTCATGCGCTTCTTGCCGGCCTTCTGCTTTTCCAGCAGCTTGCGCTTACGCGTGATGTCGCCACCATAGCACTTGGCCAGCACGTTCTTGCGCATCGCCTTGACGGTTTCGCGGGCGATGATGTTGGCACCAATGGCCGCCTGGATCGCCACGTCGAACATCTGGCGGCTGATGATTTCGCGCATCTTGGCCACCACCGCACGGCCCCGGTAGACCGACTGCGAACGGTGCACGATGATGGACAGCGCGTCCACCTTCTCGCCGTTGAGCAGAATGTCGACCTTGACCACGTCGGAGGCCCGGTATTCCTTGAACTCGTAGTCCATCGAGGCATAGCCGCGCGAGACCGATTTGAGCTTGTCAAAGAAGTCCAGCACGATTTCGCCCAGCGGCATTTCGTAGGTGAGCATCACCTGGCGGCCGTGGTAGGCCATGTCCATCTGTACGCCGCGCTTCTGGTTGGCCAGGGTCATCACCGGGCCTACATAGTCCTGGGGCATATAGAGGTGCACGGTCACAATCGGTTCCCGCACCTCTTCCAGACGGCCGGCATCGGGCATCTTCGAGGGGTTTTCCACATCGATGAGTTCGCCATCGGCCTTGAGCACCTGGTAGACCACGCTGGGCGCGGTGGTGATCAGGTCCTGGTCGAACTCGCGCTCCAGGCGCTCCTGCACGATTTCCATGTGCAGCAGGCCCAGGAAGCCGCAGCGGAAGCCAAAGCCCAGCGCCTGCGACACCTCGGGCTCGTAATGCAGTGCTGCATCGTTGAGCTGCAGTTTTTCCAGCGCGTCACGCAGCTGGTCGTATTCGGATGCCTCGGTCGGGTACAGACCGGCAAACACCTGGGATTTGACTTCCTTGAAGCCCGGCAGCGGCGCGCTGGCGGGGCCCAGGTTGTTGGGCAGCTTCTTTTCCAACGTGATGGTGTCACCCACCTTGGCGGCCTTCAGCTCCTTGATGCCGGCAATGATGTAGCCCACCTCTCCGGCCTTGAGCACATCGCGCGGCTCATTGGCGGGCGTGAACACGCCCAGGCTGTTGGCTTCATAGGCCGCGCCGGTGGCCATCATCTTGAAGCGCTCGTTCTTCTTGAGCTGGCCATCGACCACGCGCACCAGCATCACGACGCCCACATAGGGGTCAAACCAGCTGTCCACGATCATCGCGCGCAGGGGCGCTTCGGGCTCGCCCTTGGGTGGCGGCACCTTGGCCACCACGGCTTCCAGAATGTCTTCAATGCCCATGCCGGTCTTGGCCGAGCAGGGAATCGCGTCGCTGGCATCAATGCCGATCACATCTTCGATCTCGGCCTTGGCATTGTCCGGGTCTGCATTGGGCAGATCCATCTTGTTGAGCACGGCGAACACTTCCACGCCCAGGTCCAGCGCGGTGTAGCAATTGGCCACCGTCTGGGCTTCCACGCCTTGCGACGCATCGACCACCAGCAGCGCGCCTTCGCAGGCCGACAGCGAACGCGAGACTTCATAGGAGAAGTCCACGTGGCCGGGGGTGTCGATCAGGTTCAGGTTGTAGACCTGGCCGTCCTTGGCCTTGTAGTGCAGGGCCGCCGTCTGCGCCTTGATGGTGATACCGCGCTCTTTCTCGATGTCCATCGAGTCCAGCACCTGTGCCTCCATGTCGCGCTCGGCCAGGCCTCCGCAATATTGGATCAGGCGGTCCGCCAAGGTCGACTTGCCATGGTCAATATGGGCAATGATGGAAAAATTACGAATGTGCTGCATTAACAAACAACGGAAAAAGGCCTGGAATCGGGCGCGCACGCCAAAGGGGGCTGGAGATTCCAGCCAAAACACGCATTGTAGGCAAAAAGCAATGCACCCCAGCGGGGATAGCCGATCCCGCCGGGGTGCGGTGCTGTGGGCCGTATCAGCCCCTCATCAATGCCACTGCATCTCGCCCTTGGCCACCTTGGCGCTCAGCGCCAGGCCTTCCAGACTGCCCAGGTGGGGAAAGCGCTGCTTCATCGCCGCTTCCAGCGCAGCGCCGTCCTTGGCCTTGGCCGTTTCTTCGTCAAAGGCGCGGATGTAATCGGCGGTAAAGTCCACGGCCGCCGTGCCCGCGGGCATCGTGCCGGCAAAGTGGCCGGGGATCACCACATCGGGGCCCAGCGCCTTGATGCGCGCCAGCGTCGCCAGCCAGTCGCTGTGCGACTGCGGCGTCTGGGTATCGGCCATCCAGACATGCTCACCGGCCATCACCGGGATGCCACCGGCCACCGTCTTGATCGACGGAATCCAGACCACCGTGCGGTCCGGCGTCGGGCCGTCCAGGCCAATCAGCTGCAAGGCCTGGCCATCCACCTGCAGGCTGTCGCCCTGCAGCGGCTGGGGCACCACCAGCTGCTTGGGCGCGTTCTCGCCCAGCTTCGGGCCCCAGACCTTGAGCTTCTCGTCCTTCGTGGCCTCGATATGGGCAATGGTCTGCGGGGTCGCCACAATCCTGGCGTCCGGGAACGCGGCTTGCAAGGTGTCCAGACCAAAGTAGAAGTCCGGGTCGCCATGGCTGATGTAGATGGTCGTCAGGCGCTTGCCGCTGGCCTTGATCTTGTCGGCCAGCTTGCGCGCCTGCTCGGCCGAGAACTGCGCATCGATCAGCACCGCCTCGGTCTTGCCCTGCACCAGCACCGACGAGACGGCAAAGATCGCTTGTTCGCCAGGATTGAAGACCTCGGTGGTCAGGGTCGCCTGTTGGGTATCGGCCGGCGCGGGGGCCGCAGGCGCGCTGGCGGCCGGCGCAGCGGGCGCCGGCTGGGTGCTGCTGCGCTCACAGCCCACCAACAGGGCAGCGGCCAGCGCACAGGCGGACAGGGTGTAGTAGCGTTGTTTCATGGTCTGGTTTGCTTTCAAAAAGGGATTCAACAAAGGTGGGCGCAGGCCAGGCTGCAACCCGGTGATTCAGGCTCCGGCAGCAGCCCCGTCTGCCATCGCTTGCGCCAGGGCTGCGTGGAACTGGGCCAGTTCCTGCGCCAGGCTTTCGCGCTGGCGAAAACGCTTGCCGGCGCGCTCGTACCAGTTCTCGGCGTCTTCCAGATCGCCTTCCTGCAAATGCACGATGCCGTGCAACCAGGCGGCCAGCAGGCCGGGAATGCGCTGCACGCCATCGTGGGCGGCATGCCAGTCACCCGCTTGCAACTGGGCCGCCAGCCCCTGCAACTGGCGCAGTTCGTCCGGCGTATGCATGGCCGTCATGGCTGCATCGCCTGGCGCATCGCAGCGCTGTCCACCACCTGCTCCATGCGGATGATCTGGCCACCGCGCAGCTGGTACAGGTGCGAAAAGCCCGCCTCCATCGCCCGGCCGCTGGCGCGGTGGGTGCCGGTGTAGCGGCCAAAGGCGGCCACCCGGTCGCCATCGGCCAGGTAGCTGTGCACGTGGACGCGGAAGTCTGCCCAGTCGCTGCCCAGCCGCGCAAACACACCCTCCACGATCTGCGCGGCACCCACATACTCGCCGGCATAGGGCGATCCGGCCGCCTCGATCCAGCGCACATCGGGCGCCAGCGCCGCCATCAAATGGCGGGCGTTGTCCTCGGGGCTGCCTTCATAGGTGGCACGAATGGTGTCCAGGTTGCGGGTGGTCATTGAGAGTCTCCGTACAGATTCAGGCAGCCAGGCACTGCGCCACAAAGGCCTGGGGGTTGGAGAAAGCCGCGCTGGCGTTCAGCAGCTGGCGCTGGCCATCGCGCTCCAGCACAAAGCTGGGCACACCTTGCGCACCCAGCGCACGCATCAGCTGCCGGGCCTGGGCCATTCGGGCGTTGTTGGCGTCCATCAGCGCGGCATCGGGTTGCGCCAGCCGGGCGGCAGCGTCGTTCAGGCCCAGGCCGCGCAGCAGATCGAGCAGCACGGGAATGGCCGTGTTGTCCAGCCCATCCACATAGCGCGCATGCTGGATGGCCTTGAGCGCTTCGGCCTCGCGCTCTGGTGCCGTCAGGTGCACGGCAGTCAGCGCCACCGTGGCGGGGCCGCTGTCAAACATCTGTTGCGGCTTCTCGAGCACCTCGCTGCGGTAGCGCTGGCTGAAAGGCTGGCCGGTCAGGCGCTCGATGCGCTGGTCATTGCTCCAGGCATAGGCGGCAAAGGCCTCGTCCATCGGGCGGGCGCCTTCGCCCGAGAAAAGTCCGCTGGGCAGCAATTGCAGCTGCTCGCCGCCTTGCTGCGCCAGGCTTTCCAGCACCGGGCCTGCGCCATAGCACCAGCCGCAAAGAGGATCAAAGAGGTAATAGAGGCGTTTCATATCCATTGCTTATCGAATGCGATGGCGCCATAGTAGTCAATTTGGATTGACAAATAAACCGCAATCAAATAGATAACTCGTATGCAAAAAGCAAACAATCTTGATGATGCGGCGATGGGCCACTTCTCCAACCTCAAGCGCCTGGCCTATTTCAGTGCCGTGGTGGAAACCGGCAGCTTCACCGCCGCCGCCGCGCGCCTGGGCATCACCAAGGCGGTGGTCAGCCAGCAGGTGGCGCGGCTGGAGGCCGACTTCCGCACCAGCCTGCTGACGCGCAGCACCCGCAAGGTGGTGCCCACCGATGCGGGCCAGGCCTTCTACCAGCGCTGCGCGCTGATCCTCAAGGAAGCGGCCGACGCCTTTGACGAGCTGGCCCAGGGGGCCGAGGCGCCCACGGGCACCTTGCGGCTGACGGCACCGCTCGATTACGGCATTGCGGCCATCGTGCCGGCCATCACCGCCTTCTGCCGCCGCTACCCGCAGTGCAAGGTCGACGCCTCGCTCAGCGACCAGTCGCTGGACCTGATGGACGGGCAGGTGGAGCTGGCCATCCGCGTGGGCTGGCTGACCGAGCTGCACCTGCAGGCGCGCCAGGTCGGCAGCTTTCGCCAGTTGCTGGTGGCTTCGCCTGCCTGGAAGCCACAGCTGGCCAGCATGGAGGAGCCGCAGCAACTGGCCGCCCTGCCCTTTGTAGCCAATACGGCGCTGCGCGATCCGCTGCACTGGAGCTTTTCGCGCACGGCTCTGGAGCGCCAGAACGTCAGCATGCCGTCGGTGCTGTCGCTCAACGCCACGATGGCCGTGCGCGAGGCGGTGCGCCACGGCGCAGGCCTGTCGGTGCTGCCCGACTATGCCGTCGCCGATGACCTGCACAGCGGCCGGCTGCTGCAGGTACTGCCGGATTGGAAGCTGCCCTCGGGTGGCATCCATGCCGTGTTTCCCGCCGCGCGCTTTCGCCCGGTGAAGGTGCGCGCCTTTGTCGAGCTGCTGCAAGAGCAGCTGGCGCAGCAAGACGCCAAAGCCGGAGGCCCTCCGGCAGCAGCCGGTTGACGCGCTTGTTAGGATGGGCCGACACCCTGGGCGGCATCCAGCCGCCGCGCAACCCTCTCTGACAGGAGATATCCCCAATGGCAGCAGCAGAAGAACGTAGCGATATCGGGCAGTACCGTGGGGTGCGGCTGGAGCTGGTGACGGTCGATGCCACCGGCGCGCAGGTCGATCTGTCCTGCGCCTGCATGTTCACGCATGAAGTGGACCACCAGCCCATGGCAGGCGGCCTGGCCCACCTGGATGCCGCCCTGGGCGGCCAGCTGGCCCAGGCCCGGCGCGATGGCGCGTTCCGCGCCCAACCGTTGGAGACGCTGCTGATCACACCGCCAGCAGGCGCCGCGCAAGCCTCCGCCATTGTGGTGATCGGCATGGGCCACCCCGAGGACTGGAGCCCCGCGACCAGTGCCGCTGCGGTGGCCTGCGCATTGCGGGTCGGCCACCTGCGCGGTGCGCGCAGCGTGGCGATCGCGCCCAGCATTCTGGACACCGGCATCCACTCCGATGAGGACGTCAACGGCCCCATGCTGCATGGCTTCAAAACCCAGCTCGATGCCCTGCACCAGCTCCACAGCCTGGGGCTGGCAGCCGCGCCCGCCATCGAGCACTGGGTGTTCGACACCGGCGCTGCCCATTTCCCGCACAAGCTGCAGCAGTACCAGCAGGCTTTTGCATCGATGATGGGCTGAGGGTCAGGCAGCGGCGGCTCTTGACCGCTGCGCCATGCGGCCTACAATGGGCTGCTTTCTTACCTGTGCGAGGTCTTCTACCGATGCGCTATTGATGCTGCCGTCTTGCTGACGGCCCCACGTCCCGCCCCTTGATCGCAGCGGCTGCCCTATCTCTCACGATGGCCAAAGCTGCAGGCTCACCAGCCATGGCTCGGGGATGTTCGGCATCGATGAATCGCACGGGTGGTATGACAGACACGCATTTGACGCTGCATGGCGTCTCCTATTCGCTGCCGCAAGGCCGGCAGCTTTTCTCCGATCTCCACGCCCGCTTTGACCGCCAGCACACCGCGCTGGTCGGCCGCAATGGCGTGGGCAAAACGGTGCTGGCCCAGCTGCTGGCTGGCGCGCTGGAGCCCACCAGCGGCCGCATCAGCCGTGCAGGCCGCATCCATTACCTGGCGCAGGACCTGCTGGTGCAGCACCCCGCGCAAAGCATTGCCGAGCTGGCCGGCCTGGCGCCTGCGCTGGCCGCTTTGGATCGCATCGAGCAAGGCAGCAGCGACCCGCAGGACTTTGCGCTGCTGGCCGAGCGCTGGGATCTGCGCCAGCAGTTCCAGACCCTGCTGCAGGACAGCGGCTTGCCCGCGCTGCCCGCCGAGACCCCGGCCCACACCTTGAGCGGCGGCCAGGCGATGCGCGTGGCGCTGTTGGGCGCGCAACTGGCCCAGGCCGATTTTCTGATTCTGGACGAGCCCAGCAACCACCTGGATGCCGCTGGCCGCGCCGCACTGGCGCAGCGCCTGCAGCACTGGCCCGGCGGCCTGCTGCTGATCAGCCATGACCGGCGTCTGCTCGCCCAGATGGAGGTGATCGCCGAGCTGAGCAGCCAGGGGCTGCGCATGTACAGCGGCTCCTTTGGCGGCTACCAGCAGGCGCAGCAGCAGCGCGCGCAGCATGCGGCGGATGCGCTGGCCCGCAGCAAGCAGGAGCGCAAGCGCAGCGAGCATGCGCTGCAGGGCCAGCAGGAGCGCCAGCAACGCAAACAGGCCAGAGGCCACCAACAGGGCAAGCAGGCCAACCAGGCCAAGATCCTGCTGGGCCGTGCCAAGCAGCGCGCCGAGGCCAGCTCGGGCAAGCTCGTAGCCCAGCATGCCGCTGCCCGCGATGCCTTGAACGCCCGCGTCAGCGAAGCGGCGCAGGCGATCGACTGGCAGGCCGGCCCCATCCACTGGCAGCTGCCGCCCGAGGCCTTTGAGCAAGGCCGCAGCAGCGATGCCCTCGTCGCCGAGCTGCAGGACCTGCAGTCCCCCCGCCTGGCGGGCAGGCAGCCGCTGAACCTGCAGCTGCGTGCAGGCCAGCGCCTGGCCATCACCGGGCCCAACGGCTGCGGCAAAAGCAGCCTGCTGCAGATCCTCGCCGGCCAGCTGGCGCCAAATGCAGGCCAGCGCCAGCTGCATGTGCCCTGGGCCATGCTGGACCAGCAGCAAAGCCTGCTCGACCCCGCGCGCAGCCTGCTGGCCCAGCTGCAGCAAGGCAACCAGCAGACGCCGGAAGGCGTACTGCGCATGCGCCTGGCGCAGCTGGGGCTGGATGCGCGCTGCATTCTGCAGCCCAGCGGCGAGCTGAGCGGCGGCGAGCAGCTCAAAGCCGCCATGGCCTGCGCGCTGTACCGCGATGCGCCCGCGCAGCTGCTGCTGCTGGACGAGCCCGACAACCACCTGGACCTGCCGGCGCTGCAAGCGCTGGAGCAGATGCTGCGCAGCTACCCTGGCTGCCTGGTCGTCGTCTCGCACGATGAGGCGCTGCTCGATGCGCTGGCCTTGACGCACCGGCTGGCATTCGACGGTGACCGCTGGGAGTTGGCGCCATGGAGAAGCGGTACGCAGTCCTAGCCTCCGCCTGGTGGTACCCGGAAGTTCTCGCTGATGCGGCGCTCGGCGCGATGGCATAGATTCAGCCAGCCATGCCAGCGCCGGGCCAGCCAGCTGCGCGGCAGCGGGGCCGCTGGCGGTGGCGGATGGGGCAAGGGTTCAGGCAGTGGTCGAGGGTTTTGCATGGCCACCGATGCTCGGCGCCGGCCAGACTTCTGTAAAGTTGAATTTCCTATGCATTCACTTCAGAAAAACTGATGCGCAACCTCAACCTCGACCAGGTGCAGACCCTGGTCGCCATTGCCGACCTGGGCACCTTTGCGGCGGCAGCGCAGGCGCTGCACCTGTCGCCACCGGCCATCAGCCTTCATATCAAGGAGCTGGAAACGCGCATGGACACGGCCTTGCTGGTGCGCGGCCGGCGCCAGGCGGTGCTCACAGCAGCGGGCGAGCTGCTGGTGGCCCATGGCCGCAAGCTGCTCGACGCCAGCGATGAGCTGATCGACCTGGTGCAGCGCCGCGCCAGCGGCCGCGAAGGCCTGGTCAAGGTGGGCGTGTCGGCAGGGGTCAGCACCCGCTTGCTGCCGATGATGCTGGAGCAACTGAGCAGCCGCAGCCCGGGGGTGGAAGTCAAGCTCGAAGCGGTGGGCTCGGCCGATGCGATGCAGCGCCTGCGTGCCGGCTCGCTGGATGTGGCCATTGTGGCCAGCCCCCAGCCCAGCAGCGCCGAGATTGTACTGACACCTTGGCGCAATGACCCGATGGTGGTGCTGCTGCCGGCATCCTGGAAAGCGCCCAAGCGGGTAACGCCGGACTGGCTGGCCGGCAAGCGCTGGGCCTCGTTTGCACCAGCCACACAAATGCATGGGCTGATCGCCGGCTGGTTCGGGCAGGCCGGCCACCACCCCCGGCCTTTTCTGACCCTGAGCTACCCCGGCGCCCTCAAAAGCCTGGCCGCCGCCAGCCAGAGCGCGGTCATCCTGCCGCTCGAAGAGGTCGAAGACCAGCTGCAGCTGCCCGGCGTGCAGGTGCGCCATCTCTGGCCCCGCCTGATGCGCCCGATGGCCGTGGCCCACCGCCGCGATGGCAGCCACAACCCGGCAGCCGCTGCGGTGCTGGCGGTGCTGGCCGCCTTTGCGCTGCCGGGCTGATGTCCTGTGTTTGACAGGGGCCAGGGCCCCGCGCCTGCCATCATGGATGGATACCAACAAGGAGACATGCATGGCAGACAAGATCGGTTTTATCGGCCTGGGCCGCATGGGCAAGCCCATGGCTGCCAACCTCGTCAAGAAGGGTTTCGCACTGGTCGTCCATGACCTGAACCAGACGGCCGTCAAGGACCTGGTCGCGATGGGTGCGCAAAGTGCCCAGGTGCCCGAACTGGCGCGCGACTGCAGCATCATCGTCACGATGCTGCCCTCGTCGGTGGAGGTGGAGCAAACGGCGCTGGGCGAGGGCGGCATCTTTGCACATGCCCAGCCCGGCAGCATCCTGATGGACATGAGCACCATCGATCCGCTGGCCACCGACCGGCTGGCGCAGCAGGCCGCTGCCAAGGGCCTGTCGATGGTGGATGCGCCGGTGGGCCGGCTGGCCGAACATGCCGACCGGGGCGAATCGCTCTTCATGGTCGGCGCCAGCGATGCCGACCTGGCCCGCGTGCAACCCCTGCTGAACGCGATGGGCACCACCACCCACCACTGCGGCCCGGTGGGCACGGGCGGGCGCACCAAGCTGGTCAACAACTACCTGGCCGTCACCCTGACCCAGGTGAATGCCGAGGCGCTGGCGTTGTCGCAGCGCTTTGGCCTGGACATCGGCAAGACCTTGCAGGTGCTGCTGGGCACCTCAGCCACCAATGGCCAGCTGCGCATGAACTTTGCCAACAAGGTGCTGCTGGGCGACACCACGCCGGGCTTCACGATCGACCTGGCCCACAAGGACATGTCGCTGGTCATCGCCGCCGCCCATGCGAGCAAGGTGCCGATGCCGGTGGCCGCTGCGGTGCATGAGTCGTACAGCCTCGCCCGCGCCAGCCAGCACGGCGGCCTCGATTTCTCCGGCATGGCCGATGTGCTCTGCGGCCTGGCGGGCATTGACAAGCCGCGCGTGCCCAAGGGTTGGACACCGGGTTGAGTCACTGGTCCGGGAGGCTGTAATGTCAGCCTCCGTCCTATAAGCACAGCGGCGCAAACGGGGTACAAAGGCTGCTGCTTCACCATTCGCAGCCTTGCCCATGTCCGCTCCCATCCCTGCCCATATCGCGTCGCTCTGGCGCAACAACGACAAGATTGCCGCGATCAAGCGCCTGCGCGAAGAAACCGGCATGGGCCTGGCAGAAGCCAAGCAGGCGCTGGAATCACAGCTGGATG
Organism: uncultured Comamonas sp.; assembly: GCF_964277875.1. Classification (NCBI taxonomy): domain Bacteria; kingdom Pseudomonadati; phylum Pseudomonadota; class Betaproteobacteria; order Burkholderiales; family Comamonadaceae; genus Comamonas; species uncultured Comamonas sp. Next base: position 159,234 of record NZ_CAXYJV010000009.1, read on the forward strand.
GCGACGATGGGCTGGAGCCGCCACGCGAGGGGGAGGCGCTGCGCACCTCCATCGAGACGGCCTTGGCCCGGGGCGACAAGATCGTCGCCATCAAGCTGCTCAAGGATGCGACCGGCATCGGCCTGAAGGACGCCAAGGACCGCATTGAATCCGGCGACCCGCAGCAGTGGCAGGTGGAAGCCCGTTTGCCCCACACCCCCGACACCTCCAATAGCCCCAGCCATCCAGCATCCGCACCCGCGGATGCGGCCGCCTGGATGGAACCCGGCCATGAGCCCGGCCGGGTGCAAAGCTCGGGTGCCTGGACGGCGGTCTTCGTGGTGGTGCTGGTCCTGGTGCTGGCGGGTTGGTATTTCTGGCGGGCCTGATCGGCCCAGCCCGCCAGCAGGGTGATCAGCGCAGAAAATCCGCCGCGCTGTGCCGCTCAGGCATCGGCGAGCTGCCGCGCACCTTGTTGACCCGCTTGCCGCGTTGCACCGCAGGGCGCTGCGCGATCTCATCGGTCCAGCGGCGCACATGCTGGTAGGACTGGACATCCAGGAACTCGGCCGCGTTGTAGACCTCGTTGTTCAGCAGCGCGCCATACCAGGGCCAGGCAGCCATGTCGGCAATGCTGTAGACCTGTCCAGCGATAAAGCGGTGCTCGGCGAGCTGGCGGTCGAGCACATCGAGCTGGCGCTTGACTTCCATCGCATAGCGGTTGATCGGGTAGGCCATCTTCTCGGGCGCATAGGCATAGAAGTGGCCAAAGCCGCCGCCCAGAAATGCCGCGCTGCCCACCTGCCAGAACAGCCAGTTCAGCACCTCGGTGCGGGCCGCTGCCTCCTTGGGCAGGAACTGGCCAAACTTCTCGGCCAGGTGCAGCAGGATGGAGCCCGACTCGAACACCCGCACGGGCGTGCTGCCACTGCGGTCCAGCAGCGCGGGGATCTTGGAGTTCGGGTTGACCTCGACAAAGCCGCTGCCAAACTGGTCGCCCTCGCCGATATTGATCAGCCAGGCGTCGTACTCGGCCTCGGCAATGCCCAGCTCCAGCAGCTCTTCGAGCATGATCGTCACCTTGACGCCATTGGGCGTTCCCAGCGAATACAGCTGCAAGGGGTGCTCACCCACCGGCAGTACCTTGTCGTGCGTGGCGCCCGCTTCGGGGCGGTTGATATGGGCGAAGGCGCCTCCATTGCCTTTGTCCCAGGTCCAGACCTTGGGCGGTTGGTACGGTTGATCCGACATGCTTTACCTCAGCTTTCTGTACATGGCTGGGGCCCATCGCTGCGGCCCGGCAGGGTGCTGGCGCGTGCTGGGGGCCACCTGCTGCCGATCATAGAGAGGAGCCCGGCGCACTGCAGCGGCGCCGTGAAAGACCACAACGCAGGTTGGCAGCAGCTTGATGCCATCTTGATGGCGGGCCGCACAGTCTAGACATGCGCTCAATGCCGGGCTTTCTACAGTGGGGGCCTCTCCACCCAGGGCTTGAAGCGCAAGCCAGCCTCCATGAAACCTGTCGCCATCCTCCAGCATGAAACCTCGCAGGGCCCGGGCGTGCTGCTCGCGCACCTGCAGCAGCAAGGCATCCCCTATGCATTGATCACGCCCTGCGACAAGGGCATCGCGGCCATGCGGGCGCGCGACTACCGGGGCATCGTCGTGCTCGGCAGCAACCACTGTGCCAATGAGCAGTTGCGCTGGATCGAGCAGGAACGCTGCCTGCTGCAAAGCGCCCTGGCGGCGGAGGTGCCCGTGCTCGGCCACTGCTTTGGCGCGCAGATGCTGGCCCGCGCGATGGGGGCCCGCGTATGGCGCAACCCCTGCGCCAATATCGGCTGGAGCCGTGTCTGGATCACCCCCGACGCGCAGGCCTGCATGGACCTGCCCGCCGAGGCCACCCTCTTCAACTGGCACTACGACAGCTTTGAGATTCCGCACGGCGCCAGCCGCAGCATGTACGGCCGCCACTGCCTGAACAAGGGCTTTTTGCATGGGCCGCACTGGGCTTTCCAGGGCCATCTGGAGGTCACCGCCCAGAGCGTGCGCGACTGGTGCGATGAAGGCGCGCCCGAGCTGCGCAGCGCTGCAGGCCCTGCCGTGCAAAGCCGGGCGCAGATCCTGGCGCAATTGCCCTGGCATATCCGCCAGCTGCACCAGATCGCCGCGCGCACCTACAGCGCCTGGACGGCCCAGCTGCCGCGCCCACGCCTGTTCTACCTGCCCGTCTGGGGAGAGGCGCGCCTGGCGCTGGCATGAGGCGGCAGCAACAAAAAAGCCGGTGCATCGCTGCACCGGCTTGGTAGAACGCAGGGCCTGAACGCTTAGACCTTCAGCACGGCCACGCCGCCCAGGTAGGGTTGCAGCGCTTCGGGCACGGTCACCGAGCCGTCGGCGTTCTGGTAGTTTTCCAGCACGGCCACCAAGGTGCGGCCCACGGCCAGGCCCGAGCCGTTCAAGGTGTGGACCAGCTCGTTTTTGCCTTGCGCGTTCTTGAAGCGGGCCTGCATGCGGCGGGCCTGGAAGGCTTCGCAGTTGCTGACCGAGCTGATTTCGCGGTAGGTGTTCTGCGCGGGCAGCCAGACTTCGAGGTCATAGGTCTTGGCAGCGCCAAAGCCCATGTCACCGGTCGACAGTGCCAGCACGCGGTACGGCAAGCCCAGGCGCTGCAGCACATCTTCGGCATGGCGCGTCATCTCTTCCAGCGCCTCGTAGCTCTTGTCCGGGTGCACCACCTGCACCATCTCGACCTTGTCGAACTGGTGCTGGCGGATCAGACCGCGCGTGTCGCGGCCGGCCGAGCCCGCTTCCGAGCGGAAGCAGGGGCTGTGGGCCGTCAGCTTGATCGGCAGCTGGTCTTCGCTCAGCACTTCGTCGCGCACCAGGTTGGTGAGCGGCACTTCCGAGGTCGGGATCAGGTAGAGCGCTGCGGTGTCGGGCACCGGCTCGGCATCCTGGCCGCCCTTGTTGGCGGCGAACAGGTCCTGCTCGAACTTGGGCAGCTGGCCCGTGCCCTTGAGCGAGTCGCTGTTGACGATATAGGGCACATAGCACTCGGTGTAGCCATGCTGCTCGGTCTGCAGGTCGATCATGAACTGCGCCAGCGCGCGGTGCAGGCGGGCGATCGGGCCCTTCATCACCGTGAAGCGCGAGCCGGTCAGCTTGACACCGGCCTCAAAGTCCAGACCCAGTGGCGTGCCCACATCGACATGGTCCTTGATCTCGAAATCAAAGCTGCGGGGCGTGCCCCAGCGGCGCACTTCAACATTGGCCGATTCGTCCTCACCCACCGGCACGCTCTCGTGCGGCAGGTTGGGCACGGCCACCAGCATCGCCTGCAGCTCGGCCTGCAGTTCATCCAGGCGCGTGGCCGACTGCTCCAGCTCGGTCTTCATCGCGGCCACATCGGCCTTGGCGGCTTCGGCAGCGTCCTTCTCGCCCTTGCCCATCAGCATGCCGATTTGCTTGGACAGCTGGTTGCGCTTGGCCTGCAGCTCTTCGGTGCGGGTCTGGATGGTCTTGCGCTCGGCTTCCAGCGCCTTGAAGGCCTCGACATTCAGAAACTGCTGGGGGCTCTTGCGGGTCTGCAAGCGGGCGATGACCGAATCCAGGTCTTTGCGAAGCAACAAAATATCAAGCATGAATAACCTCTTGGGGTGGGGCAGCGCCGAGGCCTGCCCATGAAAGGGGGGTGAGGTGGGCGCCGCCCACCGCGATCAAAGGGAAGTGGACGAGCCGCCAGGCCACCAGGCCTTGTTCAGCGACCCGTCTCCGGAGATCGTGCAGAAATCTCCAGCCCGCCGACATCGATTTTCAAGCCCTTGGGCAGCGGAAATTTCACCGTCTCCTCGATGCCATCCATCTTGCGCACTGATGTGGCACCCAGCACCTTGATGCGCTCGATCACCTGCTTGACCAGCACCTCGGGGGCCGAGGCGCCTGCAGTCAGGCCCACGCGGGCGATGCCGTCAAACCATTCGGGCTTGAGCTCGTCGGCGTTGTCCACCATATAGCCCGGCGTGCCCAGCTTGACGGCCAGCTCGCGCAGGCGGTTGCTGTTGGAGCTGGTGGGGCTGCCCACGACGATGACGAGATCCACCTGGCTGCTCATCACCTTGACGGCATCCTGGCGGTTCTGCGTCGCGTAGCAAATGTCCTGCTGCTTGGGCTCGCGGATCTGCGGAAAGCGCCGCTTGACGGCCGCAGTGATCTCGGCGGCATCGTCCACACTCAGCGTGGTCTGCGTCACCACCGCCAGTTTGTCGGTCTGGCCGGGGTTGACATGGGCCACATCGCCGACTTCTTCGACCAGGTGGATACCTTCGGACAGCTGGCCCATCGTGCCCTCGACCTCGGGATGCCCCTTGTGGCCGATCATGATGAACTCATAACCCTCCTTGGCCAGCTTGGCCACTTCCACATGGACCTTGGTCACCAGCGGGCAGGTGGCATCGAAGATGCTGAAACCGCGGCGCTCGGCCTCCAGCTGCACGGCCTTGCTCACGCCATGGGCCGAGAAGATCAAGGTCGCGCCCGGGGGCACATCATCGAGCTCTTCGATGAAGATCGCACCCTTGGACTTGAGGTCGTTGACCACATAGGTGTTGTGCACGATCTCGTGGCGCACATAGATGGGCGCGCCAAACTTTTCGATCGCGCGCTCGACGATCTCGATCGCCCGGTCCACACCGGCGCAAAAGCCGCGCGGCTCAGCCAATACGATTTCCTGGGGCCGCAACATGCTCAGAGCACTCCGATCAGCTGGACTTCAAAGGTCACCGGCTGGCTGGCCAGCGGGTGGTTGAAGTCGAATTGCACGGCGCCATCGTCGCGCACCTGCATCGCCACACCGGCGTAGGTGCTGGCACCATCAGGCGTGGGGAACTGCACCACATCGCCCAGCGTGTACTGCTCCATCGGATCGCCCAGCTCATTGAGCAGGCGCCGTGCCACCCATTGCACCATCTCGGGGTTGCGCTCGCCAAAGGCCTCGCCAGCGGGCACGTGGAAAGTCGCATGCGTGCCCTCGGGCAGACCCAGCAGCAGGTTTTCGACCGCAGGCGAGAGCTCGCCCATGCCCAGCGACAGGGTCGCGGGCTTGCCTTCAAAGGTGTTGATCACATCGCCCGCCGGGCCAGCCAGGCGGTAGTGCAAGGTCAGAAACGATCCGGGTTGTACCACTGGCGCATCAACAGGCAGCGGCGTCACGGGGGCCATCGGAGTAGTCATGCAAATCCCTATAAACTGGGGTGTATTGTAGGTTGTAGGGTGAAACCCCTGCATGCAACCTATATCAAAAGATGCCCGGCAGAACCCGACCCAATGGGGAGTTTTGCCCGGACAAAAGGCCACCGGCCGACAGCGAACCGCCAGGAGTGCCCATGAACACCCATCGTTGCTGCCTTGCCCCTGCCTGCGCATGGCATGCCCCACCCCTGCCCCGCCCGTCTGGCGCGCCCCCGGGGCCAGGCCAGCCCGATTGAAAGGACTGCATGCCCCTCAAAGACCTCCCCGCCGACTGCCAGCCGCGCGAGAAACTGCTCGCCAAAGGTGCCGGCACGCTCACCGATGCCGAGCTGCTGGCCATCCTGCTGCGCACCGGCATGGCCGGCAAAAGCGTGCTGCAATGGGCGGCCGAGCTGCTGGCGCCGCGCCAGCCCGATGCTCTTGGCAGTGTTGGCAGCTTTGGCGGCATCAATGGCCTGCTGCAGGCCAGCAGCGCCGAGCTCTCCCAGGTCAAGGGCCTGGGACCTGCCAAGCGCGCTGAACTGATCGCGGTGCTGGAGCTGGCCCGCCGCGCGATGGCCCAGCAGTTGCAACAACGCCGGCTGCTGGACAGTGCCGCCACCGTCAAAGCCTATGTGCAGCTGCACCTGGCCCACAAGCAGCATGAGGTGTTTGCCGTGCTGTTTCTCGACAGCCAGCACCAGCTGATTGCGCTGGAGGAATTGTTCCGGGGCACCCTGGGCCAGGCCTGCGTCTACCCCCGCGAAGTGGTCATACGGGCGTTGCACCACCACGCTGGCGCCGTCATATTGGCGCACAATCACCCCAGCGGCCAGGTCACACCCAGCCAGGCGGACAGGCAACTGACGCAGAGCCTGCGGGCCGCCCTGTCCCTGGTCGATGTGCGTGTGCTGGACCATATCATTGTGGGCCCCGGGGCTGCACTGTCGATGGCCGAGGAAGGTGAGATGTGAGTAAACAGGACAAAGCCCGAGGCGCTTCATCGTTGCGCGAGCTCAAGCAGCTGCGCAAGGCGCTAACGGCCTTGCAGGCCGAGCAGGCGGCCCAGCGCCAGTTGCAGGAAGCCGCCCGCCAACAGGCGCTGCGCCAGACCGAACGCGACCGCCTGCTGTTCCGGCAGACCGTGGGCGCCGTGCGCCCGCTGCCCAGCAGTGGCCAGATCCACGCCGAGATGGCGCTGCCCGATCCGCTGCCGCTGCAGCACTGGGCTGATGAAAAACGCGTGCTGCTCGAAGCGATGAGCGACGAGTTCGACGCCAGCACCCTGCTCGATACCGATGACCAGCTGAGCTTCAGACGCAAAGGCATTGGCCGCGATGTGGTCCACAAGCTGCGTGCCGGGCACTGGACCATCCAGCGCCAGATCGATCTGCATGGTCTGCGCACCGACGAGGCGCGCCAGGCGCTGGGTACGTTTATACGCCAGTCCCAACGCCAGGGGCTGCGCTGCGTGCGCGTGGTGCATGGCAAGGGCCTGGGCTCGCCCGGGCGCATGCCGGTGCTCAAAGGCCGGGTGCACAGCTGGCTGGTGCAAAAAAACGAGGTGCTGGCCTTTGTGCAGGCGCGCCCGGCCGAAGGCGGCGCCGGCGCACTGGTGGTGCTGCTGCGTGCCGCCACGATGACGGCCAGTGCCGTCAACGTGGCCGATGCGCTGCTGGAGATGCAGGCGCTGGCCGGGCAGGCCGCCGCCGTGCCCGCCCCCGACCCGGTGGCCCAGCAGGTGGCATCCTGGGCGGCGCAGTACCGCAGCGCCAAGCCCAAGCGCTGACCGCGCGTTTTCAGGATGCCTCGGGCTTGCCCAGCGGCAAAGGGGCCGTGAAGGGGTTCACCCAGCGCTTGTCCGGGTCCTGCAGCGGCAGCGCCTCGCGCGCATCTTCTTCGCCATAGATGCGGGCGATGCGCTCTTCCAGGCGGGGATGGCTGGCCAGCCAGCGCGCGCCGCCCAGGTGCCAGAAGTCGTGCATCTCTTCGGTGCTGTGCACCTCCACCAGCAGCATGTGCTCCACCAGCGGCGCATAGGCGCCGGCTGCCCCGCCCCGGGATTGCAGCGCACCGGCCTGCATCGGGTAGTCCTGCTGCCACAGCGCCTTGCGCAGTACGCGGCCCAGGCCATCGGGGTTGCGCGTCCACTGCACGGCCCGGGCATCGGCCAGGTACTCGCGCTGGCGCGATACCGCCGCCTTGAGCGCCTGCGCCGCCAACCAGCCCAGCCAGCCTACGGCCATCAACGGCCTGCCAAACAGCGACACGCCGCGCTCGACCCAATCGCGCCCGTAGTTGAACAGCATCTCCAGCCCGAACACATAGCCGGCCAACTCCATGTTGAGCCGGGTATCGCCCTCGTGCAGATGGGACAGCTCATGCGCCACTACCGCCTGAAGCTCATCGCGGCTGAGGTACTCCAGCGCGCCCATCGACACGACGATCACCGCATCCTCGGCCTCCCAGGCGGCGGCAAAGGCGTTCAATGACAGGTCACGCGGCAGCACCATGGCCTGGGGACGCCGGGCGCCGGCGGCAATGCAAAGCTCGTCAATGATGTTCTGGTACTGCTGCTCGGCATGCGATACCGAGGGGCGCAGCGCCCGCGCGCCCAGTTGCCTGGCCAGGTGCAGCCCGCCCTGGCGCAGGTTGCTGCGCTTGATCCAGGCGCCGCCCAGTACCATCAACGTGACAATGCCGATATTGGTGGCCAGAAAACCGGCCGGGTAGTGCACCGCCACCTGCTCCAGCCGCAGTGGGCTGAAAGCCACCGCCACCAGCGCAGGCGTCCAGAACACCAGCGCCAGCACCAGGTGCACACCCACGGCAATGCCCAGCACCAGCAGCGCAAAGGCGGCCAGCAGGCCCCAGGTGCGGCGCCTTGCGCTGGTTTGGAAATCCCAGAATTTCATGCGGTGGCGGCTACGGCTTGGCAGCGCACCGGGCCATGGCCCTTAGAACTGCACACGAACGGCTTCGCGTTCCTGGGCGCTTTGCGTCGACTGCAGCATCGGCATCGCATGGAAGCCGAGGATCGAGGCCACGACAATCGCCGGGAAGGCACGGGAGGCGTTGTTGAATTCCAGCACCTGGTCGTTATAGGCCTGGCGCGCATAGCCGATGCGGTTTTCGGTGCTGCCCAGCTCTTCGCTCAGCGAGCGCATCGTGTCATCGGCCTTCAGATCGGGATAGCTCTCGGTCAGCACCATCAGCCGGCCCAGCGCGCCCCCCAGCGCGCCCTCCGCAGCCACCATCGCCTCGGCCACCTCGGGCTTGCCGGGCGCGGCACGCAGCGCACTGGCCGCTGCCTGGGCCTGGCCGCGCGCGCGGATCACCGCCTCCAAGGTCTGGGACTCGTGCTCCAGGTATTTCTTGGCCACCGCCACCAGGTTGGGCACCAGGTCATAGCGCCGCTTGAGCTGCACATCGATCTGCGCCAGCGCATTGCTGGTGCGGTTGCGCAAGGTCATCAAGCGGTTGTAGACCAGCACGCCCCAGATCAGCACGGCGGCGGCCAGCGCCGAGACCACCATCAAATTGGTATTCATAACCCTCATCCACCCTCATTGTTTTTAGTGGCCTGATTATGGGCCAAAGCGTCGCCGGGCCCCAATAGGGAATGCAAACCAGGGTGGCCGTTGCATTTTGTGAACCTTCTGCATGACAGATGTCAAGAAATCAGGTATTGGGCTGCGGGCTCGCCGCCACAGCGCGGGGATCAGCACCCACCCGCGCAGGCATCGCGGGGGAGCGGGCCTTGTCAGCGGTTGCGCATCCAGTCGGCGGTCTGGAAAAAGCTCTGGCCCAGGCGGCTGCGCAGTTTCTCGTCCACCCCGACATCGCCCATGGCCTGGTCCATGCAGGCCAGCCACTGGTCGCGCTCCAGGATGCCGATCGAGAACGGCATATGGCGCATGCGCAGGCGCGGGTGGCCAAAGCGCTGCTGGTAGTGGTCAGGGCCGCCCAGCCAGCCGCAGAGAAACCAGAACAGCTTGTCGCGCGCATCCTGCAGGCTGCTGCCATGGGCCTGGCGCAGTTCCTGGTAGCCGGGCTCCAGGTCCATCAGGTCATAGAAGCGGTCCACCAGCGCCCGCACTTTTTCCTCGCCACCGATCCATTCGAACGGGGTGTCAAAGGGGGGTTTTTCTTCGATTTGCATAACGGGCTCTCAGGGTACACGGGGGCAGACCATCGGGGGAGCGGGCGCTGTGCCAGCACAGCGCCCGTGCTACCGGGCCCGCGATATTACCGCTTTTGGACGGCGTCACACGGCCTCGCGCAAGGTCACGACGACCGGGCGGCGCAGCACCTCGCGCAGGCCCCACCAGCCGGCCACCAGCGCCAGCAACGCACCGCTGACACCGCCGGCCAGCGGCACCCACCAGCGTGGCACCCAGACAAAGTCGAACACGAACCGGGCCAGCGCCCAGCCGATGGCCATGGCCACCACGCTGGCCAGCACACCGGCCAGCAGCCCGACGCCGGCCAGCTCGGCCCGTTGCACCTGCTGCAGCAACTGGCTGCGTGCGCCCACGGCCCGCATGATCGCGTACTCACGGGCGCGCTCCTCGCGCGTCGCGGTGATCGCGGCAAACAGCACCACCAGGCCTGCGGCCAGCGTGAATCCGAACAGGAACTCCACCGCGCGGATGACCTGGCCGAGCACCTGCTGGAGCTGGGCCACGGTGGCGCGCAGGTCGACGTTGGTGATGTTGGGAAACTCGCGCACCAGCGCATTGTCAAAGCCCGGGGCGTCTGGCGCGCGGTAGGCGGCCAGGTAGGTCACGGCGACATCATCCATCTTCGCGACCGGGTACATCACGAAGAAGTTCGCGCGCATCGATCCCCAGTCCACCTTGCGCAGGCTGGTGATCCTGCTCTCGTGCTGCACGCCGCCCATGTCAAACAGCAGGCGGTCGCCGATTTTCAGGCCCAGCGTTTCGGCAATACCTTCTTCGACACTGACGCCCCCCGCCTCGCCCGGCGTCCACCGGCCCTGCACGATCTGGTTGTGCTCCTGCAGCACATCGCTGTGTGAGATGTTGAACTCGCGGTCGACCAGGCGCTTGGCGCGGTCTTCGCTGTAGTCGCCCGGGCCCACGTCCCTGCCATTGATCTGGATGAGGCGGCCGCGCACCATCGGGTACCAGTCCCATTTGTCGATGCCGGCCTGGCGCAGCCGCTGCTGGAAGGCGTCGGCCTGGTCCGGCAGGATGTTGATGACAAAGCGGTTCATTGCATCGGGCGGCGTCGTCTGCCGCCAGGTCTGGATCAGGTCGGTGCGCAGCAGCACCAGCAGCACCAAGGCCATCAGGCCGACGGCCAGGCTGCTGACCTGGACCACGGCAAACCAGGGCCGGGCGGCCACCTGGCGGGTGGCCAGCAACAGCCAGCGTGGCGCCGTGCGCTCGTTCACCCCACGGCGCAGCAGCGCAATCGCCGCCGCGCTGAGCAGGCCAAACAGGACGATGGCCATCGCAAAACCACCGACCGCAATGCCGCCGAGCTTGGCATCGCCACTGACCAGCAGCAGCAGGGCCGCAAAACCCAGCACCCCCAGCAGCAGCACCGAGGCCGACGCCGGGCGCAGGGCACCCAGGTCACGCCGCAGCACGCGCAGCGGTGGCACCTGGGCCAGCTGCAGCACCGGTGGCAGGCCAAAGGCCAGCAGCAAGGTCATGCCCATGCCCACGCCCATCACCAGGGGCCAGCCGCTGGCAGCGGGCAAGGTCACGGCCAGCAAGCCCGCCATCAGCCAGACAAACAGGTAGTGCATCGCATAGCCCAGCGCGACGCCCAGCAGGCTGGCCGCCAGGCCGACAATGACGAACTCGACCACATAGGCGCCGGCAATGGCGCGCTGGCCCAGGCCCAGCACCCGCAGCAGTGCCGCGCCGTTGAGGTGGGCACTGGCAAAGGTGCGCGCCGCCAGCGCCACGGCCACGGCCGACAGCAGCGCGGCCAGCAAGGCCACCAGGTTCAGGAATTTCTGCGCCCGCTCCAGGGTCTGCTCCATCTCGGGCCGGCCGCTTTGCAGCGACTCGATGCGCACGCCATGCGTATGCGGCTGGGCCACTTCGGTCTCGGCCCATTGCAGAAACTGCGCTGCTGCTGCGGGCTCACCGGCCACCGCAAAGCGGTACAGCAAACGGCTGGCGGGTTGCACCAGACCGGTGGCAGCCAGGTCGCTCCAGTCCAGCATCACGCGCGGAGAAAAGCCCAGAAATCCCGCCCCCCGGTCCGGCTCGATCGTCAGCACCCGGCCAATCGTGAAGCGCTTGTCTCCGAGCCACAGCACCGATCCTGTCTTGAGCGCCAGCGCCTCCAGCAAGCTCGGGTCCACCCAGACTTCGCCCGGCGCCGGAAGGTCGCGGGTGGCGCTATCGGGCTGGCCGGCAGCCGCTGCCGTGCGCAGGCTGCCGCGCAACGGGTAGCCGGCCTGCACCGCCTTGAGGCCAACGAGGCGGGATTCACCGCCATCGGCATCGTCCGCGCGGGCCATCGTCGGAAAGGTCACCGTCGTGACGCCCTGCAGCCCCAGCGCCTGGGCCTTGTCGCTGAAAGCCGCTGGTGTGCGGTTGTCGCTCACTACCACGACATCGCCGCCCAGCAGCTGGCTGGCATCGCGCTGCAGCCCTGCCTGCAGGCGGTCGGAGAAAAAGCTCACGGACGTCAGCGCCGCCACGGCCAACGCCACCGCCACCAACAAAAGGCGCAGCTCACCGGCGCGCCAGTCGCGCAGCAATTGGCGCCAGCCCAGCGCAAAAAAGTTGTGTTTCATGCAGCAAACATAACTGATGCGCGTTTACCCCCAGCCCAGGCCGGAATTGCGCGCGGGGACGTGCGCTGGCAGCCAGTCGCCCCCAGGTAACGGAGATTTCGTAGACGGCCCTCAACGGCGCCATTGAAAGAGACGATCCCCAACACGGCGATTGCGAGTTACGATATGAAACAACGTTCTCTCAACGAGCCAACCCTATGCAAGCCTTGATTTCACAATTGGGCCAGACGTTTGCCAAAGCTCGCAGTCTGGAGGAGCTGACACGCCCCCTGCTGGAGATGCTGCAAAGAGTCACCAGTCTGGAATCCACCTACCTCACCCGCATCGATCTGGGCCAGCGCGTCCAGCAGGTGCTGTTCGCGCGCAATACCCAAAGCCTGCAGATCCCCGAGAACCTGAACGTGCCTTGGGAAGACACCTTGTGCAAGCGCGCCATCGATGAGAACTGCCTCTACACCGACGATGTCAGCCAGGTGTGGGGCGACTCGCAGGCCGCGCAGGCGTTGGGCATCCAGACCTATGCCAGCACACCAGTGCACCTGTCCGATGGCGTGCTCTATGGCACCTTGTGCGGCGCCAGCGCATCGCGCAAACCGCTGCAACCCGATACCCGCGATGTGATGCGCCTGTTTGCCCAGATCCTGGGCCAGCAGGTCGAGCGTGAGCAGCTGCTGGTGCAGATCCAGGTGCAGAACGAAGAGCTGCAGCGCCTGGCCCGCACCGATGCTTTGACCGGCCTGCCCAACCGCCGCGCGCTGATCGAGCAGCTCGACCAGCTGCAGGCCATTGCCCGCCGCCAGGAGCGCTATGTGCTCGTTGGCATGATCGACATGGATGGCTTCAAGGCCATCAACGACGGCTACGGCCATGAGGCGGGCGACCGCTTTTTGCAGCTGCTGGCCGACCAGATGCGCGAGGCCATGCGCGGCTCGGACGTGATTGCCCGCCAGGGCGGTGATGAATTTGTCTTTGCCGGTCTGGGCCCCTACCTGAACGAATCCGTGGCCCCAGCCCTCAGCGAGACGCAGGCGCGCCTGTTTGCCAGCACCCGGGCCGAGTCGCTCTGCCTGGGCCAGGGCCTGAGCCTGAACTACACCGGTGCCAGCGTGGGCCTGGTGGCCGTCACGCCGGGCACCGATGCGGACACCGCCTTGCAGCAGGCCGACCTGGCGATGTACCAGACCAAGCAGGCCCGCAAAGCGCGCCACCCGGTCGCCGCCTGATTCCCAGCTACCAGCCCAGCCACCCTGGGGTGCAGATCAGCCCTAGGTGATCTGCGCTGCGGCTGCGGCGCCGGCCGCCGTCAAGGCCAGCATCCAGCGCCCGTCCACGGCCTCCGCCTGCACCCAGGCGGGTTGCTGGGCCTGCTCCAGCAGCAGGTTGAGCATGGCCAGCTCGCGCAGCAAGCTGCTGGCAGAGGCATCCAGGCATTTGGCAATGCGCACCAGCGCAACCGCCTGGCCGCCACGGGCCTGCTGCTCCTGCGCCAAGGCCAGCAACAAGCGCTGCGACAGCGGCGACAGGGCCGGAGCGGCGGCGCCCAAACTCCCCATCACTGCGGCGCCAGACCAGGCTCCAGCACCACCGGAATGGATTTGGAGGTGGGCGTGCCCGCATGCGCAGCCACGGCCGACAAGGGTACCAGCGGGTTGGTCTCCGGGTAGTAGGCGGCCAGGTTGCCGCGCGGAATGTCATAGGCCACCAGCTTGAAGCCCTCAACACAGCGCTGCTGGCCATCGTCCCAAACGGTGCGGATATTGACCCAGTCGCCATCGGCCAGGCCCAGATCGCGGATGTCATCGGCATGGATGAAGACCACGCGGCGCTGGCCAAACACGCCCCGGTAGCGGTCGTCCATGCCATAGATGGTGGTGTTGTACTGGTCGTGCGAGCGGGTGGTCAGCAGGGTGAACACACGCTGGTCACGCAGCCGCGCACGCGCCCGGTGCGCAGGGGTATCCACCGGCACTGCATGGGCGTGGAAGCTGGCCTTGCCATTGGCGGTGACCCAGATGCGCTCGCTGGCGGTGTTGCGCAGCCGAAAGCCACCCGGCACGGCCACACGCTGGTTGAAGTCGGCAAAGTCGGGGAAGACCTTGGCGATCTCGTCGCGGATCAGCGCGTAGTCGGCGGCCAGCGCCAGCCAGTCCACCCGGCTGCGCGCGCCCAGGGTGGCATGGGCCAGGCGCGCCACAATCGCCGGCTCGGACAGCAGATGCGCCGAGGCCGGTGGGTTCATGCCCATCGACAAGTGCACCATGCTCATCGAATCCTCCACCGTCACGCCCTGGGGCTGGCCGTTTTGCAGGTCGATCTCGGTGCGGCCCAGGCAGGGCAGCAGCAAGGCCTGGCGGCCATGCACCACATGGCTGCGGTTGAGCTTGGTGGTGACCTGCACGGTCAGCGCGCAGCGCTGCAGGCCTTTCCAGGTTTCATAGGTATCGGGCGTGGCGGCGGCAAAATTGCCCCCCAGCGCAAAAAACACCTGGGCCTGGCCGTCGCGCATGCTGGCAATGGCCTCCACCGTGTCCATGCCGTGGGCGCGGGGTGGCGCAAAGCCATAGACCTCCTGCAGCCGGTCCAGCAGCGCCGCAGGCGGCTTTTCCCAAATGCCCATGCTGCGGTCGCCCTGCACGTTGCTGTGGCCGCGCACCGGGCAAGGCCCCGCTCCCGGCCGGCCGATATGGCCGCGCAGCAGCAACAGGTTCAGAATCATCTGGATGGTCGCCACCGAATGCGCATGCTGGGTGATGCCCATGCCCCAGCAGGCAATCACCTTGTCCGCGCCCAAGTAGACATCGGCGGCGGCCCGCATCTGCGCTTCGCTCAGGCCCGACTCTTGCGCCAGCAGCGCCCAGTCTTCCTCGCGCAGGCTCTGCGCCAGCACCTCAAAACCGGTGGTGTGCGCGGCGATAAAGCCATGGTCCAGCACACCGCCCCGGGCCTCTTCCTGCTCCAGCACATGCTTGAGCATGCCGCGCAGCGCTGCCAGGTCGCCGCCCACGCGCAGCTGAAAGTAGTGCGTGCTGATGGGGGTGGAGCCCAGGGTCGCCATCTCCAGCTTGTCCTGCGGATCGGCAAAGCGCTCCAGCCCGCGTTCGCGCAACGGATTGAAGCTGACGATGCGCGCGCCGCGCTTGTGCGCCTCGCGCAGCTCGCCGAGCATGCGCGGGTGGTTGGTGCCCGGGTTCTGGCCAAAGATGAAGATCGCATCGGCCTCTTCAAAATCCGCCAGGGTCACCGTGCCCTTGCCCACACCGATCTGCTCGCGCATCGCCGTGCCGCTGGGCTCGTGGCACATGTTGGAGCAATCGGGGAAATTGTTGGTGCCGTATTCGCGCACAAACAGCTGGTAGAGGAAGGCTGCCTCGTTGCTGGCCCGCCCCGAGGTGTAGAACACCGCCTGGTCCGGGCTGGGCAGCGCGTTCAGATGCCGGGCCACCAGTGCAAAGGCATCGTCCCAGGCGATCGGCAGGTAGTGGTCGCTGGCCGGATCGTAGGCCATCGGGTGCGTCAGCCGGCCCTGGTCCTCCAGCCAGAAATCGCTGTGCTCGGCGAGCTCGCGCACGCTGTAGCGGGCAAACAGCTCGGGGCCTGCACGGCGGGCCGTGGCCTCGGCCGCAACGGCCTTGACGCCGTTCTCGCAGAACTCGAAGGTCGAGGCATGGTTGCGGTCGGGCCAGGCGCAGCCCGGGCAGTCAAAGCCGTCGGGCTGGTTGGCCGACAGCAGCGTCTTGGCCCCCTTGACGGCGATGTCGTGGTGCAGCAGCGTGTTCTTGACACTGTTCAAAGCACCCCAGCCACCGGCTGGGCCTTTGTAGAAGGCGATTTTTTGTTCTTGCATGGCAGAGGCTGGTTAGAACGTGTTTACGATCTCCTCGCGCCGCGACAGTGGTTTTGCGGGATGGGATGCGAGGCGCAATACCGCAGCAATAGCCATGCTATTGCGAGGATTTGCCACGACGCAGACCGCCCGCAAAACCACTGTCCCTACGGGTTGGAGTGAAATCGGGCGATTTCTGCGCGCTGGCCCTTGCTTGC
>NZ_CAXYJV010000010.1:0-179876 GCF_964277875.1 uncultured Comamonas sp.
CCTTCGGCAGGGCTGCCACCCCGCATCCCGCCCAACGCAGGCGTGGGCAGAAGGGGGGAGGCTGGGGAACAGCCAACAGCCAACAGCCAACAGCCAGCCGGGTCAGGGCTGGATCGGTGTGATCACCACGCCGGTGCCTGCGGGGGCGTCTTCGCCGCCGGGCAGGGCGGGTGTGGTGGGGGTGGCTTCCTGCACTGCGCGCTGGTCCGTGGGGCCCAGCGTGCCCTGGGTGAGGGGGATGCTGGGAGCGGGCAGGGCGGGGGTGCTTTCTATGATTTCCTCGCCGGGCGACAGGCCCGGGCCGGGTGGGTCCGTGGGCTCGGGTGCGGGTTCAGGGGCCGGTGCTGGCTCCGGGGTGGTGGGTTGGCCGGGCTGGGCGGGCGGCTGCTGGTCGGGCCACCAGCCCTGCATGCGTTCGCGCAGGCGGACGACCATGTCGGACCACCAGTGGCTTTGTTCGGGCGGCTCGAAGCGGGCCTTGGCGTCGATGACGGGGCTGCGCAGGGCGCGGGACATGAAGTCTCCCACCATGGGCAGGGCGCTGCGCGAGCCCTGGCCCCAGCGGTCGCTGCGCAGGGTGATGCGCGGGTCGTTGAAGCCGGCCCAGGCGCCGGTGACGATTTCCGGGTGCATGAGGATGAACCAGCCGTCGGCATTGCCCTGGGTGGTGCCGGTCTTGCCGGCCACGTCTGCGTGGATGCCGTAGCGCTGGCGCACGGCCACGGCAGTGCCTTTGTCCACCACGGCGCGCAGCATGTCCACCAGGGCGTAGGCGTGGTCTTCGTCCAGCGCGCGCTCGGGCTTGGGCGGACTGAATTCGGCAATGACCTTGCCGTCGGCGTCCTCGATGCGCGTGACCATCATGGGCGGCAGCCAGCGGCCACCGTGGGCCAGGCTGGCATAGGCGTTGACCATTTCCAGCAGTGACACGGGGCTGCTGCCCAGGGCCAGGGCGGGTACTTCGTCCAGCGGGCTCTGGCGAACGCCCAGGGCGCGCGCCAGGCGTGCCACGCGGGCGGGGCCCACGGATTGCATGACTTCGGCGGTGATGGTGTTCTTGGAATAGGCCAGGGCGTCGCGCAGCGTCATCTCGCGGCCCGTGGGTGGCGTGGCGTCGGTGGGGCGCCAGACTTCGCCGCCGGGCAGCTTGATTTCCACGGGGCCGTCCACGCGCTTGTCGTCGGGGGTGGCGCCCTGCTGCAGCGCGGCGCCATAGACAAAGGGCTTGAAGGTCGATCCGGGCTGTCGCCGTGCCTGCTGCACATGGTCGTAGGCATCCTGCGTGAAGTCGCGGCTGCCCACCCATGCCAGCACTTCGGAGGTGGCCGGGTTCAGCGCCACAAAGCCTGCCTGCACGCGGGTCTTGTCCTCGCGCAGCTGCTTCATGAAGGCCTTGTCGGCCAGCAGGGCCTTGAGGGTGTCTTCCTCGCTGTCCTTGTCCGTTGCCTTGTCCTTGCCTTGGCCGTCCGCGCGTTTGCGCGCCGCGCGCCAGGCGGGGGTCTCCCGCACCAGCTGTTGCACCAGCGGGTTGGCGGCATTCCAGCCGTCGCGCTGGCTCCAGGCGCCGTTGGCCACGCCCTGCAGCGTGCGCGTCTGGCGCGCCACGGCCTGGTTGGCCCAGTTCTGCAGGCGCGAGTCGATGGTGGTGTGCACCACCAGGCCGTCGGTGTAGATGTTGTAGTCGTTGCGGTCGGCCCAGTCGATCAGCCATTTGCGCAGCTGCTGCGCGAAGTGGGGGGCCATGCCCAGGGGCTCTTCCTGGCGCTCGAAGTTGATGCGCATGGGGCGCTTCTTGAGCTGGGCGAACTCGGCCTCCTGCAGCACGCCGCGCTTGACCATTTGCGACAGCACCGTGTTGCGGCGGTACAGCGCGCGGTCGGGGTTGAGCACGGGGTTGTAGTAGCTCGTGCCCTTGAGCATGCCCACCAGCGTGGCGCTTTCCAGCACCGTCAGCCGCGCGGCCGGTTTGTCGAAATAGGTGCGCGCCGCCATCTCTATGCCGAAGGCGTTGTAGAGGAAGGGCACGGTGTTCAGATAGGTTTCGAGGATCTCATCCTTGGTGTAGAGCGCCTCGATCTTGAAGGCCGTGATCGCCTCCTTGAGCTTGCGGTTGAGCGTGGGCGCGCGGCCGATCTCGGTCGGGTACAGGTTGCGTGCGAGCTGCTGGGTGAGGGTGGAGCCGCCCTGCGGATCGCCACGCAGCGTGTGCACCACCGAGCCCAGCGTGCGCCGCCAGTCCATGCCGTGGTGCTCGTAGAAGCGGTGGTCCTCCGTGGCGATCAGCGCCTTGATCACCGAGGGCGACATCTCGTCGAGCTTCACCCACTGCCGGTTGCTGCGCTTGAACTGCGCGAGCTGCTTGCCATCCGCGCTCATGATCTGGGCGGGCTGCTCCAGCTTGGCCTTGCGTATGTCGCGGATGCCGGGCGTGAACGGGATCAGGGCCAGCACATACAGCGCGAACAGCAGCGGCAGCGCGGCGGCGAACAGCAGCCATTCGCGCCGCGTGGGCCAGCGGTGCCACCAGGGCAGGGCCGCCACGCGCTGGCCGATGCGGCTGGCCAGCAGCCTTTGCCAGGCTGTGAGCACAGCGTCGGGCAGCTTCAAGTCATTGAAAGAAAAGCGCATATTGCAAGACGGCCCTGATGACAGGACATCAGGGCCGATAGGGCGGGACCATTCCGCGAAGCCGAGAGAATGCCCAAAAAAACGGCACCCCGCTCGCGCGGGGTGCCTTGCCTATGGGCCAAGCCCCGGTATTGTCGGGCTGGCGGGTACTGGCGGGAACTGCTTATTTCTCCAGCCAGTCGGACAGCTCGTCCGCATGCTCCTGCTCCTGCTCCAGGATGGATTCGATCAGCCGGCGCGTGGTCGGGTCCTTGTCGCCGATCAGGTCGATCATCTGGCTGTAGGCCTCGATGGCCACGCGCTCGGCGATCAGGTTGGTGCGGATCATGGCCTTCAGGTCCGTCTCGCCGTTGTAGTCGGCATGGCTGCGCTGGGTCAGCGTCTGGGGATTGAAGTCGGGCTCGCCGCCCAGCTGCACGATGCGCTGGGCCAGCTTGTCGGCATGGGCCATTTCCTCGTTGGCATGGACCAGGAACTCGTCGGCAATGGCGGGCGAAGCCAGGCCCACGGCCGTGAAGTGGTGGCGCTTGTAGCGCATCACGCACACCAGCTCGGTGGCCAGCGAGTCATTGAGCAGCTTGATGATGTCCTCGCGCCAGGGCCCGAAGTGCGGGGTCACGGCGCCATCGTCCAGGCTGTGCTTGGCGGCCTCCAGGGCCTTGGGGTCCAGCGCCAGGTGGCCGTTGCCGGCGTTGGATTTGGCTTGCTTCGTGGGGGTGCTGTTGGGGTTCATACGTGGTCTCTTCATCGTGGGACGGAAACTACGGCAGGCATGCGCCTATGCGGCTTGTAAACACCTGCCAGCGAAACGGGACCAGGCGGGCCGATGTGCCCGCCTGTTGCCTTCCAAGGTAAGTTTTTGGCCGCCTGCTGTCTGTGAGACAAGTCCGCATCCCCATGCCCGGCCAGCGCGCCCCTGGGTGTCCCTGGGTATCCCGGCGCTACCATGGGCGTTCCACTCCAGGAGCACCCGCATGAATGACACCGCCGCCGCGCCCCGCTCGGCCTACGACTTCGAGGCCACCTCCATCACGGGCCAGGCCGTCCCCCTGTCGGACTACCGCGGCAAGGTGCTGCTCATCGTCAACACCGCCAGCGCCTGCGGCTTCACGCCGCAGTACGCCGGCCTGCAGGCGTTGCATGAGCAGTACGGCGAGCGCGGCCTGGTGGTGCTGGGCTTTCCGTGCAACCAGTTCGGTTCCCAGGAAAAGGGCAGCGAATCGGAAATCGCCAGCTTCTGCGACCTGAACTTTGGCGTGCGCTTTCCGCTCATGGGCAAGATCGACGTCAACGGCGCCAACGCCCACCCGCTGTACCGCTGGCTCACGGCCGAGGCGCCGGGCGTGCTGGGCACCAAGGCCATCAAGTGGAACTTCACCAAATTCCTCGTTGGCCGCGACGGCCAGGTCATCCGCCGCTATGCGCCGCAGGATGCGCCGGCCAAGCTGTCCACGGACATCGAGGCCGCGCTGGCGCCTTGACGCGTTGATGCGCGCTAATTGCGCCTGTCCATCAGGGTTTCACGCAGGGCCGGCAGCGCGGGCCGGCCGCACGCCATGGTTAGCATGCTCCTTGACATCACAACAAGGAGACAACACCCGTGAAAGCCTTCCGCCGCACCGCCCTCGCCCTGCTCACTGCCTGCACCTTGCCCATGATTGCTACCAGCGCCGCCGCCCAGGACAAGCCCGTGGTCCAGTTCATCGCCACGGGCGGCACCATCGCCATGAAGATCGACCCGGTCAAGAACGCGCCCGTGCCCGCGATCTCGGGCGACGACCTGCTGGCCACCGTGCCCGACGTGGGCAAGTACGCGCGCATCCAGGTCAACAACCTGTCCAACGTGCCCTCCGACTACATGGACCCGGCCCGCTGGGTGCAGCTCACCCAGGCCGTACAGGCCGCGCTGGCCCGCCCTGAGGTGGCCGGCGCCATCGTCTCGCACGGCACGGACACGCTGGAGGAAACCGCCTTCTGGCTGGACCTGACCGTGCAGTCGTCCAAGCCCGTCGTGCTCATAGGCGCGCAGCGCAATGCCTCGGTGTCCGACTTCGACGGGCCGCGCAACCTGCTCAACGCCGTGCGCATCGCCGTGGACCCCAAGGCGCGCGACAAGGGCGCCATGCTGGCCATGAACAACCAGATCAACGCCGCGCGCTACGTCACCAAGACACACACGGCCAACGTGGAGACCTTCCGCTCGGGTGAATTCGGCTTTCTGGGCGAGGTCTACCCGGACCGCGTGAACTTCGCCTCCGCCCCCGCGCGCCGCCAGCACCTGCCCATCCAGGCGCAGACCATGCCCGAGGTGGAGATCTTCCCCATGTACGGCGGCGCCAACGGCCAGGCCGTGCGCCAGGCGGTGGACCGTGGCGTCAAGGGCATCGTCATCGACGCCTTGGGCATGGGCAACATGAATGTCGCCATGCTCGATGCCGCCAAGTACGCCATCGGCAAGAACGTGCCCGTGGTCATCAGCACGCGCGTGCACAACGGGCGCGTCATGCCCAGCTACGGCTTCGAGGGCGGCGGCAAGACCTCGTTCGAGGCCGGCGCCGTCATGGCCGACGATCTGCGCGCGCCCAAGGCGCGGATCCTGCTGATGCTGGCGCTGCAGTCCGGCGTGACGGGGCAGAAGGACCTGCAGGCGGTATTCGATCGATAGTTCGACCGACAGGCCGCCGCAACCCTGCCGCGCAGGCCCTGGCCTTGCGCGGCATTTCTGACGGGGCACCGAGGTGGCACACTGGCAGCCTCATATGCCAACCAGGGCGCACCATGCAGGATGACGATCTCGAATACGTAGGCTTCTGGGCCCGCACCGGCGCCGCGCTGATCGACACCGTGATCCTGCTCGTGCTCATGCTTCCGGCCCTGATCTCCATTTATGGCTGGGAATACCTGGAGTCCGAAAAACTGCTGTACGGCCCGGCCGATTTCGTCATCTCCTGGGTGCTGCCTGCCATTGCCGTCGTCATCTTCTGGATCAAGAAACAGGCCACGCCGGGCAAGATGCTCATCGCCGCCAGGATCGTGGACGCGCAGACCGGCGCGGACATGAGCACACGGCAGGCCATCATTCGCTACCTGGCCTATTTCGTGTCCATCATCCCGCTGTGCCTGGGGCTGATCTGGGTGGCCTTTGACCCGCGCAAACAAGGCTGGCACGACAAGATTGCGGGCACCGTGGTGGTCAGGCCCAAGCACCGGGGGGTGCAGCCGGTGAAGTTCCGCTGACACGCACCTCAGGCGCGCCCGCAGCGGGCGCTCCGTGCTATTTCAACGGCAGCTCGGATGTGGCATCGCGCAGCTGCGCGGCCCGCCCGAAATTCAGTGCTGCAGCACAGGACAGGCGCCTGATCTCCGTCGCGTTGCCGGCTGCGCCGCCAGCCAGAGAAGCAAGCCAGCTGCATTGGGCATCGCGGTACTGCGTGAATTCCTTGCCGGAGGCGGACAGCCTGGCCTTGGCCTGTGCGGCATATTTGGCATCCTCATCCCATTGCCCCAGTGCGCTGGCTGCCTGTTCCTCGGCCTGCTTCAAGGCCTTGTGGCTGTCTGCGAGCCTGCGCGCCAGGCAGTCTCGCATTCCGGCCTGGGAGTGGGCACTGCACTCCTCGCGCAAGGCGCGTTCATCGGGTTGAGAAATGATTTCCGTGGCGAGGCTCCACAGAGGAATGCAGGCTGCCAGTGCCAGGGTTGTCAGCTTTATTGCTCGCATGTGGAGGTCCTGAATCCGAAGAGGCCGGGCTGCCTGATCCCGATGCAAAGACGATGGCCGCAAAGGCGCCGGGCATTCTGGCATGCCTGATTGGCCGGTTGCGAGCAACCGCAAGCGAACGCCAAGCCACCGGTCATGCCAATGCGCAGTGGTTTCCCTTGCGCACGAGCACCGGCCTCCCCGCCCCGTGGCTCAATCCTCTTCCAACCCCGGCTCGTCCACCACGAAGCCCGAGCCGTCCTCGTCGCAGAACACGCATTGCTGCACGAAGCTGTCCATGCTGCTGGCGTGGAACCAGATCAGGCCCTGGTCTTCGTCGCAAAGCATGTCGGTCTGGTCGTCCACGCTGGCGGCGGCAAAGCCGCTCAGTTCCATTTCTTCGAGGAACTGCTCCAGGTCCTCGCAGCCTGCAAACAGCTCATGGTCCAGGCTGCCGATGCGGCCCTTGAAGGCGCCGTGCAGCACTTCCACGAAGGGGTTGCCGCCGGGGTCATGGCCAATGACCATGAAGTGCGCGGCAAACAGGTTCTCGCGCTGGTGGTCCTCCACGTCGTAGTGCTCCGAGCCTGCGCGGAAGTGGTGCAGGGTGCGCAGCCAGGCGTGGTTGTCGCCGGTCTCGTCGTCGGCCTGCAGGTAGTCCTCGCGGTCGGGCGCCGCTTCGAGCCGGTCGAAGTCCAGGCCGTTCTGCGTGATCAGGAACTGCGCGTAGGCGTCGGAGAAGCCTTGCGCGGCCTGGTATTCGCGCACCGCCTGGGCGTCGGGCAGGGCCAGGCCGAAGGGATTGGGAAAGCGCACTTGCATGGAACGGTCCTTGAAAAGGAGTGAACGGCGGCCACGCAGGCCGTGCCCGCAGGATGGTGCAGGCGTTGGGAGGCAGTTTGGTGACAGTTCCGTATTGAGCTGCAGCCTGCGAGCAGAGCAGTGGCGCGCAATGACTTCCCGTATGCGCGTTGAGCCCAGACCTGCCTGCTCACAGATTGCACAGGTCTCAGACGTATCCGAAAGAACTCATGGAGGCAAGTACCCGTCCACCAGCGCTTGCACCACGTCCGCTTGCAGTACATCTCGCCTGCGCTTGATGGCCTCTCGCTCGCGCAGGCCGGCCATCCATCGCTTGAACGCGACGAAGGTTGCCGGGTGGACGGTATGCATGCGCGCCATGGCTCCATTGCTGGCGACGATGACGGCTGAAAACGGTGGCGCATCCAGCAGCACGTTGGCACGCCTGGCCTGGGCCACCCAGAAGTCTTCCTCGGCGTCGCTGAGTTTGATGGGGTGGGGATCGTCTGCCACACGTTCGCGACGGATGATGTCCACTTCAAAACCGTCTTTGTTGACGGCCGTGTAGAGCTGGCTTTTGCGCAGGCGGAACGTGCTGTCCACCTTCTTCAGTACGCCGAGCATGGAGCTGTCTACGCGGGCGAGTTGCGTGGCAAATTGCAGCCGCTTGCGGGTATCCCACAACAGGTCCATGTCGCGCGTGGCCAGGGCATCTGCCTGTAGCCGCAAGCCGGCTGCCGCCTCGTAGGCGTAAAGCGCATGCGTTCCTACCACGCGAAAGTGCGGACTCAGCCCGGTGATCGACAGACGGTTGAGCAGCTCCACCACCAGCGGGTCCACCCTGCCTACGCGCAGCGCGCGATTCAGTCGCTGGTGCTGGGCCAATGCGGCCTTGAGCCCGGCCAAACGCTCGGCGCTTTCCTGCTTGCGCTGCATGAAGCGTTCATAGATGGCTTCGGTTTCCGGCGTGCGAAGACCGAGGCTGGTTTCGGCGCCCGCAGGCGTGGTGCGGATCAGGTAGCTGGATTGAGGAGACGACGCCGGACCCGCATGCCAATACATGCCACCGCGTACTTGAGCCCCTTCATCCCGGGCTTCTTCCAGGGCTTCGAAGGTGGATACGGCGTCTATGTACTGGCGGGCCGCTGATGGCTGGAGGTCTTGCATTTCGGTATTTTTCCGAGAATTTCTCTTTTATACCGAAATGCTTTTAAAAACAACAGCCTAAGAGATTTTGAAACGCTTCGGATCACGAAGAAACCACCAGCCTCGAATGCCCCACGCCACCGCCTTTCTCCACACGCACCTGCACGGCGATGCGCTCCTTGAGCGCCTCCACGTGGCTGATGATGCCGATCATCTTGCCGCTGTCGTTGAGCCGGTCGAGTGCGTCGAGGGCGATCTCCAGCGTGTCGGCATCGAGCGTGCCGAAGCCTTCGTCGAGGAATAGGGAGTCGATGGAGGTCTTGTGGCTGACCAGGTCGGACAGCGCCAGTGCCAGGGCCAGGCTGACGAGGAAGGCCTCGCCGCCCGATAGCGTGCGCGTGTCGCGCGGGGTGTCGCCCTGCCAGCTGTCGACGATGTCCAGTTCCAGCTCGCCTTCGGGCTTGCGGCGCAGCAGGTAGCGGCCGTGCAGGCGTGCCAGGTGGAGGTTGGCCAGGTGCAGCAGGTGGTCCAGGGTGAGGCCCTGGGCGAAGCGCCGGTATTTGTCGCCCTTGGCCGAGCCGATGAGGCCGTCCAGGTGCTGCCACAGGTCGCTGTCGCTGGCCTGTGCGGCGATGTGCTCGAACAGGGCCTGCTGGCCCTGGCGGCGGCGCTGGTCATCGGCCAGCTGGGCGCGGGCGCCGCCCAGTTGTTCGCTGAGTGCCGTATGGCGCTCCTGCAGTGTTTGCAGCAGCGCCTGGATGGCTTCGGGTGTCAGGTCGGTCAGGGCCTGGGCCTGCAGTTGCGCGTGCTCGCGCTGCGCGGCTTCCAGCAGGGTGGCCGCGCGCTGTTGTGCCGCCTGCAGTTGCTGGCGCAGCGTGGCCAGGCGCTGGCGTTCGGGTGCGGGCAGCAGGGCCTGCAGGTAGGTGGGCTCGTCAGCAAAGGGGCTGGTGCCCAGGGCGGCCTGCCATGCGGATTCGGCCTGGGCCGCTTCCTCGCGCTGGCGGGCCAGCGTGGCCTGGGCCTGTTGCTGCTGGCCTTGCAGGGCATCCTGCTGCCGCGTGAGAGCGGCGATGTCGCTGGCGCATTCGGCCAGGGCCTGCGGCAGCTGTTCCACGGGCGGCAAGGGGGGTGAAGGCGGCTCTGCCACAGCCGTATCGGCGGGATGGGGCTTCGCCGTTCTCTGCTCCTCCCACTGTGCCTCCCACTTTGTTTCCGACTGTTTTTTCCAGCGCTGCGCATCGGCCTCGGCAGCCTCGCATTCCTTGCGCTGCAAGGCCATGGATTGGGCCAGTTGCTGCAGGTCGTGCCGGGCCTGTTGCCAGTGCTGCCATTCGGCTTCGCGCGCTTCAAGCCAGGGCTGGGCGTCGTCGGGCAGGGTGTGGCCGGCCTCGCCGAGTGAAGCCTGCAACTGCGCGTTCAGCGCCTGGGCTTCGGCCTGCAGGCCGGCGATGGATTGCTGCAGTTCGTCGCGGCGTGCGCTGTGGTCGGCCAGGGCCTGCTGCTGCAGCGCAAGCTGGCCTTGCGCGGTCTGCAGTGACTGGCGGCTGTGCTGGGCAGCGTCCTTGGCCTGTTGCACGGCCTGCTCGCCTTGCTCGGCGGCCTGCACGGCGTGCTTGAGCGTGTCCAGCTGGCGGGCGCAGGCCTGGGCCGATGCGGCGAGGGTGTCGGCCTGTTGCCAACTGTCTGGCGCGAGTTGCAGGGGTTGCGTGAGGCCCTGCCATGTGTCGTTCCATGTGCCGTGCCAGCGTGCGATGTCCTGTTCCAGTTCGTCGGCCTGGCGCTGGCGCGCAGCCTGCGCGGCCGTGGTGGCGGCCAGCGTGGCGCGGGCGGTTTCGCCCTGGGTTTGCAGGGCGTCGAGTTCATCCTGCTTGCGGCGCAGCGCGGCTTCGGTGGCCGAGGCGTCCAGCGCTTCATAGGCGGCCACGGCCGGGTGCTCGTGCGCGCCGCACAGCGGGCAGGGCTGGCCGGGCTGCAGGGCGTGGCGGTGCTCGGACAGGCTTTGGATGCGCTGCTCCTGCAGGAGCAGGGTCTGCTTGTCCGCGACCTGTTCCTTGACGCTCTTGTACTGCTGCCGCAGGGCTTGCAGCGATGTGTCCTGCGCCCGCGCCTGTGCCTCTCCATCGCGCAATTCCTGCTCCAGCGCAGCTTGCTGGCGCGCAAGTTCGCGGCGCTGCGCGGCCTGGGTTTCTGCCTGGCGCCACAGGTGCAGGCGGTCCTGCTCCGCCTGCTCGCGCGCGCGCAGCTCGGTCATGCCGCCGCTGCCTTGAAGGCGCTGCGCCTGTTCGTCCTGTGCGTGCTGGAGTGTGGCGCTGGTGCGGGCCTGGGCGTCGGTGGCGGCCTGGACCTGGGCCGCGCCGGCTTCGGCGCTTTGCGCCATGCGGGCCTGTTCGGCATCCAGCTTGCGCAGGGCCTGCTGCTGGTTGGCCGCTTGCTGTTGCTGGCTGGCGCGCAGCTTGAACTGCTGGCGCCAGCTGCCCAGGCGCTCGCCCAGCAGGGCATGGGCGGCATGGTGGGTGCAGAACTGTTCCAGCGTTTGGTGCTCGGCCTGCTGGCGGGCCAGGGTGTCTTGCGCAGCCTGGGCCAGGCGGGCGGACAGGGCCTGGGCATGGCGGTGCTGCAGCAGCAGCCGGGCCTGGGTTTGCTGTTCGTGCTCGCGCAGTTGCTGCAGTTGCTGGCGGCTGTCATCGCAGGCGGCGGTGCTGCGTTGCCAGGCCTGGTGCAGCGGCTGCAGCGCCTGCGCAGGCTCGTCATGGGCCAGTCTTTCCAGTTCGGGCCCGGCCTGCTCCAGTGCCTGGGCGGCGTCTGCGCAGCCGGTGCGGGCGGCCTGCAGTGTCTGGGTGGCCTGGGCCAGTTGCTGCTGCCATTGGTGCTGGGCCTGGGTGCGCAGGTAGTCGGCCTGCAGCGTGGCCTGCTCCGTCACCAGGCTGTCGGCCTGGGCCTGCAGGGCATCGCGCGCCTCGGGCGTCAGCAACTCCACGCCATCGGCCTGGGCCTTGAGCTGGTCCAGGCGCTGGCGGGCGTCGCGGGCGCGTTCGAAGACTTTCTGCGAGATGAGGCCGTAGATCTCGGTGCCTGTCAGCTCTTCCAGCAGGCCGGCGCGCTCATTGGCATTGGCTTGCAGAAAAGCGGCAAAGCCGCCCTGGGCCAGCAGCATGGACTTGGTGAAGCGCTCGAAGTCCAGGCCGGTGATGGCGGCGGTCTGCTCCAGCTTGTCGCGCGTCTGGCTGCTGAGGATGCTGCCGTCGCCACGGGCCAGTTCCACCTTGGGCGCCTGCAGCGCGCCATCGAGCCTGTCGCGTGCGCGGCGCTGGCTCCAGAAGGCGCGGTAGACCTGCCCCTTGACCTCGAATTCGACCTCGGCCAGGCAGTCGGCCGTGTGGCGCGTCATGAGGTCGTTGGCCGATGCCGAGATGTTGTTCAGCCTGGGTGTCTGGTGGTACAGCGCCAGGCAGATGGCATCGAGCAGGGTGGACTTGCCCGCGCCCGTGGCCCCGGTGATGGCGAACAGGCCGTTGCCCGCGAACGGTGCCTGCGTGAAGTCGATGCGCCATTCGCCCTTGAGCGAGTTGAGGTTCTTGAGCCGCAGCGTAAGGATCTTCATGCGCGGGCCTCCTCGCCGTGTTCGCCGGCGCCTGGCTGGGGCGCATCAAGCCCGGCCACCACTTCCTGGTAGCGCCGGGTGAGGGCCTGGGCCAGGCCGGGCTCCAGTGTTTCCAGCGCCAGGCGGCGCTCGAAGACGTCGGCGGGGCTGATCTCGTGCAGCGACTCGCCGGCGGCGGCGGCCATGCCGGCCACCGCCCGGCCGCGCTGGCGCCGCACGCGCAGCAGTTCCACCGGTAGCTCATCGGCCAGGGCCTGCACGCGGTCAGTGAGCTGGGGCAGGTAGTCGTCCTGCTCCACCACCACCTCCAACCACACGGGCCGTGCAGGGCTGCCGGCCTGGGCGGTGGCGCGCATCAGATCCGGCAAGGCGGTCAGGCTGCCTGCCACCGAGGCCATGGGCTGAAAGCAGGGCACGGGTAGCGGCGTGACAGCCTGCAGCCCTTCGGGGCCCAGGTCCACCAGCAGCATCTGCTTGGACTGGCGGGCCTCGTCAAAGCTCAGCGCAATGGGCGAGCCGCTGTAGCGGATGTGCTCCAGGCCGCCCACTTTCTGCGGCTGGTGGATGTGGCCCAGGGCCACGTAGTCGGCGGGCGGAAAGGCCGAGGTGGGGAAGGCATCCAGCGATCCCACGTAGATTTCGCGCACGGACTCGCTGCTGCTGGCGCCCACGGTGGTGAGATGGCCCGTGGCGATGATGGGCAGGCGCTGGCCGGATGCGGCGGCCAGCGCGTCACGGCGTGCCATGGCGGCGTCGTGCACGCTGCGGTAGCACGACTCGATGGCGGCCTGCAGCGCCTGCTGCTTTTGCTCGGCGCTTTGGCCGGGCTGGCTCAGCACCAGGTCGCGCGGGCGCATGAAGGGCAGGGCGCAGACGATGCAGCCGGGCGCGGCCGGCTGCCCCGGCCGGCGCCGCAGCGGCAGCTCGACCACGTGGCTGGCCGTCTCGCCCACGGCGGCAACCACGGTGGTGTCCAGGCAGGCCAGCAGCTCGCGGTTCTCTGCCAGCGTGGCCACGGAGTCGTGGTTGCCGCCCAGCAGCAACAGGGCCACGCCCGCCGCATGCAGGCGCACCACCAGCTGGCTGTACAGCTCGCGCGCATAGCTGGGCGGCGCGCCGGTGTCGAAGATATCGCCCGCGATGAGCACGGCATCGACCGCCTGGGCATCGACCTGCTCCAGCAGCCAGTCGATGAGCGCAGCGTGCTCGGCCTGGCGGCTCTTGCCCATGAAGTGCTGGCCCAGGTGCCAGTCGGAAGTGTGAAGAAGGCGCATGGTTTCGGTATCGCGGTATCGGTGCAATGTCCGCCGGCTGTGGCGGGGGCGACAGTATGGTCGCTGGCGCGCATGGGTGACAGCAGGACGGCGTGCCGCAGCTAACATCCCGGCTCGCATCAACCAAGGAGACACAGGCATGTTCAGCCACGTCATGGTCGGGGTCAACGACCTCGAAAAATCCAAGCAGTTCTACGACGCATTCCTGGGCGCGCTCGGCATTGCGCCGGGCATGGCCAACAAGAACCGCTATTTCTACCGCAGCGCGGGCGGCACGTTTGCCATTTCCACACCGATCAACGGCGAGGCTGCCTGCCACGGCAATGGCGCGACCATCGGCTTTGCGACGCAGTCGCCCGAGCAGGCCGACGCGGCCCATGCCGCTGCCGTGGCAGCCGGGGGCGTGACCTGCGAGGATCCGCCCGGCTGGCGCGAGGCTTCGCCCGGTGGCCGGCTGTACCTGGCCTATGTGCGGGATCTGGATGGCAACAAGCTGTGCCTGTTGCATCGGCCGCCGAAGGTCTGATTTCCAGCCCCTGACGGTTCACCAACGAACAGGAGCCTGGGCGGCCTCTGCCGTCCAGGCTCCTGGCCGGTTGCGCGGTGCCGGCCGCCTCGCTCCCCCGGTACGCGCGGCCGCTCAGGACGTGCTTCTTCTCAATCCATTTTGATGTTGGCGGCCTTGATCACGCCGCTCCACAGCGCCTGTTCCGAGCGCACGAAGCCTGCGAACTGCTGCGGCGTCATCTCCATGGGCTGTATGCCGATCTCTTCGAGCTTGGCGCGCGTTTCGGGGTGGCGCAGGGCGGTGGCCAGGCTTTTGTTCAGGCGCTCGGTGAGCGCAGGGCTCAGGTGGGCGGGGCCGACGAAGCCCTGCCAGGCATAGGCTTCGAAACCGGGCACGCCGGCCTCGGCCATGGTGGGCACGTCGGGCAGGATGGGCAGGCGCTGGGGCGTGGCCACGGCCAGCACGCGCAGCTTGCCCGCGCGGATGGCCGAGATGCTGGGCGGCAGGTCCACGAACATGGACTGGATCTGGCCGGCCATGAGGTCCTGCAGCGCCGGGGCCGAGCCCTTGTAGGCCACGTGCAGGATCTGGGTGCCCGTGCGCTGCTTGAACAGCTCCAGCGCCACGTGCAGCGGCGAGCCCGGGCCCGACGAGGCCGAGGAGATGCCGCCCGGCTCCTTGCGCGCCATCGCCAGGAATTCCTGCACGTTCTTTGCCGGGAAGGACGGATGCACGGCCAGCACCAGCGGCATGCGGCCCAGGCCGCCGATGTAGCTGAAGTCCTTGCCCGCGTCATAGCTCAGGCGCGCATACATGGCGGGGTTGAAGGCCAGCGTGCCCGAGTCGGCCGTGCCCAGCGTGTAGCCATCGGCCGGGGCGCGTGCGATCAGCGTGGCGCCGATGATGCTGGCCGCGCCGGGACGGTTGTCCACCACCACGGGCTGGCCCAGGTCCTTGCTCATCTGCACGGCCAGCTGGCGCGCGATCACGTCGGTGGTGCCGCCCGGTGCGTAGGGCACCACCCATTTGACGGGCTGGGTGGGCCAGGCTGGCGCACTCTGGGAGGACGGGGCTGGGGCGGATTGCGCCTGGGCGGTGCCCATGCCCAGCGTCAGCAGGGCGCAGGAAAGCCAGGCCTGGCGGTGCAGGGCCATTGGGTTGAACAGCATTTTTGTCTCCGGTGGTTTTTATGGGTGTCTGTTGCGCCGTGCGTCAGCGCGGCCGCAGCATCCATTCGTGCGCGGGGTCGTTGCGGAAGGCCCAGCGCCGCTCGGGCCCGGCCATGGTGTTGAGGTAGTAGAGGTCGTAGCCGTGCGGGGCCACGCAGGGGTGGTAGCCGCGCGGCACCATCACGGTGTCGCGGTGCTCCACCGCCATGGCTTCGTCGATGCTGCGGTCATCGGTGTAGACGCGCTGGAAGGCAAAGCCCTGGCTGGGGTTGAGCAGGTGGAAGTAGGTCTCCTCCAGCACGGTCTCGGCGTCCGGCGCGGCGGGGTCGGCGCTGTCGTGCTTGTGCGGCGGATAGCTGGACGAGTTGCCCGCGGGCGTGATGACCTCGACCACCAGCAGGGACTCGGCCGCCTCGGTCTCGGGCAGGATGTCGCAGACATGGCGCGTGTTGCTGCCCTGGCCGCGCACGCTGCGGCGCATGCTTTCGGGCGCGATCACGCGCGTGGCATGGCGGCCCGTGGCGGGTGCGGCGCTCAAGGCAACGTCGGCCGGGCCGCGCGCCGTGATGCGCAGGCTTTGGCCGGGCGGCACGTAGACGGCCGTGGGCGCACTCTCCTCGAACACGCTGGCGCGGCTGCCCAGGGCGCTGAACGCCTGGCTGCCGACCTGCACATCCACCTGGCCGGTGAGCACGGTGATGCAGTATTCGAGCGGGCCGGTGGACAGCTCCTCCTGCTCGCCCGCCTGCAGCCTCAGGGCCTTGAAGTGGATATGCTTCCAGCCCGCACTGGCCGGCGTGATGTCGGTGACGACGCGGCCGGGCGCGGCCTTGACGAGAAGGCTCATGCCGCGGCTCCTTCGGTGATGTCCTGGGGCGTTTCCACGCGGCTGGCATCCCAGCCCGCGATCAGCGCGCGGAAGTTGGCGGCGACGGCATCGCGCAGCGCGGCGTCGTCCAGCTCGTTGCGCAGCCACTGCAGCGCGGGTCCGGCCCAGACGCTGCGGCCGATCATGAAACCCTTGACCACGGGCGCCCGCGCCTGGGCAAAGCCCTGCACCAGTTGCTCCACGGGCTGGGACAGCCCCAGGATCACGGCGCCCCGGCACCAGGGGTCGCGTTCGTTCACCAGGGTGTCCAGCGCCTCCCAGTTCTCGCGCGCCATGGTGCCGACCTTCCACCATTCGGGCTTGAGGCCCAGGTCGTAGAAATGGCGTATGGCGCGCAGCACGGCCTCGCCCCGGTCGTCGGGCGCCAGCGTGTCCTTTGGCGGGATCACTTCCAGCAGCAGCTCATGGCCGCTGGCGCGCGTGGCGGTCCAGACCTGCTGCAGCCAGGCATCCTGCTCGGCGCGCAGTGCGGGCGTGTCGTCGGGGTGGTAGAAGACCAGGCATTTGACGGTATGGCTTTGCGGCCAGTGCAGCAGCTCGGAAGCCAGCGAGTCCGTGCCGTCAAAGCGCAGCGGGCGCGAGCCCGGCAGCTCGATGGGCCGGCCTATCCACCAGCCGCGTCCCGTGGCGTCGTGCAGCGCGGCCTCGCCCAGGTGATGGCGGCCGTCGATCAGCACGCCCATGCGGCCCGCATTGCCCGGGTCGCGCTCGACCTGGGCGACCACCTCGTTGATCAGCCGCTTGAGCGGGCGCAGCCGCGCGGGCGCTGCGCCGGCCTCGCGCGCCAGATCGTCGAACTGGCTGCGGTGGTCATAGGCCAGCACGCACAGCGCGGGCCACTGCGGCCGCGCCCGGCTGACGCGGTGCAGGTGGGACAGCTCGGGGTCCTGGTCGGGACGCGGATGGCGGTGGCCCGAGAACCAGTGCGCCAGCTCGGCCTGCGTGGGCATGGCCGGCGCGCAGCCATGGCGCGAGACCACGATGGCGCCACAGGCGTTGGCAATCGCCGCAGATTCCTCCAGGCTCTTGCCGCGCAGCAGCCCGGACAGCAGGCCCGAGGCAAAGGCATCGCCCGCGCCCAGCACATTGAGCACTTCCACGCGCTCGCCCAGCACCGTGGGCGCATCGGCGATCGCATCGGGCACCTCGCCCTCGATCAGCGAGCAGCCCAGCGGCCCGCGCTTGACCACGAAAACGGCGCGGCTGCATTCGCGCACGCGGCGCAGGCTGGCGATCAGGTCGCCCTCCACGCCGCCGGCGATCAGCCATTCCTCTTCGGTGCCGATGATGAGTTCGAACTGGCCCAGCTCGGCCTGCAGCCTGCGGCTGACCTCGGCGCTGGCCACATAGCGCGTCTCGCCGTCGCCCCGTCCGGCCAGGCCCCACAGCACGGGCCGGTAGTCGATGTCCAGCACGCGCACCAGGCCGTGGCGGCCTGCCATCTCCAGTGCCTTGCGGCTGGCGGCCAGCACGCCGGGTGCGCTCAGGTGGGTGCCCGTGATGGCCAGGCAGCGGCAGCGGGCCAGGAACGCCTCGCTGATGGCCTCGGCGTCCAGGGCCATGTCGGCGCAGTTCTCGCGGGCGAAGAGCAGGGGGAAGGTCTCCTGGTCCTTGATGCCCAGCAGCACCATGCCGGTCAGGCGCTGGGCATCGACCTGCACCTGGCTGGTGTCGCAGCCCTCGCGGCGCAGCGTCTCGACCAGGAAGCGGCCATTTTGTTCATCGCCCACGCGCGAAATCATGGCCGAGCGCAGCCCCAGGCGCGCCGTGCCGAAAGCCATGTTGCCGGAGGAGCCGCCCAGGTACTTGGCAAAGCTGCTGGCCTCCTCCAGGCTGCAGCCGATCTGCTGCGCGTAAAGGTCCACGGCCAGTCGGCCCAGGCAGGCCACGTCCAGCGGCCGGTCGGAGGGAAAGTTCAGCATGCTCATCGTCATAGGCCTGTGCGTTGCGGACACCCGCGTGCGGGCCTGTCCATAATCGTTGCGTGCATGCGATCATAGATCGAAATAGAAAAAGTTTTCCATATATATGAAAAATAGAAAAACCCTTGGAGATGCAGGCGCCCCCTCGCTGGCCGGCCCCTACGCCGACCGCGCCGCCTTCCTCACCGTGCTGCGCGAAGGCTTCGAGGCCCTGAGCCGCCAGCTCAAGGCCATCGGCCGCCATGTGGAAATGCAGGGCGATCGCCTGGCCTTCGACGGCATCCAGGCCACGGCCGAGCAATGTGGCGTGCAGCCTTCGGCCGTGGTGCGCTTTGCCAAGCATTTCGGGTTCTCGGGGTACTCGGAACTGCAGGCGCTGTTCCGCGCCGATGCGGCGCGCCAGCTCTCGGCCCAGCATGACTACCAGGACCGCATCCGGGGCCTGATCGCCTCGGGCAACGAGCCACGCAGCAGTGCGCGCCTGGCGCACGAGGTCATCGAAGGCAGCATCGAAAGCCTGCAGGCCCTGCAGCGCGGCCTGCCGCCCGAGCAGTTCGAGGCGGCGGTGGACCTCATGCTGGATGCCCCCTCGCTGTGGCTGGCCGCCTCGCGCCGTGCCTTCCCCGTGGGCGCCTACCTGGCCTATGCGCTGCAGCACACCGAAAAGCCCGTGCACTGGCTGCACGGCCTGGGCGCCATGCAAAAGGGCGAGCTGCGCGCGCTGGCGCCCGGCGACGTGATGCTGGCCGTCTCCTTCGAGCCCTATGCGCCCGAAACTCTGGAAATGGTGGACGCGGCCCTGGCGCGCGGCGCGCGCCTGCTGGCGCTGACCGACAGCCAGCTCAGCCCCCTGGCATCCCGCGCCACCGTCACCCTGCTGGCCCAGGACGCAGCCACCTTCGGCTTTCGCTCCCTGACCAGCACGCTGACCCTGGCGCAGTCGCTGTTCCTGGCGCTGGCCTACCGGATGGAGCTGGCGTACGAGCCTTCGGTGAAGAGGTCCTAGGCGGCAGCGTTCCGCCCAGGGCCGCTTTGTGGGGTTTCACCAGTGCACAGGCTTGCTGGCTGGTTTTTTCCGCGTCTGCACGTTCAGCGGCAACTGCGACTGCGCCAGCTCGTCGTCCCTGATGTGATGGCGAACCCAGTGCGCCAACGCCGTCAAGCGCTTGTTGGGCACTTTGCCGTCTGCTGCGGTCCTGTCGCGCAATGGCATGACCAGCCCCAGCCTGGCGGCGGGCACGTCCTCGCGCAGCATGCGCAGTGCGGGTTCCACGTCACTGTCGTTGGAGCAGATCACCAACTGGTTGCATTCGCCACGTACAGCATCACGGTAGGCGTGCAGCGCAAGGTTCACGTCGGTCTGCTTTTCTTCGATCATCCAGACGCGCGACACGTTGTTCTTGCTCGGGTTGGCGCCCGCTTTATAGCTCGGCAGGGATGTGGGTTCGAAGACGTGGAAGCCGTTGACGATCTGGATCAGGCCAGGGTCTCGTGCCTGAAGGGCGCGAAGGTACTGGGTCTGTGCCTGGACCGATGCCTCGCCATGCCGGGCGTACGAGGCTTTGACGGGGGCCGTGAAGTACTTGATGGCGACAACCTCTGCGCCAGGGTCTTGCGGCAGCAGGATGCGATCACGAAACAGCGCAGCAATGTCCAGCCACTTGTACGGCGTGCCCTTGAGCCGCGAGTAGTAGAGGTTGTAGCCGTCGATGTAGATGGTTGTTCTGGTCAATGTCCAAGCCACCAATGAAAAGACCACCTTGCGGTGGCCTTTTCGCCCTAAGCCTGAGCCAACTGAATGACACCGCGAAGGGATTGTGTAGCGCGATTCTACCAACTCCTGCCATTCAAAGGCCTGGAACGGCGCCTGTTCCTGCGCCGCACGCCGTTGGACAGGCGCGCGGGTTGATGCCCGATGCGGCACTGCAGTCCCGGGGGGGCCTCTTCTATCCCGCAGCCGCCGCGCGCAGCAGCCGGTCGCGCACGCCTTCCCAGTCCGGCGTGTCGGGCGGGGTCTCGATCCAGATCAGCCTGGCGCCGACTTCATCGAAGTCGCGCAGGGCGCCGAACAGCTCGCGCGCGGTGGCGGCGGCGTCGGCGGGCATGGCGCGCAGCGTGACGGCGCGCGATGCGGTGCGCAGCGGTGTGCGGTGGTAGACGGCCAGGTTCCTGGCGTCGGCGCCCAGCACGTCCAGCCCGGCCTGCAGCTGCTTTGCGTCCATGAGGCGCACCTGGGCGTTGGGCGCGTAGTGGGCCAGCAGGGTGCCGGAGGCGCGTGGCGTGTTCTCCTGCAGCTCTTCCTTGGACAGGGGGCGCTGGCCGCAGGCGCGCTCGATGTCGTCGCGCGTGATGGCGCCGGGGCGCAGCAGCACGGGCACGCCGCGCGTGCAGTCCACGATGGTCGATTCAATCCCCACTTCGCAGGCGCCGCCGTCCAGCACCAGCAGCGCGTCGCCGAACTCGCCGGCCACATGGGCCGCCGTGGTGGGGCTGACGCGGCCAAACTTGTTGGCGCTGGGCGCCGAAACGCCCCAGACGGGCGGCTGCAGTCGCTGGCAGGCGGCCAGCACGGCATGGGCGACGGGGTGGGAGGGGCAGCGCAGGCCCACGCTGTCCTGGCCGCCGGTCGAGGCCCGGGCGGCCTGGGGCATGCGCGGCAGGATGAGGGTCAGCGGGCCGGGCCAGAAGGCGTCGATCAGTTGCTGCGCGAACAGCGGCACTTCACGCGCATAGCGCGTGATGGCGCCGCTGTCGGCCACATGCACGATGAGCGGATGGTTGGGCGGCCTGCCCTTGGCGGTGAAGATCTGCGCGACGGCCGCGTCGTTGTCGGCGTCGGCCGCGAGGCCGTAGACGGTTTCCGTGGGCAGGCCCAGCAGTTCGCCGCGCTGCAGCGCCTGTGCGGCGGCCTGGACAGAGGCCGCCAGCGTTCCATCAAGAATCATCGCGCGGGCCTTCAGAACGGCTCTATACCCAGGATGGCAGCGGCCTGCAGGGCGGTGGAGCGCACGGCCTCGGGCGAGGGGCCGGTGACGTTCAGGTGGCCCATCTTGCGGCCGCGCTTGGCGTCGTGCTTGCCGTACAGGTGCAGGTGGCAGCCGGGCAGGGCCAGGACCTGGTCCCAGGCCGGCGCCTTGGCCTGTTCGCCGTCCTTGAACCACAGGTCGCCCAGCAGGTTCAGCATGATGGACGGGCTGTGCTGGCGCGGCTGCGTCAGCGGCAGGCCGGTCATGCAGCGCACCTGCAGCTCGAACTGCGAGACATCGCAGGCGTTCTGGCTGTAGTGGCCGCTGTTGTGCGGGCGCGGCGCGATCTCGTTGACCACGAGCATGCCGTCCTGCAGCACGAAGAATTCGACGCAGAGCACGCCCACGTAGTCCAGGCCGTCGGCCACGGAACGCGCGGCGGCCAGCGCCTGCTCGACCTGGGCCTGCGGCAGGTTGCCTTCGTAGACTTCGGTGACGGAGAGGATGCCTTCGCGATGCAGGTTGCGCTGCACGGGCAGGTTGACCATGGAGCCGTCACGGCCGCGCGCCACGATGACCGAGCATTCATGGGCCAGCGGCAGCATTTTTTCCAGCACGCAGGCCACGCGGCCCAGTTGCTCCCAGGCGGTGGCCAGCTCGGCGGCGTTCTTCACGCGCACCTGGCCCTTGCCGTCGTAGCCCATGCGGGCGGTCTTGAGGATGCCGGGCAGCAGGCTGGCGTGCACGGCCGCCAGCTGGGCCGGCGTCTCGATCACCGCATAGGGCGCGCAGGGCACGCCGCAGCGCACGAAGTGGGCCTTCTCCTGGGCGCGGTCCTGGGCAATGGCTACGGACGAGCCGGCCGGCGAGACCGGCCGCTGGGCGGCCAGCAGGTTCAGCGCCGCGGCGGGCACGTTCTCGAATTCTGTGGTGACGGCGGCCGACAGGCGCGCCAGTTCGGCCAGGCCCTGCGGGTCTTCGTAGCCGGTACGGATGTGATGGTGGCTGACCAGGCCGGCAGGGCTGGTCGGGTCGGCGTCGAGCACGGCCGTGAAATAGCCCATGGCCTGGGCCGATTGCACGAACATGCGGCCCAGCTGGCCGCCACCCAGCACGCCCAGCGTGGCGCCCGGCAGGATCACATCTGCGCTCATACGGCCACCGGGGGAAGCGTCATCGCGCGCGCTGCGGCGGTCTGCTCGGCGCGGAAGGCTTCGAGCCTGGTACGCAGGGCCGGGTCCTCATTGGCCAGCAGGGCCACGGCGAAGAGGGCCGCATTGGCCGCGCCGGCCGCACCGATGGCGAAGGTGGCCACAGGCACGCCCTTGGGCATCTGCACGATGGAGTGCAGCGAGTCCACTCCCTGCAGGTGGCGGCTGGCCACGGGCACGCCGAGCACGGGCACCACGGTCTTGGCGGCAATCATGCCGGGCAGGTGGGCAGCGCCCCCCGCACCCGCGATGATGGCCTTCAGGCCACGGCCGGCAGCAGCCTCGGCGTAGGCGAACATGTCGTCGGGCATGCGGTGGGCCGAGACGACCTGGGCTTCATGGGCGATGCCAAATTGCTGAAGAATGGCAACTGCGTGCTGCATGGTCTCCCAGTCGCTGCTGGAGCCCATGACCACACCGATCTGGATGGAGTTCATGTCGTGAGGGCGCCTGCGGCCCGGCCTAGTGGAACCCGCGATTTTACTTTTTTAGTCCTAATTCGCGTAATCCATGCGCCAAATCACCGCACAGCCGTGTGCTGCTCGCGCGCAAAACCCAGCACGCGCTGGCGAAACACATGGGCCAGCCAGGCCAGGGCCAGCCCCACCTGCACGGCCAGCGACAGCCACATTCCACTGGTGACGGGCTTTGTCAGGCCGGCTGCCAGCGGCTGGGCCAGCACGGCGGCATCGGCCCCGGCCAGGCCAAAGGCCAGCAGCGGCAGCACGATGTTGACCAGCAGCCAGGTGACGGCAAACGCGGCCAGCGGCGACTTGATGCGCCCGGCCAGCAGGGAAAAGCCCGTGGCCAGCGCGGCATCGCGCAGCAACTGCGCCGTGGCCAGCGCCGCCAGTTGGGCCGCGCCCGGCACGAGGGGCTGGCCGCCCGCGGGCCACAGCAGCCACAGCGCGCAGGCCAGCACGGCCAGCAGCCAGCTCACGGGCC
Source organism: uncultured Comamonas sp. (assembly GCF_964277875.1). Lineage (NCBI taxonomy): Bacteria > Pseudomonadati > Pseudomonadota > Betaproteobacteria > Burkholderiales > Comamonadaceae > Comamonas > uncultured Comamonas sp. The sequence goes on from NZ_CAXYJV010000010.1 coordinate 22,758, forward strand.
ACAGCGGCAGCGCTTCGAGCGCGCCACGCCAGCGCCCCTGCAGCACGCACCACTGCACCTGGCGCCAGCTGCGCAGGCCCTCGTCCATGCCGTGCAGGCAGACATAGGCCGTGCCCGCCAGCGCCAGCCCGGTGGTCCAAGCGAAGAAGGAGGCCGGGTCGGGGCCCTGCAACTGCATTGCATCGAGGTGCATGCCTCCGAAGGCCAGGCCCGCCACGCACAGGCCCAGCGGCCAGGCCCAGGGCAGGGTGCGCACATCCAGCCGCGTGCACAGCAGCCGCCACAGGGCCAGCAGGCCCAGCCCCAGCGCGATGGCGCCGAACAGGTAGATGGCGCCGCGCCCGTGCAGCGGCACGGACCACCACAGCACAGGGCGGCCTTCTTCGCGGCCCAGCTGCTCGGTCAACCGGCCCAGGATGGGTCCGGGCAGCACCATCACGAACAGCAGCGGCACCAGCACGAAGCGGATGCGGCGCGCGGGCTGCTCCTTCGGTCCCCAGCCCATGAGCACGGAGTGCATGCTCCAGGCCTGCAGGGCCAGGCCCCACAGCACGGCCTGCAGCACGGCGTGCACGCCCCAGGCCAGCCCGCCCGGCTGGCCCGCCGAGGTGACCAGCACGGCCAGCGCGCACCACAGCATGTACAGCCAGGCCGCCAGCGGGGCGCCCAGCAGCTTGCCCCAGGCCATCTGCCAGGGCGTGAGGGCCGACAGGCGCTGCCAGTCCCAGGTGTGCTGGTGCGCCTCTTCGTTGAGGCCGCGCCCGGCCAGTACGCTGCCCAGGCCGGCCGCGGCGATCCACATGCCGATCAGGGCGGCGACCAGCAGGGCATGCAGGCGGTCTTCGGGCTGGACCAGGACCATTGGCGTGGCCAGCAGCAAGGCGGTGAGCAGCAGGCTCCAGCCCAGTTGGGCGGGCCGCCAGTTGAGCCAGAGCTGGCGCTGGAATTCGGGGTTGTGCGTCATGGCTGCTCCGCAGGGGTGAGGGGGGCTGCGGCCTGCAGGCCGCGTGCGTAGCGGTCCTGCAGGCGCTCGCGCACAGGCGCCAGGCTGGCCACGGGCAGGCCGGCGCCAACCAGGCGTGCCAGCAGGTCGGCGCGTTCGCGCGGCAGGGCGGGCAGCCACAGCTGCAGATGCACCAGGCCCTGGTCATCGGGCGGCGGCACAGGGGTGTCGGGAAGGACTAGATGCAGTTGCCGTGCCAGCGACCCGGCCGAGGCACCCGGGGGCGGTGCCAGCTCCAGCGCGTACAGCGCCAGCGGCACATCGCCGCCGGCGGCAGGTGCCTTGATGCCGCCGTGCAGGGCCTCGTAGCTTTCCACGCGGCCGCCGCGCAGGCTCAGGATGTGGGTGCAGTACTCGTCGAGTTCGCTGAGGATGTGGCTGGAGACGATCAGGGTCATGCCCTGTGCCTGCAGCGCCCGCATCAGCTGGGACAGGCTGGCGCGGGCCTCGGGGTCCAGGCCGCTGGCCGGCTCGTCCAGCAGCAGCACGCGCGGCTGGTGGACGATGGCCTGGCCGATGGCCACGCGCTGGCGCTGGCCGCGAGACAGCTCGGTGGGCAGGCGCTCCAGCAGATCGGCCAGGCCCAGCTGCCCGGCCACGTGCGCCACGCGCTGGGGCGCCTCGGACGGGGGCACGCCCATGGACAGGGCCGCGTACTGCAGGCAGCGCCGCACGCTCAGGCGGTCATAGAGGCCGAAGAAATCCGACAGATAGCCCAGGTGCCGGTGCACTTCGCGGGGCTGCTCCTGCACGGCAATGCCATGCACCTCGACCTGGCCCGACAGCGGCTGGTCCAGCCCGGCGATGCAGCGCATCAGCGTGGATTTGCCGGCGCCGTTGGGCCCCACCAGGGCCGTGACGGTGCCTGCGGCGATATGGACGCTGACGCCATCGAGCGCGCGGTGGCCGGGGTACTCGAACACCAGCTGCGAAACCTTGATCAAGGCGAGCCCTCCCTCATTGCGTTGATGGCAGGCCGCAATGGCGGCACAGCGCGCCAATATAGCCCAGCGCTGCCGCGCCGCGCCCTCGGCCGGGCGGCTTGAAATGCGCGCAGCCTGCTCCCATCTGGGGTGGCTGCCGCCCATGGCGTTCACGCCCTGGGCCTTGGAATTGCTGGAGAATCACACGGTCCGCATCGGAGGCATTCGGCCGCCGAACTCCGAACCGCCACAGTCCGCGCGCCCTGGCCGCGCGCCTTGCCACAGGGTCTGATCACATGATTGATGTCACCATTGAGAATTTCGAAGCCGAAGTCGTCGCCGCCTCCATGCAGGTGCCGGTGCTCGTCGACTTCTGGGCGCCCTGGTGCGGCCCGTGCAAGACGCTGGGCCCCATCCTGGAAAAGCTCGAAGTGGCCTACGAAGGCCGCTTCAAGCTGGTCAAGATCGACTCCGACCAGGAGCAGCAACTGGCCGGCATGTTCGGCATCCGCTCCATCCCGACCTGCATTCTGATGATGGGCGGCCGCCCCGTGGACGGCTTCATGGGCGCCCAGCCCGAAGGCAAGCTGCGCGAGTTCCTTGACAAGCACCTGCCCTCCGAAGGCGAGCTGGCCGCCGAGGCCGAAGCCGACGAGGCCCACCAGTTGCTGGAAGCCGGCGACACCCAGGCCGCCCTGCAAAAGCTGGCCGACGCGCTGGCCGCCGACCCGGCCAACGACGATGCGCGCTTTGACTACGTGCGCCTGCTGATCGCCACGGGCGGCTACGAAGAGGCCGGCGCCCTGCTGGCCGAGCCGCTCAAGCGCATTCCCCAGGCCACGCGCTTCGAGGCGCTCAACCAGTGGCTGCAATGCATGCTGTTCGTGCACAACGACGAGCGTGGCAACTGGGAGTTTGCGCAGTTCGATGCCGTCATTGCGCAGAACAAGCGCGACTTCGACACCCGCTTCGGCAAGGCCCGGGCCCTGGCCGCCGAAGGCCAATGGGCAGCCAGCATGGACGAACTGCTGGAAATCATCATGCGCGACAAGGATTGGAACGGCCAGGCCGCGCGCAAGCTCTACGTGGGCATCCTGGAGCTGCTCACGCCCCCGAAGCCCAAGAAGCAGGACGCCATCCCCGGCAAGAGCAGCGGCGGCATCGAGCTGCTGGGCAAGGCTGGCGCCGAGCAGGACGAAGCCACGCAACTGGTCAACAGCTACCGCCGCAAGCTCAGCATGGCGCTGAACTGAGACCGACGCTGCACGGGTGAAGAGACGGGGAGCCTTGCGGCTCCCTTTTTTCATGGCGAGGACTCAGGGTGCAACCGGTTCCTCGGCCGCATGCGCGCGGTGCAGCAACTGCACGAAGCCGGGCGCATCGGGCAGATGCACATCGGCCAGGCGCCTGACCGGAATGCCCGGGGACCACGAATTCATCACCACGGCGCCGGCCAGGGATGGCAGGTCGGCCCGGGTCAGCACGGCCTGGCGCTGTGTCACGCCCAGGCGCTGCAACTGGCGCCGCAGCATGGACTCGGTCGTGCCCGGCAGCACCTGGGCGCGCGGCCAGACCACGGCATCTCCATCCCAGAAGGCCAGGTTCCAGATGGTGGCCTCGCCAATGCGGCCGTGGCGGTCGGCAAAGGCGGCGTCGTCAAAGCCCTGGGCCACGGCGCGGCGCAGCAGATGCGTCTTGGCCACCTCGCCCACATGCTTGAGGTGGGGCAGCATGCGCTCATGCTCGAACAGCGCCAGGCTCAAGGGCCCGGCGGGGCCCGAGGCGGGTGCCGAGGTGCGCACCAGCATGCGCGGCCGCGCATCGGCGGCCGTGAATTCCCCGGCAGGCGAGTACACCGTGGCGGTCAGCGACACATCCTGCGGACCACCGGCAAGCGCCGCCCGCAGCTGTGCCTGGACATGGTCATCGGACAAGGCCTGGCCGTACAGCTCCAGCGAGGCCTGGCGCAGGCGCTGCAGATGCAGGTCCAGCCCGCGCAGCCTGCCGCCGCGCACCTGCATGGCCGTGAAATGGGCATGGCCGGCAAAGGCCAGGGCGGCGAGTTCGGCCGCCGTAGCGGGCTGCCCATCGATAAGGCTGGTGAAGAAAGAGGCGGTTTCCATAGGTTCATCCATCAAGTTTTCTTGATTGTTCGATGGCGGTCCCAAAAGAGGAAGCAAGTAGTATTCGGTGCTTCATCAAGAAAAATTTGAAGATCCATGCGCCAGCTTCCACCCGGCACGCGCGCCCTGCGCAGCTTCGAGGCTGCAGGGCGCCATCTGAACTTCACGCGCGCGGCCGACGAACTGGGGCTGACCCCGGCGGCGGTCAGCCACCAGATCAAGGAGATGGAGGAACAGCTGGGCCTCGTCCTCTTCACGCGCAACAGCCGCAGCATGCAGCTCACGCCCGCAGGCAGCGTGCTGCTGGAGGCCACGGCCGAGGCGCTGGGCCTGCTGCGGCGCGCCACCGGCCGGGCGCGCCAGCTGGCCCGGGGCGAGACGCGGCTGCGCCTGTCGCTGGGCGCGCGCTTTGCCACGCAGTGGCTGCTGCCCCGGCTGCCGCGCTTTCGCGCCGCGCATCCGCAGATCGAACTGAGCTTCGACATCTGCGACGAGGTGCGCGACTTCGACGCCGATGACATCGACGCCGCCATCCGCTTCGGCACCGGCCGTGATCCGCACACCCTGGCGGTGCGCCTGTTCGATGCCAGGGTGATCCCCGTCTGCAGCCCGGCCCTGCTGCAGTCCGGCCCGCCGCTGGCCCGGCCCGTTGACCTGCTGGCGCACACGCTGTGCCATGTCGATTGCAGGGTGGACGGCCAGGTCTGGCCGAACTGGCCCATGTGGATGGCGGTGGCCGGCGTGGAGGGCCTGGACGCAGGCCGCTGCATCGCCTTCACCGACTCCAGCCACGTCGTGCAGGCCGTGATGGACGGCGGTGCCGTGGGCCTGGTCGAGCAGGACCTGGTGGCCGAAGACCTGGCCCGTGGCCGCCTGGTGCGCCTGTTCGACATCGCCGTGGGCCTGGGCCCGGCCTACGCCTACCACCTGCTCTACCCCCGGCGCAGCCAGGGCCAGCCGGCCATCGAGGCGCTGCGTGCGTGGGTGCTGCAGGAGGCCGGGCTGTAGCGCCTACTGCCGTACGGGATCGGCAAATCGCATCAACCCGCGCACCACGGCCTGCACGGCCGGGTCTTGTTGCGCGGCGCTGCGGCAGGCCAGTCCCAGCGGGCGTGTCAGTGCGGGGCTGAGTCCGCGCTGCTGCAGCGTGCGGCTGACGGCGTCCATGGGCTCCTCGCGCGGCAGGACCGTGGGGCCGTGGCCTGCGGCGACCAGGGCGCGTATGCCTTCGGGAAAGCTCATTTCCATGCGCGGCTGGGGCAGCAGGCCCGCCTGGGCGAACCATTGGGACAGCAGGCGGTGCATCTGGGTGCCGGCGGCAAAGCCTATCCAGGGCTGGGCGTTGAGCCATTCGGGCGTGATCTGGTCGGGCAGCGGCATCTGTGGCGGGGCGAAAAGCTCCATGGGGTCGTTGCGCCAGACGCGCATTTCCAGGCCGGAAGGCACGGGCTGGGGCAGCCCGACCAGGGCCAGGTCCAGGTGGCCAGTCGCCAGGCGCTGCATGGCCTGGGCGGAGCTCACGACTTCCAGGCGCAGTTCCACACCGGGCGCGTGCTCGGCCAGCCATTGCAGCAGTTCGGGCAAAAGCAAGGGGCTGACGCCGGCCGAGGCGCCTATGCGCACGCTGGCGCCAAAGCCCTCGGCACGCTTGCGCACCTGGCGCAGCAGGGATTCGCTGTCGGCCAGCAGGCGGCGTCCGCCTTCGGCCAGCAAAGCGCCTGCGGGCGTCAGCTGCGCCTGGCGCTTGCCGCGCACCAGCAGCGGTGTGTCCAGGCGCGCTTCCAGCTCCTGGATGTGCAGGCTGACGGCGGGCGGCGACAGGTGAAGGGCCTGCGCGGCGGCAGCCAGCGTGCCCAGGTCGGCCACGGCCACCAGGGTCTGGAGCTGGTCAAGATTCAGGCGTCGCATCAGGTTTCCTGAAGATGATGTTCCGAAGATTCGACTTTATCTAATCTGGGTGCGAATCCATCATCCCGTCCCGTATCAAGAACGAGGCCATGGAATGGAATTGAGCAATGCGGTGCTGGCCGCGGCCCTGGGGGCCGCGCTGATGAATGCGGGATGGAACAGCGCCATCAAGCTGGGCGGCGACAAGATGGTCGCCATGGCGCTGACCACGGGGCTGGCCAGCCTGTGGTCGCTGCTGGTGCTGCCCTGGCTGGACTGGCGCGCGGCGGGGTTGTGGGGCGCATCGGTGTGGTGGTGGCTGGCGGCCTCGGTGGCTGTGCACACCGTCTACCACTTCGTGCTGCCGCGCGCCTACCAGCATGGCGAGTTCGGCGTGGTCTATCCGGTGGCACGCGGCAGTGCGCCGCTGTTCGTGACGCTGGGCGCGGCGCTGCTGGCCGGTGAGTGGCCGGGCGCGACCGGGCTGGCCGGCGTGCTGTGCCTGTCGCTGGGCGTGTTGGCGTTGTCGGTGCGCAGCGGCGCGGCCAGAGGTTATGGCGGCAGCGGCTATGCGCTGGCCACGGGAGCCATGATTGCCTGCTATACGGTCATCGACGGGCTGGGTGCGCGCGCATCCGGCTCCGCGCTGCTCTATGCGGCCCTGCTCACGCTGGGCGATGGCCTGGCCACGGTGCTGATCGTCGCCTGGCGGCGCGGCCCCGCCGTGCTGCGTGCCGATGCACGCACCTGGCGCCTGTGCGCCCTGGCCGCCGCCATGCAGCTGAGTGCCAGCTGGATGGCGACCTGGGCGCTGTCGCAGGCGCCCATGGGGCTGGTGTCTGCACTGCGTGAAAGCAGCGTGCTGTTTGCGGGCTGGATTGCCGCCTGGCTGATGCGCGAGCGCCTGGGCCGCGTGCGCATGCTGGCCTCGGCCCTGGTCTTCGGCGGCATCGTGCTGGTGCGCTGGGGCGGTTGAGTCGCCCGGCGCCAACGTCCGCTGCGTGCTCAGCCGTGGCTGATGCGCGTGCCCAGGAGCGTCAGGAACTGGGCGATCCAGGCCGGGTGTGCGGGCCAGGCGGGGGCGCTGACCAGGTTGCCTTCGGTATGCGCCTGGTCCACGCCGATGTCGGCATAGGTGCCGCCGGCCAGTTCGACCTCGGCACGGCAGGCCGGGTAGGCCGAGCAGGTGCGGCCCCTGAGCACGCCGGCGCCGGCCAGCAGCTGGGCGCCATGGCAGACGGCGGCCACGGGCTTGTTGTTGTCGAAGAAGTGGCGCACGGCGGCGCGCACGGCGTCGTAGTTGCGAAGGTACTCGGGGCCGCGTCCACCGGGGATCACCAGGGCGTCGTACTGCTCGGGCTTGATGTCGGCGAAGCTGGCGTTGAGCGTGAAGTTGTGGCCGGGCTTTTCGCTGTAGGTCTGCGCGCCCTCGAAATCATGGATGGCCGTCTTGATGTGTTCCCCGGCCTTCTTGTCGGGGCAGACCGCATGCACCGTGTGTCCCACGGCCTGCAGGGCCTGGAAGGGGACCATGGTTTCGTAGTCCTCGCAGTAGTCGCCACAGATCATCAGAATCTTCTTGCCAGCCATGTGCTTGCTCCTTCAGAAAAAGTCAGAGGAAGCGAACATTGTGGCAGCGTCGGTGACGCAGGCATGACCGGCTGCAAAAACGCAGGCCCGCAACGAAAAAGAGAGCCGAAGCTCTCTTTTGCGGGGAAAGGCGCGCGGGGCCGGGCTACGGCGGGCCGTCAGGCCGTCAGGCGCTGCAGGGCTTCGCGGTACTTGGCGGCCGTCTTCTCGGTCACTTCCTGGGGCAGGCGCGGGGCCGGAGCCTTCTTGTCCCAGGGCTTGCCGTTGACCTGGGCCTGCTCCAGCCAGTCGCGCACGAACTGCTTGTCGTAGCTGGGCGGGTTCTCGCCATTGGCCAGGGCCTGGGCATAGCCCTCCACGGGCCAGTAGCGCGAGCTGTCGGGCGTGAGGACTTCGTCCATCAGCACCAGTTCGCCGTTCTCGTCCAGGCCGAATTCGAACTTGGTGTCGGCAATGATCATGCCCTTTTCGAGGGCGATGGCCGCAGCTTCCTTGTAGATGCGGATGGCCGTATCGCGGATCTGGGAGGCCAGCTTCTCGCCGACCATCTCCACCGTGCGCTCGTAGGTGATGTTCTCGTCATGGTCGCCCATCTCGGCCTTGGCGGCCGGCGTGTAGATGGGCTCGGGCAGCTTGGCGGCGTTGGTCAGGCCTTCGGGTAGGGGCACGCCGCAGACCGAGCGCGATTCCTGGTATTCCTTCCAGCCGCTGCCGGCCAGGTAGCCGCGCACCACGGCCTCGATCAGCACGGGCTTGAGGCGCTTGACCAGCATGGAGCGGCCCGTGACCTGGGGCACTTCGGCGGGCGTGACCACGGACTCGGGCGCTTCGCCGGTCAGGTGGTTGGGGCAGATGTGGCCGAGCTTGTCGAACCAGAACAGCGCCATTTGCGTCAGCAGCTCGCCCTTGCCGGGGATGGGCTCGCCCATGATCACGTCGAAGGCCGACAGGCGGTCCGAAGCCACCATCAGGATGCGGTCATCGCCCACGGCATAGTTGTCGCGCACCTTGCCGCGCGCGAGCAGCGGCAGCGAGGCAATGTTGGAAGTGTGCAGGGCGGAGGGGCGGGACTGGGTGGTCATGTGAGGCAAGGGGCAATCTGGCAAAGAGGCTGCAGCGGCCGGATGGCTGCAAGCGGCACGCGCAGGAGCGCGATTCTAACCAACGGCGCCTCACGGTGACGGGCGGCCGTTGGCAAGCCCCACCCCAGGGGCGCAGCCTGGCAAACCCGCCGATTGTGCGCCCAATTGCATGGCGCGCAAAACCCGCCTCCAAGGCCCTGCACCGTCCTGCGCTATCGGCTTGCGGCGTTGCTTTTGGGCAGACCCCGGCGCATAGTGGATTCGCAAGCAAACGAATGCGCATTCCGGCCTGCAAGCACCTGTCCCTGCGGATCGTCTCCCGGTGGACCGGGCTGTTTTCATCCAGAGCAAGGAGTGTTTAGATATGAATCTGACGATTAGTGGGCATCACCTGGAGGTCACTCCCTCGCTGCGCAGTTACGTCATGGCCAAGCTCGAACGCATTCTTCGACACTTTGACCAGGTGGTGGATGTAAAGGTCTTGCTGACCGTTCATAACCAAAAGGAGAAGGAAAAGCGCCAACGTGCCGGTTGCACGCTGCGCGTCAAGGGCCAGGATCTTTTTGTCGAGACCTCTCACTTCGATCTCTACGCCGCCGTCGATGCGCTGGCTGACAAGCTGGACCGCGTGGTGGTGCGCTACAAGACCCGCCAGCAGGGCAGCCGCTATGGTTCGGCCAAGCGACTCGATGATGCTGGGCTGACCTTGGCGTCAGTCGGGTGACAGGTAAGGCGCCAGCCCTGTGCGGGCGCTTACAATACCTGCGCTTATGTGGCTGATGAGCCACGCACGACCACCGCCCTTCGGGGCGGTTTTTGATGGGGGTCAGGGTTTCCCCACGGTTTCCGGCACTGCGGTGCATAATTGTTTCCCGAACCATGAACCGTCTTGCCTCCATCCTGCCCGCCGCTCAAGTGCTCGTGAGCGTCGACGTCACCAGCAAAAAGCGCGCTTTCGAAGAAGCAGGTCTGCTCTTCGAGAGCCTGCATGGCCTGTCCCGCGCACTCATCACCGACAGCCTGTTTGCACGCGAACGCCTGGGCTCGACGGGGCTCGGCCACGGCGTGGCCATTCCCCATGGGCGCATCAAGGGCCTGACCGCTCCCATGGCGGCCGTGTTCCAGCTGGACAATCCCATTGGTTTCGATGCTCCCGATGAGCAGCCCGTGGGCCTGCTGATCTTTCTGCTGGTGCCCGAAGCGGCCACCCAGAAGCATCTGGAAATCCTGTCCGAAATCGCCGAGCTTCTCAGCGACAGCCAGCTGCGCGAGCGCCTGAAGTCCTGCGCCGATGCAGCCCGGCTGCATGGAATGATTGCCGGCTGGCAGTCCTCCGCTGCGCCCCTGGTCTAGTCTTCCAGACTTTTTCCTTCCCCTTTTCACGGGCCTTGCCATGAGACCCAGTGCCATCAGCGCCGATGTCCTGTTCGAGGAGTTCCGCTCCAGCCTGCGCTGGGAGTGGGTGGCGGGCCTGGGAGCTTCGGAGCGCCGTTTCGACGAGATGGCCGTGCGCTCGGCGCGCTCCGGCGCGGACCTCGTCGGCTACCTGAACTACATCCATCCCTACCGGCTGCAGGTGCTGGGCGAGCGCGAGATCGCCTATCTGAGCAATGCCACGCCGCAGGACTGCCAGCGCCGCGTGGCACGCATCGTCACGCTGGAGCCGCCCGTGCTGGTGCTGGCCGACGGGCAGACGGCGCCCGAGGCGCTGCTGTCCATGTGCGAGCGCGCCCACATTCCCATGTTCTCCACGCGCGAGCAGTCGGCCTTCGTGATCGATGTGCTGCGTGCCTACCTGGCCAAGCATTTCGCCGACCGCACGACCATGCATGGCGTGTTCATGGACATCCTGGGCATGGGTGTGCTGATCACGGGCGAGTCGGGCCTGGGCAAGAGCGAGCTGGGGCTGGAACTGGTGACGCGCGGCAACGGCCTGGTGGCCGATGACGCGGTGGACCTGTACCGCATCAACCAGACCACGATCGAGGGCAAGTGCCCCGAGCTGCTGCAGAACCTGCTGGAGGTGCGCGGCATCGGCCTGCTGGACATCCGCGCCATCTTTGGCGAGACGGCCGTGCGCCGCAAGATGCGCCTCAAGCTCATCGTGCACCTGGTGCGCAAGGAAACCATGGAGCGCGAGTACGAGCGCCTGCCGGCCGAGCCGCTGACGCAGGATGTGCTCGGCGTGCCCGTGCGCAAGGTGGTGATCCAGGTGGTGGCGGGCCGCAACATCGCCGTGCTGGTCGAGGCCGCCGTGCGCAATGCCATCTTGCAGCTGCGCGGCATCGACACCTACCAGGAATTCGTGCAGCGCCACCGCCGCGCCATGGAGCGCGGCGACACCTTCTAGCGGCCGCTGGCGTCGCCGAGGCCGGGCCGCCTGTTGCCTGGCCCCCACTGTTTTCAACGCGATTGTTTGCTGGCCGTGCGCCCATGTTTGCGCGCGGTGCGTTGTTGCTGCTTTCTTAATAAGAATAATTCTCATTTTCTATAATTCGGGCAGATGCCGTATCCGGCCTGTGTCCGAGTGGCTCCGGGCTGGATGCGGCGCATTTCCTTCCGTCTCGAAAGCCCTCCCGGATGTCTTCCCGTACCCGCATCGGCCTGCCGCGCACAGGCGCCGTCAGCCCCTTCACCCCTGTTTGCATCCCTGTTTGCACGCTCCACCGCCTGGGCACCATCGCCCGTGTCTGCGCCATGGTGACTGCCGCGGCGCTGCCTGCGGGCGCCTGGGCCGCTGACGCCGAGCTGGGCGAGGTCACGGTGCGCGGCACCACCGATCCCCAGACCCTTCCCACGGTGGCCCCTGGCGGCCAAGTGGCCAAGGGTGCGGGCCTGGGCGTGCTGGGCCAGCGCGATGTGATGGACACGCCGTTCAACATCACCTCCTACACGGCCGAAGGCATTGCCAACCAGAACGCGGCCACGCTGATGTCGGTGCTGGAAAACGATCCTTCGGTGCGCTTCACCACCAACACCGGCCACGCCTACGAGAACTTCACCATCCGCGGCCTGGGGGTGAATGCCTCGGAACTGGGCTTCAACGGCCTGTATGGACTGGCGCCCGACGGCCACGTGCCCGTCGAGATGATCGAGCGCGTGGAGGTGCTCAAGGGCCCCGGTGCGCTGATGAGCGGCATGACGCCCGGCGGCGCCGTGGGCGGCACCATCAACCTGGTGACCAAGCGCCCGCTGGCCCAGGATCTCACGCGCGTGACCACCATGTTCAGCAGCGGCTCGCAGCTGGGCCTGCAGGCCGATGTCTCGCGCCGCTTCGGCCCCGAGCGCCGCCTGGGCATACGCGTCAACGGCAGCACCTCGAGCGGCGACACCGAGATCGACGGCCAGAACCGCCGCCATGGCCTGGGCGCGCTGGCGCTGGACTACCAGGGCGACGGATTCACGCTGGGGCTGGATGCCTACAGCTACCGCTCCACCATCCGCGATGGCAGCCCGATGATGGTCAGCATGCAGAACCTCAAGCAGGTCATCGCGGCGCCCGACGCCACGACCAACCTGTTCCCCGGCATACACGCCAAGCAGCAAAGCGATGCGCTGATGCTGCGCGGCTCGGTGGACCTGGGCGCGGACTGGACGCTGTTCGGCTCCGCAGGCACGGCGCAGCATGCCTACGACGGCATGCTCAACGGCACGCGCGTGGTGCTGCGCGCCCAGGGCGACGGCTCGGCCGTGGGCCAGACCTACAACCAGTACGGCTATACCGACAGCACCGCGGCCGAGTTCGGCGTGCGCGGGCGCCTGCGCACGGGCGGCGTGAACCACCTGCTGGTGGCTTCCCTGAACTGGATGAACCAGAAGGGCGGGCGCGCGGCCGTTGCCACCAGCGCCAGCTACATCACCAACATCTACAACCCCGCGCCCATCACGCTGGCCGGCCCCTACGGCGCCATCAAGCAGGAGCGCGACGACGTGCTCAGCAGCCTGGCCCTGGCCGACACGCTGAGCTGGGGTGGCGATGCCGTGCAACTGACCGTGGGCGCACGCCTGCAGCGCGTGAACCAGAAGATGGCGGGCTACAACGAGCAGGCCGTCTCGCCCGCGCTGGGCCTGGTGGTCAAGCCCTGGGGCGATGCGGTCTCGCTGTATGCCAACCATGTGCAGGGCCTGAGCGCGGGCTCCATCGTCGGCGCCACCTATGCCAATGCCGGCGAAGTGTTCGCGCCCTACAAGACCAAACAGTTCGAGATCGGCGCCAAGTGGCGCACGGGTGATTTCACGCAGACGGTCTCGCTGTTCCAGATCGAGCGGCCCTCGTCCGTGGTGGAGACCGCGACCAACCGCCTGCTGATGGATGGCGAGCAGCGCAACCGGGGCCTGGAGTGGAATGTGTTCGGCGAGCCGCTGCGCGGCACGCGCCTGCTGGGCGGCCTGGCCTATACGCAGGCCATCCAGAGCAAGACCCAGGGCGGCGCGCGCGATGGCTTCGGCGTCTACGGCGTGCCGCGCTGGACGGCCAACCTGGGCGGCGAGTGGGATGTGCCCGCGCTGCCGGGCGCCACGCTCACCGGCCGCCTGATCTACACGGGCGCGCAATGGGTGAATTCGGCCAACACGCTGAAGATGCCCAGCTGGACCCGCGTGGACGTGGGCGCGCGCTATGCCACCAGCATCGCGGCCAAACCCGTCACCTTCCGCGCCACGGTGGAGAACCTGTTCGACAAGTCCTACTGGGCCGGCAGCTTCAACGACAACTTCGCCACCACGGGCGGCCCGCGCACGGTGCGTGTCTCGGCCACGGTGGACTTCTGACGCCATGGCGCAAGCTGCACGACAAGGCCTGTGCCTGGCCACCTCGCTGCTGTGCCTGCTGGGCGCAGCCGTCCATGCCGGTGAAGACATGACGGCAGCCGCATCGCGGCAGGCCCTGGCCGCACGGCCGGGCACGCTGGCGCCGGGCCAGGCGGCCACAGGGGTCCTGGCTGCCGGTGGGCGCGAGTCCTGGCGCGTCGATCTGCCCGCCGGCCACGTGGTCCAGGGTGAATTCGAAGGGCAGGGCGTGGCCCTGGACCTGGAGGATGCCCAGGGCCGGCACCTGCGCCGCCTGGCGCGGCCCGATGGCGGTGCGCAGTCGCTGATGTGGGTCACGGAGGGGGCCGGCAGGCAAAGGCTGGTGGCGCGCTACATCGCAACGGACGCGCTGATGGCCGGCGAGGTGAAATCCGCAACCGGCCGCTTTGCGCTGCGGTTGACCTCCAGTCTTGCGCCGTTGGGCGCCAAGGCTGTGCAGGCCCTGGAGCGGCCTGCGCTGGAAAGCCCACGCCTGCAGGCCCTGGCGCAGGCCATCCAGCGCGGCGCGGGTTCGGGCGTGGCGGCAGACGCCTTCTGGCGGCGCGTGCAGGAGGAGGGCGCGCCGATGGTGGAGCCGCTGCCCGGCGGCCAGTCCCTGGTCACCTTCCTGTGGCGTGGCCAGCCGCGCGCCGGCATGCAGGGCGTGCGCCTGTTCGGCAGCCCGGCCGGCAACCATGATCCGCTGCAGCACCTCGACGGCAGCGATGTCTGGTGGGCCAGCTTCCGCATGGCGGACAACGCGCGGCTCAGTTACCGCCTGGCGCCCGATGTGCCGCTGATCGCAGGCTCGGCCATGGAGCAGCGCCGCGCCCTGCTGGCCACGGCGCAGCGCGATCCGCTCAATCCCAAGGTGTTTCCGCAGCCGCCAAAGTCGCCTCAGGGCGGCTTCATCGACGCCTTCCAGGGCGCCTCCGTGCTGGAGCTGCCCAAGGCGCCGCCCCAGCCCTGGGTGGCGCCGCGCGCGGGCGTGGCCCAGGGGGCTCTGGTGCAGCACCGCCTGTCCAGCCGCGTTCTGGGCAACAGTCGCGATGTCTGGACCTACCGCCCGGCGGGCGGCCAGGCGCCCGAGGCGCTGCTGGTGCTGTTCGACGGCAACGCCTATGCGAAGCAGGTGTCCACGCCCACCCTTATAGACAACCTCATGGCCGACGGCCTGATCCCGCCCACGGCCGTGGTGCTGGTGGACAACGCCAGCCCGCAGGCGCGCGGCAGGGAGTTGCCGCCCAACACTGCTTTCGCACGCTTTCTGGATGAGGAACTGATGCCCTGGGTGGGTGAACAGGGCCTGGGCCAGCCGGCGGCGCGCACGGTGATCGGTGGCTCCAGCTTTGGCGGCCTGGCCTCGGCCTATGCGGGTCTGGTCAATGCGCGCTGGTTCGGCAACGTGCTGAGCATGTCGGGATCGTTCTGGTGGTCGCCGGCCGGGGAGGTGCCGGGCTGGGTGCAGCGCCGCTATGCCCAGGAGCCACGCCAGCCCGTGCGCTTTTATCTGGATGCGGGCCGCTACGAGCGCGCACGCGGCGGGCAGGACGGCATCCTGGAAACCAACCGCCACCTGGCCGATGTGCTGCGCGCCAAGGGCTACGAAGTCACCCAGGCCGAGCACGAGACCAGCCATGACTACCTGCAGTGGCAGGGCTCGCTGGCCTGCGGCCTGGTGGCCCTGCTCAACCCCGTGCGCTTCGCCCAGGGCCTGCCGGCCTGCGAGCGCATGCCGGACAACACGCCTGCACTTCCCTGATGCCGCATAGGCCAATGTTTGAACTTCCTGGCAATACAGCAATCACTGTAAAGATGAACACCATGAATGCAAATCATTCCCGTCGCCAGATCCTGGCGAAGATGGGCCAGGGCCTGGGCGTGTTGGTCACGCTGCCGCTGGCGGCGCAGATGTCTCATGCCCAGACGGCAGCGGCTGGCAAGACCGTGACCGTGCCGCATGCCAAGGGCGAGGTCCAGGTGCCCTTCAAGCCCGTGCGCGTGCTGGTGTTCGAGCTGGCGGCGCTGGACACGCTGCAGGCGCTGGGCGGCGAGGTGCGGGGTGTGCCCGAGTTCAAGATGCCGCCGCTGCTGGCCCGCTATGCCGACGCGAAATACGCACGCATCGGCAGCCTGTTCGAGCCCGACTACGAATCCATCAAGGCGCTGTCGCCCGACCTCATCATCGTGGGCGGCCGCTCCGAGGCCAAGTACAAGGAGCTGTCGCGCTTCGCCCCCGTGCTGGACCTCAGTGTCAGCGACCAGCGCCAGATGGCCGACATCTACCGCAACATCCGCACGCTGGGCGCTGTCTACGGCCTGCAGGACAAGGCCGAGGCCGAGGTCCGGTCGGTGGAGCAGGCCATTACCGCACTGCATGGGAAGGCGCAGGACGCCGGCAAGGGGCTGGTGCTGCTGACCTCGGGCGGCAAGCTCAGTGCCTATGGGCCGGGTTCGCGCTTCGGCATGCTGCACGATGTGTTCGGCGTGAAGCCGGCCATCGACAACCTCACGGTGGCGCGCCATGGGCAGGTGGTCTCCTTCGAGTTCCTGCTCAAGACCAATCCCGACTGGCTGTTCGTCATCGACCGCGACGTGGCCATCGGCCAGGATGGCAAGACCGCCCAGCAACTGCTGGACAACCCGCTGGTGCGTGCCACCAAGGCCTGGCGCGGCAAGCAGGTGGTCTATCTGAACGCAGCCAACTGGTACACCCTGTCCAACGCCGGGCCGGGCGCGCTGAAGGCCAATATCCAGCAACTGTCGGATGCCTTTGCCCGCACATGACGTCAAAGCGTTGAGCCCGCCTGTCGCCACCGTGCACGCCGCGCGCATGTCACGCCCCTCTCGCCAGGCCCTTGCCTGGCTTTTCGCGCTGGGCCTGTTGCTGGCGCTGTCGCTGGCCAGCCTGATGGTGGGCGCGGGCGACATGCACTGGAGCGTGCTGTGGTCGCGCAGCGAGGACGACCTGGCCAGCCAGGTGCTGGTGTACAGCCGCGTGCCGCGCACGCTGGCCCTGGTGCTGGCCGGCGCATCGATGGCGGTCTGCGGACTGCTCATGCAGATGCTGGCGCGCAACCATTTCGTGGAGCCTTCCACCGTGGGCACGGTGGAGTCGGCCAGCCTGGGCATGCTGGCCGCGTTCCTCTGGGTGCCGCATTGGCCGGTGATGGCCAAGATGGGCATCTCGGCCGTGGCGGCGCTGCTGGGCACGGCGCTGTTCCTGGCCGTGCTCTCGCGCATCCGGCTGCGTTCGTCGTGGATGGTGCCCCTGGTCGGCCTGGTGCTGGCCGGCGTGCTGGAGGCAGCCGCCAGCTTTCTGGCGCTGCAGTTCGACATGATGCAGGCGCTCAAGTCCTGGTCCAACGGCGATTTCTCGCTGGTGGTCCAAGGCCGCTACGAGTTGCTGTGGCTGTCGCTGGGCGTCACGGCCCTGGCCTGCCTGGCGGCCGACCGTTTCACCGTGGCGGGCCTGGGCGAGAGCTTTGCCACCAACCTGGGCCTGAACTACCGGCGCCTGGTGTGGCAGGGGCTGGTGGTGGTGGCCGTGGCTACTTCGGCCGTGGTGGTCACGGCCGGCAGCCTGCCCTTTGTGGGCTTGATCGTGCCCAACGTGGTGCGCCTGGTCCTGGGCGACAACGTGCGCCGCAGCGTGCTGTGGGTGGCGCTGATCGGCGCGGGCCTGACCGTGCTGTGCGACCTGGTCGGGCGGCTGCTGATCGCTCCCTATGAAATCCCCGTGGGCACCGTGCTGGGCGTGCTGGGCAGTGCCCTGTTCCTGGCGCTGATCCTGCGCCGCCGCAAGGACCGTGCATGAGCAGCCTGCCGCAATCCGTTGCTTCCGATGAGCCTGCAGCGCGCAGCTGGGGCCATGGCGCGCGCCTGGCGCTGCTGGGCGCGCTGGCCCTGCTGTGCCTGCTGGCCTTCATGACCGTGGGCGTCAAGACCGACTGGGCCTTCGTGCTGGAGCACCGGGGCGCCAAGGTGCTGACCATGGCGCTGGTGGCCTGTGCCATCGGCCTGTCCACCGTGGTGTTCCAGACCGTGTCGCACAACACCATCCTCACGCCTTCCGTCATGGGGCTGGATGCGCTGTACCTGTTCGTGCAGGCGTCCATGGTGCTGATGCTGGGCGCGGCGGGCGTGTCCGCCATGGGCGAGGTCGGGCGCTATGCGCTCAACATCGTGCTGATGATGGGCTTCAGCGTGCTGCTGATGCGCTGGCTGTTCGTGGGCCATGCCAGCAGCCTGCACCTGATGCTGCTGGTGGGCATGGTGGGCGGCATCTTCTTTCGCAGCCTGGCCGGGCTGGCCATGCGCGTGCTCGATCCCAATGAGTTCACGGCGCTGCAGGACCGCATGTTCGCCAATTTCAACGCGGTGAACCTGCAGCTGCTGCTGCCGTCGCTGCTGCTGATCGCCCTGGGCAGCGCCTGGATCTGGCGCCAGCGCCGCGTGCTGGATGTGATCTCGCTGGGGCGCGATGCCGCCGTCAGCCTGGGCCTGGACTACGAGGGCCGCGTGCTGCGGCTGCTCGCCGTGGTGGCCTGCATGGTGGCCGTGTCCACGGCCCTGGTCGGCCCGGTGATCTTCTTCGGCCTGCTGGTCAGCAACATGGCCTATCACGCCATGGGCACGCGCCGCCATGCCTGGGTGCTGCCTGCGGCCGTGCTCTGGGGCTGCGTGCTGCTCATGGGCGGCCAGGTGCTGCTGGAGCAGCTTTTTCAATTCAATACCGTGCTGAGCATCGTGGTGGAGTTCCTGGGTGGAATCGTCTTCATCGTGCTGCTCATGCGCAAGGGGACCCAATGATCGAGGTGCGTGATCTGCTCAAGCGCCATGGCGGCACGGCAGTGCTGCAGGAACTCAATTTCGATGTGCCCGAGCGGGCGCTGACGGCCATCATCGGGCCCAACGGTGCGGGCAAGTCCACGCTGCTGTCCCTGGTCAGCCGCCTCATGCCCATCACGGCGGGCAAGGTGCGGGTGGCCGGCCTCGACGTGGCCACCACGCCCACCGAGGCGCTGGCGCGCATCATGGCCATCCTGCGCCAGGACAACCAGAGCACGCTGCGCCTGACGGTGCGCGACCTGGTGGGCTTTGGCCGCTTTCCGCACAGCAAGGGCCGGCTGGGCCCCGAAGACCTGCGCCATGTGGACGAGGCGCTGGAGTACCTGCAGCTCACGCCGCTGGCCGAGCGCTTTCTCGACGAAATGTCAGGCGGCCAGCGCCAGCGCGCCTACATCGCCATGGTGCTGTGCCAGGACACGCCCTTCATCCTGCTGGACGAGCCGCTGAACAACCTGGACATGGCCCACGCCGTCAGCATGATGGGCCTGCTGCGCCGCGCCGTCACCGAGCGCGGCAAGACCGTGGTCATGGTGCTGCACGACATCAACTTCGCCTCCTGCTACGCCGACCACATCATCGCGCTCAAGGACGGCCGCCTGGCCGTGGCGGGCACGCCCGCCGAGGTGGTGCAGGACGAGGTCCTCAGCACCCTCTACGGCATCCCCGTCAGCGTGCACGAGGTCAAGGGCCGCAGGCTTTGCCATTACTTTGGTTGAACATGCGGCGTTTCGGGCTTGGCGCTTGAACCTGGCGCGGCCTGAGGCGAGGGACACCAAGCAAGGGCCTAAGCCGGCCGCGCCGCCCCGCTGCGAGGGTGTCGCCGGCTGCCCGTATGCCCCCCTCCCCCGCGAAGCGGGTAGAGAGGCGCCGTGCAACGGGGGGAAGCGGCGTAAGCCGCTCAGGGGGTGCTTCTTTTCAACAGCATGGAGTCGCCGTAGCTGAAGAAGCGGTACTCCTGCGCAATCGCATGGCGGTACAGCGCCATCACCTGCTCGTAGCCCGCGAAGGCGCTGACCAGCATCATCAGCGTGCTCTTGGGCAGGTGGAAGTTGGTGATCAGCAGATCGACCACCTGGTACTCGAAGCCGGGCGTGATGAAGATGCGCGTGTCGCCGGAGAACTGGCCCGTCTGGGCCCAGGACTCCAGCGTGCGCACCGTGGTCGTGCCCACCGCGACGACGCGGCCACCGCGCTGGCGGCAGCGTTCCAGCGCAGCCAGCGTGGCCAGCGGGATCTCGTACCACTCGCTGTGCATCTGGTGGTCGGCCAGGTTCTCGGTCTTCACGGGCTGGAAGGTGCCGGCGCCCACGTGCAGCGTGACGCTGGCGCGCTCGATGCCACGCTCGGCCAGGCGGGCCAGCACGGCGTCGTCAAAGTGCAGGGCGGCCGTGGGCGCGGCCACGGCGCCGGGGCGGGCCGCGAAGACGGTCTGGTAGCGCTCGCTGTCTTCGGCGGCGTCGGGGTCGTTGCCGGTGTCCTGGTGGCGCTCGATATAGGGCGGCAGCGGCAGGTGGCCGAAGCGCTCCATCAGCTCGTGCGGCGTCTCGCCGCGCGGGCCTTCGAAGCTCAGGTGGAACAGCGGGCCGTTCTCGTCGGGCCAGCGGCCGCGCAGCACGGCGTCGAAGCCGCCGCGGTTCTTGCCGCCGCACAGGTGGATGCGCGAGCCGGGCAGGGGCTTCTTGCTGACGCGCATGTGGGCCACGACATCGTTGCCTTCGAGCACGCGCTCGACCAGCAGCTCCAGCCGGCCGCCGCTGGCCTTCTCGCCGAAGATGCGCGCCTTGAGCACGCGCGTGTCGTTGAACACCAGCAGGTCGCCGGGCTGCAGCAGGTCGGGCAGCTCGTGGAAGATGCGGTCGGTGGGCGGGGTGGCATCGTCGCGGCCGTCGAGCAGGCGCGAGGCGCTGCGCTGGGCGGCAGGATGCTGGGCGATCAGGTTCTCAGGAAGCTGGAAGTCGAAATCGCTGAGCGAAAACACACGGGACAGGGAGGACATGCAGTGCTTGAGGGCCGGACATGGCCCGTTCCAAGTTCGTTGAACGGAAGTCCGCCATTGTCGCAAACCCTGGGGTCATCCCCGGAATTTCGCGGCGGTCACTTGGCCATCTGGGCCTGTGTCTGGGGCTGGCGCTCGAACTCCAGCCACAGCGTCTCCAGATCCGGGAAGTCCCAGTTCGCCGGGTCTTCGCGCGCGATGATGCGGTCGTTGCCCTGGCTCTCGGACAGGTCCTCGATCTCGGGCGTGATGCGGCAGGCCTGGCGCAGCGAATAGAACACCTTGACGCGAGGTGCCAGCAGGCTGCCCGGCGAGGCATCGACCACGACCGCCAGGCGCTGCGAATGCAGGCGCACCAGCGAGCCCAGCGGATAGATGCCCACGGTCTGCACGAACTGCTCGAACAGCCGCTTGTCGAAATGGCGGGGGCTCCACTCGGCCATGCGCCGCAGCGCCTCCGAGGGCGGCCAGCCCTTCTTGTAGGGCCGGTCCGAGGTGATGGCGTCGTAGACATCGCAGATCGCCGTCATGCGCGCCAGCAGGCCGATGTCGCCCTGCTGCAGTCCGTCGGGGTAGCCGCTGCCGTCCACCTTTTCGTGGTGGTGCAGGCAGGCATCGATGACCTCGTCGTCCAGGCCCAGCGGGCGCAGCAGCTGCTCGCCATGGCGTGGGTGAGCACGCATCAGCGCCCATTCCGCATCGTCCAGCGGCCCGGGCTTGTTGAGCACGGCGACCGGGATCGCGGTCTTGCCCAGGTCGTGCATGAGACCGGCCATGCCGGCCTTGCGCAGGCTGTGGTCGTCCAGGCCCATGCGCTTGGCCAGCGCCACCATCAGCGCGCACACGGCCAGGCTGTGCATGTAGGTGTAGTCGTCGGCCGTCTTCAGCCGTGCCAGGCCGATCAGGGCGTGGGGATTGCGCGCCACGGAGGCCGTCACATCGTCCACCAGCTGCCCGGCGGCCGTGGCGTCCACGGGCCGGCCCAGCCGCGCGTCGCTGAACAGGCGGCTGAGCAATTGCTTGGCCTGCACGCAGGTCTGGGCGGCGCGGCGCAGCTCGGTGGCGGTGGAAATGGGGGCCGTGCTCTGCTCGGAGACAGGGCGGGCGCTGTCCGGGATCTGGTGGCGAAGCTCGTCCTGCGGGTCAAAGCGCAGGCAAGGCACCTGGACACCCACGTCCAGGCCCTTGCGCACGTCGATCCAGACCTCCTGGATGGAGGTGGAGCGCAGGCGCTGGAGGTCGGCCTCGGAGCGGAGCAGGAAACGGGTTCGCCAAAAAGGATGCTCCATCCAGGAGCCGCAGAACTCGTGCAGGAACATGCCCAGAGTGACATGCTGGACATTGATACGCTTCAACATGGCATTCGGTGGCGGGGTAACACTACGTAACGTCAGCGTGCATGGTAGCGGCTTCCCCAGAGACCCGGGGCCTCAAGGGTGCTTTGGGCAAGGGCATCCGGCATGAACGTGGCGTGTTGCCTACACCTGTATATTCATACACTATGCTGCATGCCCGCCCATGTCCATGCGCATGCTCTGAAACAGGATAGCCCATGCCCTTGAACGTCTCCTCTGCCTTCCCAGATCTGGGGCGCGACGCCCCCGGCGGCAAGGCCGCGCGTGCCGGCAAGGGAAAGGCCGCAGGCAAGGGCGGCAAGGCAGCGGACAAGGCAGGAGACAAGCCCGCAGCGCCCGCCAAGCCCGCAGCCAGCGCCGCGCAGAAGGCGCTGCAGAAGATGGGCCTGGTGCGCGACATCGATCTGGCCCTGCATCTGCCGCTGCGCTATGAGGACGAGACGCGCATCACCGCGCTGCGCAATGCCCGCGAGGGCGATACGGTGCAGATCGAGGCCACGGTGACCCACAGCGAGGTGCAACTGCGCCCGCGCCGCATGCTCAAGGTCACGGTGGACGATGGCACGGCCGAATGCGTGCTGACCTTCTTCAGCTTCTACCCCTCGCACCAGAAAACCCTGTCCGTGGGCGCGCGGCTGCGCATCCGCGGCGAGGTCAAGGGCGGCTTCTGGGGCCGGCAGATGCTGCACCCGGCGTTTCGCGCGGCGGGCGGCGACCTGCCCACGGCGCTCACGCCCGTCTATCCCACGGTGGCGGGCCTGCCCCAGGCCTACATCCGCCGCGCGGCGGTCACGGCCATGCTGCGCGCCGATCTCTCCGATACCCTGCCCCAGGGCGAGCATCCGCCCGTGGCGCAGTTCCATGGCAACGGCGGGCTGCCGCCGCTGTTCAGCCTGC
Organism: uncultured Comamonas sp.; assembly: GCF_964277875.1. Taxonomy (NCBI): domain Bacteria; kingdom Pseudomonadati; phylum Pseudomonadota; class Betaproteobacteria; order Burkholderiales; family Comamonadaceae; genus Comamonas; species uncultured Comamonas sp. The sequence continues at coordinate 45,253 of NZ_CAXYJV010000010.1, forward strand.
GCGATGCGCTGCAGTTCCTGCACCACCCCACGCCCGATGTGGCCCTGGCCACGCTGGAAGACCATTCGCACCCGGCCTGGCAGCGCCTGAAGGCCGAGGAGCTGCTGGCCCAGCAACTGTCCCAATACGAGGCCAAGCGCGAGCGCGCGCGGCTCAGGGCGCCCGTGCTGCGCGCCCTGCCCATGGACAGCGCCCAGGGCCTGGCGCGCCAGTTCCTGGACCAATTGCCCTTTGGCCTGACCGGCGCCCAGCAGCGCGTGGTGGCCGAGATCCTTGCCGACATGGAGCGCCGCATGCCCATGCACCGGCTGCTGCAGGGCGATGTGGGATCGGGCAAGACCGTGGTGGCGGCGCTGTCGGCCGTGGCCTGCATCGAGGCCGGCTGGCAGTGCGCGCTGATGGCGCCCACCGAAATCCTGGCCGAGCAGCATTTCGGCAAGCTGGTCGGCTGGCTGGAGCCGCTGCTGGCCCCGCTGGGCAAGCGCGTGGCCTGGCTGGCCGGCGCGCAGAAGAAGAAGGAACGCACCGCCATGCTGGAGCTGGTCCACAGCGGCGAGGCGGCCCTGGTCGTGGGCACGCACGCCGTCATCCAGGACCAGGTGCAGTTCAAGAACCTGGCGCTGGCCGTCATTGACGAGCAGCACCGCTTCGGCGTGGCCCAGCGGCTGGCGCTGCGCCAGAAGCTCGCGGCCTCGGGCATGGAGCCCCATCTGCTGATGATGAGCGCAACGCCCATCCCGCGCACCCTGGCCATGAGCTACTACGCCGACCTGGATGTGTCCACCATCGACGAACTGCCGCCGGGCCGCACGCCCATCGTCACCAAGCTCATTGCCGACAGCCGCAAGGACGAGGTCATCGAGCGCATAGGCGCCCAGGTCGCGGAAGGACGCCAGGTCTACTGGGTCTGCCCGCTGATCGAGGAAAGCGAGGCGCTGGACCTGTCCAACGCCACGGCCACCCATGCCTACCTGAGCGAGATGCTGCCCGACGTCATGGTCGGCCTGCTGCACTCGCGCATGCCCACGGCCGAGAAGAAGGCCGTGATGGAGCTGTTCTCCGCCGGGGTCATGGGCGTGCTGGTCTCCACCACGGTGATCGAAGTGGGCGTGGACGTGCCCAACGCCTCGCTCATGGTCATCGAGCATGCGGAGCGCTTCGGCCTGTCGCAGCTGCACCAGCTGCGCGGGCGCGTGGGGCGGGGTGCGGCGGCCTCGGCCTGCGTGCTGCTGTATTCGGTGGGGGACAGCGGGCGCCTGGGCGAGACGGCCAAGGACCGGCTGCGCGCCATGGCCGAGACCAATGACGGCTTCGAGATCGCGCGGCGCGACCTGGAGATCCGCGGCCCCGGGGAATTCCTGGGCGCGCGCCAGTCGGGTGCGCCCATGCTGCGCTTCGCCGACCTGGAGCAGGACCTGATGCTGCTCGACTGGGCCCGCGAACTGGCGCCGCGCATGCTGGAGCAGCACCCGCAACTGGCCCAGCGCCATGTGGGCCGCTGGCTGGGCGGCAAGGCCGAATTCCTCAAGGCCTGATCGGTTCGTTCCATTTTTGCTGGGTGGCTGTGTTACGTATTTTTACGTGTCCAGGCGCTGCCTGGCAACGTCATCTTCCGCAGGCCTGCAGCCCGCGCCAGATATGGTTTCCACACGCGTTGTAGCCATCGAAATGGAGCGCTTCATGCCGTCCTGGCGGTGACAGCACCGTCCCGTTACGGCATTGAATATTTGTGACCTTTTGGTACATTGAGTCACAAAAAACAGGGTAGCTCCATCCGGGAGGGGATGGCCTGCCAAGCCTCCCCCACGGGGAGGACGGCCGCGATCACTCTTGTGTTGTCCCATTTTTCTGCGAATGAGGAGCTGCCAACATGAATGAAGCCGTTCAAGCGAATGAGATCGTCGAAACCTCCTGGCGCATGGGCCTGGTGGTCCTGTCCTATGGCATTGCCGTATTGGGCTCCTTCGTAGCCCTGACTGCGGCGCAGCGCATCCGGGGACGCGAGGGCATCAGCTGGCTGAACCTGCTGGCGGCAGGCACGGCGCTGGGCGGCATCGGCGTGTGGTCCATGCATTTCACGGGCATGCTGGCGCTGAACCTGGGCATGGGTTCGGGCTACTCCATGGTCGAAACCCTGCTGTCCCTGTGCGCCGCCGTTGCCGCCACCTCGGTGGCGCTGGCCTTTGTCGCGCGGCGGCCCGAAAGCGGGGCGCGCGTGCTGGGCGCGGGCACCCTGCTGGGCCTGGGCGTGGCCTTCATGCATTACCTGGGCATGTATGGCATGCGCTTTCCGGGCTTCATCGTCTGGTCCGTTCCCACCGTGCTGCTGTCCGTGGGCATCGCCGTGGCCGCGGCCAGCGCCGCGCTGTGGCTGTCGTTTCGCACCAGCTCGCCGGGCATGCGTGCGCTGGCCGCCGCCGTCATGGGCGCGGCGGTCTGTTCCATGCACTACACCGGCATGGCCGCAGCGGACTTCGTATGCATTTCAGAGACACAGCGTTATGCTAGGCCGCAAGGCTTTGCCGTGATCAGCGCCCTGGACCTTCCGGTCTTTACCGTGATCGTGGCCATAGGCCTGGCTGCATTGATAGGCATGGACCAGCTCATGCAGCAACGCGACCGGATGCGCCGGCCGTTGCACTAGGTGGATAAATACAAAAAGCCGGCGGGTCGGGGAGCGCGCAGTGGTCATGCGCGGACGAGGACTGGCACAATCGAATTAGGACAAATCCTAGAACCTGTGCAGGAACTTTTGAGGGGAGCACCCCGGCAAGCGGGCCGCAAGGCCTGATTGCACAAAGGTTCCGGCACAGGTTCTTGGTGTAAGACCATCGTATTTTCCGAGGCTCCCTCCCAGACACAGCTCGCCAATGACACTTACCGAACTCAAATACATCGTGGCCGTGGCACGTGAAAAGCATTTTGGCCGCGCCGCCGAAGCCTGTTATGTGTCCCAGCCCACGTTGTCCGTGGCGATCAAGAAGCTGGAGGAGGAGCTCGATGTCAAGCTCTTCGAGCGCAGTGCCGGCGAAGTGTCGGTCACGTCGCTGGGCGAGGAGATCATCCGTCAGGCGCAAAGCGTGCTGGAGCAGGCCGCCGAGATCAAGGAAATCGCCAAGCGCGGCAAGGACCCGTTGTCCGGCGTGCTCACCCTGGGTGTGATCTACACCATCGGCCCCTACCTGCTGCCTGACCTGGTGCGCAACTCCATCATGCGCACGCCGCAGATGCCGCTGATGCTGCAGGAGAACTACACCATCAAGCTGCTGGAGATGCTGCGCACCGGCGAGATCGACTGCGCCATCGTCGCCGAGCCCTTCCCCGACACCGGCCTGGCGCTGGCGCCGCTGTACGACGAGCCCTTCATGGCCGCCGTTCCCAGCACCCATGCGCTGGCCCAGAAGGACCATGTCTCCACCAGCGATCTCAAGAACGAGACCATGCTGCTGCTGGGCTCGGGCCACTGCTTCCGCGACCATGTGCTCCAGGTCTGTCCCGAGTTCGCACGCTATGCCAGCAATGCCGAAGGCATTCGCCGCACCTTCGAAGGCTCGTCGCTGGAGACCATCAAGCACATGGTGGCCGCCGGCATGGGCGTGACCCTGGTGCCGCGCCTGTCCGTGCCCGCCGATGCGCTGGAGACCACGGCGCGCCGCCGCAAGACTGACGAGCCGCACATCCGCTACCTGCCCATCCTCGAGGACGACGGCTCGGCCCCGCCGACACGCCGCGTAGTCCTGGCCTGGCGCCGCAGCTTCACGCGCTACGAGGCCATCGCCGCCCTGCGCAACGCCGTCTACGCCTGCGCCTTGCCCGGCGTCAAACGCCTGTCCTGATGACCGCACCGGCGCGCGAGTCGGGCCTGTGGGGCCGCTGCGCTTGCGTTATCGTTGCAACTGGCTCCCGGGCGACCTGCCGGGAGCATCTTCCGTTTGTACGAAGCTGAAAGGGATCCCATGGCCAAAAATGCCAGCAAAGACAAGTCCGGTGCAAAGAAGCCAGAGGCCGTGCAGGCCGACAAGGCAGTGCAGCCTGCAAAGGCCGCACTGGCCGACGTGGCACCGGCGTCCGTGCGCTCCTCCGCCATCCATATCGGCATCAGCGACAAGGACCGCGCGGCCATCGCCAAGGGCCTGTCGGCCCTGCTGGCCGACACCTACACGCTGTATCTGACCACGCACAATTTCCACTGGAACGTCACCGGCCCGATGTTCAACACGCTGCACACCATGTTCATGGGGCAGTACACGGAGCTGTGGAACGCCGTCGACCCCATCGCCGAGCGCATCCGTGCGCTGGGCCATTTCGCGCCGGGCTCCTATGCCGACTTCGGCAAGCTCACCAGCCTGGCCGACGTGCCCCACGACCCGCCCAAGGCCCTGGAGATGGTGCGCATCCTGGTCGCCGGCCACGAGGCCGTGGCCCGCACGGCGCGCAGCCTGTTCCCCCTGGCCGACAAGGCCAGCGACGAACCCACGGCCGACCTGCTGACCCAGCGCCTGACCGTGCACGAGCAGACCGCCTGGATGCTGCGCGCCCTGCTCGAAGATTGATGCTGCGCAAACCCCAGTCTTCCCGCGTACCCACCCTGGCCCGGGAGTGATGCCAACGCATGCTCTGGACCTGGATTGACGCACACGCCGCCACGGGCGGCCTGTGCCTGGTACTGGCCGCCCTGGGCGGCCTTTTTTTCTATCTGCGCCTGCCTGCCACGGCCCGGCTGCGCCACGCAGGCCTGCCCATGCCGCGGGCCGCATGGCTGGGCCTGGCTGCCGCCGGCGTGCTGGCCTTGCTGGCACTGGCCGTGATGGTGCGCGACATGCTGGGCCTGGCCCAGCCCGTAGGCTGCGCCACCTGCACCGACTGGCCGGTGCTCGACGAGGCCCTGCACCTGTGGCTGGCCGGCCATGCCACCGATGCCTGGGTGCGCCCCGTGGTCGCCTTCACCCAACTGGGCAATGTGGCCTGGATGGTGTCGCTGTCGGCCGCCGTGCTGGCGCTGCTGCTGTGGCGGCGCGACTGGCTGCATGCGGCCGCCTGGGTGGTGGCCACGGCTGGCGTGGGCCTGTGGATACGCGCCATCAAGACCAGCGTGGGCCGTCCGCGCCCCGTGGGTGGCTGGGTGCCTGAGGGTGGCTTCAGTTTCCCCAGCGGCCACAGCGCGGGCACCTTCGTGCTTTATCTGATGCTGGCCTGGCTGCTGCTGCCGTACCTGCGCCCGGCCTGGCGCTGGCCCGTGGGCCTGGCGGCCCTGGCTGTCGCCCTGGGCGTGGGCGCCAGCCGCGTGGTGCTGCGCGTGCACTATGCCAGCGATGTGCTGGCCGGCTGGCTGCTGGGCCTGGCCTGGATGGCGCTGGTGATCTGTGCCGTGGAGTGGGCGCAAACCCGCGTTGCCGGCAGGCGCTGCTGAGGCGCGCCGCCGAGCCCGCCCGCCCAGCGGCGACAATGCGGGCATTTTCGAATGTGATGCGTGCGATGGCCGGCCCACGGCCGCCATCGGCGCCCAGACGCCATGCCCACCACCTCCTCCTCTACGCCCATGCCTGCGCCCCGGCGCAGCAAACTGTCGCTCTATCTGGACCTGGTCCGCTTCAACCGGCCGGCCGGCTGGCTGGTCCTGGTCTGGCCCACGCTGGCCGCACTGTGGGTGGCAGCGGGCGGGTTTCCGGGCTGGCATCTGCTGGTGGTCTTCGTGCTGGGCACGGTGCTGATGCGCAGCGCCGGCTGCTGCATCAACGACATCGCCGACCGCGATTTCGACCGCCACGTCAAGCGCACCACGCAGCGGCCCATCACCTCGGGGCAGGTCTCGGTCAAGGAGGCCGCGCTGCTGGGCGCGGCCCTGGCCCTGGTCTCGCTGGGCCTGGTGCTGACCACGCGCTGGGAGGCCGTGGCCTGGTCCGTGCCCGCCGTGCTGTTCACCATCCTCTACCCGTTCACCAAACGCTTCTTCGCCATGCCCCAGGCTTTCCTGGGCATTGCCTTCAACTTCGGCATCGTCATCGCCTTCGCCGCCGTGCAGGGCCAGGTGCCGGCCACGGCCTGGATTCTGTGGCTCGCCAACATGTTTCTGGTGCTGGCCTATGACACCGAATACGCCATGGTGGACCGCGACGACGACCTCAGGATCGGCATGAAGACTTCGGCCATCACCCTGGGCCGCTTCGACGTGGTGGCCGTCATGGGCTTTTTCGTGCTCTGCGGCCTGCTCACTATCTGGGCGCTGGCGCCCTATGGCCTGGCCTGGCCTTTCTGGCTGGGCCTGGCCGTGGCCGCGGCCCAGGTGATCTGGCACTTCACCCTGATCCGCCACCGCACGCGCGAGGGCTGCTTCGTCGCCTTCAGCAAGAGCCACTGGATCGGTGCCAGCCTGTTCGCGGGCGTGGCACTGGGGTTTGCGCTGCGCTGAGGGTTCAGCGCTGAAAAAACAAGGGAGGCCGGTGCCTCCCTTTTGCATGGAGCCTGGGGCGCGCTGCGCCGGGCTCAGCGGCCGAATTCGGCGGCCAGCTCCTTGGCCCGTGTTTCCGCTGCCCGCATGGCGGCCACGAAATGCTCGGGCACCTGTTGCGCCTGCATGTGGGTGATGGCGGCGTGGGTGGTGCCGCCCTTGCTGGTCACGCGCTGGCGCAGCACGTCGGCGCTTTCGGTGGAGCGGGCGGCCAGTTCCGATGCGCCCTGGAAGGTGGCCACGCCCAGGCGGTAGGACTGCTCGGCCGTGAGGCCCATGTCAACGCCGGCCTGTGTCATGGCTTCGAGGAACAGGAAGACATAGGCCGGGCCCGAGCCCGACAGTGCGGTCACGGCGTCCAGGTGCGCTTCCTGGTCGACCCAGACGAACTGGCCCGTGGTGGCAACGACCTGCTCGATGGCGCTCTTGCCTGCGGCATCGACCTGGGCGCGGGCGAACAGGCCCGTCATGCCCTTGCCCACCAGGGCCGGCGTATTGGGCATGGCGCGCACGATGCGGCCCGTGCCCAGCCACTGGGCGATGGAGTCCGTGGGAATGCCGGCGGCCACGCTCAGGTGCAGGGCCTGGGCGGTGTGCGGCGCCACGGCCTGGGCGGCTTCCTTGAAGGTCTGGGGCTTGACGGCCCAGACCACGATGCTGGCACCGTCCAGCGCGCTGGCGGCGGCCGCGGCATCGGCATGCGCCGTGATGCCGAAGTTCGTGCGCAGCGCGTCGCGCGCAGCCTCGAAGGGTTCGACGACGACGATGCGGTCTGCGGATTGGCCCTGGCCGATCAGTCCGCCGATGATGGCGCTGGCCATGTTGCCGCCACCGATGAAGGCGATGACAGGGGAGGCTGTGGAAACGGTGTTCATGCTGGTGGCGGTGGAGAAGGAAAACGAAGAGTTTAGAGCGTGTTCCCACCGTGCCAGCGCATGTCCACGCCATGGCTGGCGGCCAGGTCCAGAGGCTGTGCCGGGGCGCCGGGCCGCTGGCGCAGGGTGAGTGCGCAAGGGCCCTCTCCGCGCGTGGCAAGGCGCTGGCGCAGTGCGTCGGAGGCCGCCAGTGCCTGCGCGCCTTGCAGCAGCAGGTCGAACCCCGGCAATGCCAGCCGCGCGCCCTGGTCGTCCAGCCTCTGCAGCGGCAGGCCCGGGCCCAGCAGCGCCCGGTAGCGGTCCAGGCTGGCGTCCAGGTCGTGCACGGCGACGGTCAGCGAGGCCACGCCCAGTGCGCCGTTGGGATGCTCGCGCACGCTGCCCTCGGGCACGCGCAGCGCGCGCGGCGTGACGTCGCCGCACAGGAAGGGCAGGTCGGGCGTGGCGTGGCGCGCCGTCTGCCACAGCAGTTGCGCGCCATCGGGGCGCACGCGGCCTCCGTCCACGGGGCCGATCAGGGTATCCAGCCCCCGCCCGCGCGCCTCGGCCAGGGCCTGGGCGGTGCTTTGGGGCAGCAGGGCGAAGTCCACCAGCCCTTCGCCATGGTCGCGCAGCGTGCGGTACCAGCGCTCTTCGGGCGCCGGGGCGGTCCAGGCAATGATCTCCAGGTAGGCGCCGTCGGCAAACACGACCAGTGCGTTGTGCGAGGTGCGGCCCGGATGGCGGCCGCCGATGGCGACCTGGAAGCCCAGCGCGCGGTAGTCCGCCACGGCGGCCTCGAGGTCCTGCACGGCGATGACGATGTGGTCCAGCGGAAGTGCCATGAATGCTCCTGTGTGGTGTAGGGGGTGCCGTCCGGATTCTCAGTCTTCGAGCTGGACCTTGTTGTCGCGCACGAAGCGGCCCCAGCGCTCATATTCCTGGCGCACCCAGCGGTCGAGGGCGGGTCCGTCCGTGGCCATGACTTCAAAGCCCGACTGCATGAGCTTGCTGCGGATGTCGGGCGTGTTCAGCGTGGCCTGGAAGTCTTCGGTGAGCTTGTGCACCGTGGCTGCCGGCGTGGCGGAAGGTGCGAACACGCCGATCCACGAGTAGGCCTCGAAGCCCGGGAAGCCTGACTCGGCCACGGTGGGCACGTCGGGCAGCTCGGGCAGGCGCTTGAGGCCGGTCACCGCCAGCGGCTTGATCTTGCCTGCCGAAATCTGGCCGCGCAGCGCCGCGTAGCTGAGCAGGGTGAGGTCGGACACATTGCCGAGCACGGCCTGCACGGCCGGGCCGCCGCCGCCGTAGGGCACGTGCAGCACGTAGGTGCCCGAGCGGCGCTTGATGTCCTCCATCACCAAGTGGTTCATGGACCCCAGGCCGGTCGATGCGTAGCTGTATTTGCCCGGGTTGCGGCGCGCCAGTTCCAGGAAGCCGGCCAGGTCCCTGGCGGGCACCGAGGCCGAGGCGCCGATCACCAGCGGGAAGCGCAGCGCCAGCGACACGCCCGTGAAGTCCTTGAAGGTGTCGTAGGGCAGCCGGGACTTGGCGATGGGATTGATGGCATGGGTGTCGAAGCTGAACAGCAGGGTGTTGCCGTCCGGGGCGGACTTGGCCACGTACTGGGTGGCGATCTGGCTGGCGGCGCCGGGGCGGTTCTCCACGATCACCGGGCGCCCGGCCACCTCGCCCAGGCGCGGCTGCAGTATGCGCGCGGCGATGTCGGTGCTGCCCCCCGGCGGGAAGGTGATGACCAGCTTGAGCGGGGCGGCGCCCTGCGCGGATGCCGTGCCGGCCGGCCCCAGCAGGCATGCGGCGGCCGTGGCCAGCAGCAGCTGGCGGCGTGAGGGTGGATGGGGCATGGGAAGGCTCCTTTTCAAGCGCATTTGCGGGCAGGAAATCGGGAATCTGTGCGTGGGGCCTGGCGTCAACCCATCCACTGGCTCACCGGCACGGCCGTGTCCTGGAGCTCTTGCGAGATCACATCCACCAGCGCCGGGCCGTCGTGCATCAGCGCGGCCTTGAGCGCGGCTTCGAGATCTGCCGGGTCATGCACCTGCCATGCCTTGACGCCGAAGGCCTCGGCCACGCGGGCATGGTGGGTGCGGTTGAAGTCGACTGAAAAGTAGCGTTCATCGTAGCCGGACTTCTGGCTGGCCTTGATCCAGCCGAACACGCTGTTGGAGAACACGATCATCTTCAGCGGCACGTTGCGGCGCACGATGGTTTCCAGCTCGCCGCAGGTGAAGCCGAAGCTGCCGTCGCCCATGACCGCGACCACCACGGAATCGGGCTGGCCGATGGCGGCGCCAAAGCCGGCGGACATGGCAAAGCCCAGCGCCCCGTGCGCGCGGTTGGTGATGAAGTGCCGGCCGGCCTGGGGCGCGTCGAAATAGGCCGTGAAGTAGGGGCAGGGCGTGCCGGGGTCGGCCACCACGATGGCGCGCGGGGGCAGCAGGCGGTTGAGCGTGTCCACCACGCGCTCGGGCTTGATGGGGCGCTCCAGCGAGGCCGCCAGTGGTGCGAAGAAGGCCTGCTTGGTGGCGCGCGCGGTGGCCGCCAGCGCGGCGCCGTCTGCGGCATCGGCGGGGCGGCGGGCGATGCGCTGCTGCACGGCCGCGTGCAGCGCCTGCAGGCCCAGCAGGGCGTCGCCCACCAGGGCCACGTCGGTGCGGTAGTTGGTGCCTATGGTCATGGCGTCCACGTCCAGATGGACGATGGTCACCTTGCGCGAGGGCATCTGCCAGTGCTCGGTGGTGGTGGAGCCGGCCCGGGCGCCGATGAACATCACCAGGTCCGCCTGCGCCACCACGGCGCGCGTGGCCTCCACGCCGCCATTGGTGCCCACCACGCTGGCATTGAGCGGATGGCTGCCCGCCAGGCTGCCCTGGCCGCTGACGCTGGAGCACACGGGCGCGTTGAGCAGGGTGGCCAGCGCATCCAGTGCGCCGCTGGCGCCTGCGATCAGCACGCCGCCGCCGCAGATCAGCACGGGGCAGCGTGCCGCCACCAGGCGGTCGGCAGCCTCGGCCACGGCCGCCGGATCGGGCACGGACCGGTAGGCCGGATAGTGGTCATGCCCTGGCTGGGCCCAGACATCGGCCGGATCCAGCGTGTGCTTTTGCACGTCATAGGGCAGGCAGATATGGGTGGCGCCGGGCCGGCCCGTGGTCATGGCGCGAAAGGCGCTGCGCACGGCGTGCGGAATCTGGTCCACGCGGTCGATGGTGGTATTCCACTTGGTCAGGGGCCTGTACAGCGCCTGCTGGTCCAGTTCGGTCAGCGGGAACTTGCCTCGCGCGCCCACGGAAACGTCCGAGGTGATGCCCAGCACAGGCACCGAGGACTCATTGGCCTCGGCCAGGCCGGGCAGCAGGTAGGTGGCGCCGCCGCCGCTGGGGCCTTCGCACACGCCCACCTTGCCGGTGACGCGCGCATAGGCGTCGGCCATGTAGCCGGCGCTGCGCTCGTCCCGCGTGAGGATGTGATCCATGCCGTGGTCCAGCCGCGCCATGGCGTCGTAGAAGGGCAGGCTGGTGTCGCCGCACAGGCCGAAGATGTGCTTGACGCCATTGAGCTGCAGCATGCGGACCATGGCGTCGGCGCCATTGAAAGCGGTGGTCATGTCGGGAGTCTCCAGGCAGGTTGGGTGACGGGATTTTTAAGAATCCATTTCAGTATACTTAAAAGAATGCGCAGCGCCAAAGGGCACAATGGCGCCATGAAAATCTCCAACATCCGCCATGAACGGGGCTCCAGCGTCTACAGCACGCTGCGTGACATGGCCATCTCCTACGAGTTCAAGCCAGGCGAGCGCCTGAGCGAGAGCGAACTGGCGCTGCGCCTGGGCGTGAGCCGCACGCCCGTGCGCGAGGCGCTGACGCGGCTGGTGGCCGATGGCTTTTTGCTGCCGGCCAGCCGCGGCTACATGCGGCGCGAACTGGACGTGAAGGAGTCGCTGGACCTGTACGAGGCCCGCGTGGCCGTGGAGCGCGAATGCGTGCGGCTGGCCGTGGAGCGCGCCACCGATGCCCAGCTCGACGAGGCCCTGGCCTACCTGGAGCAGAGCCAGCGCGTGGCCTCCGACACGCCGATCCGGCAGCTGGTGGACCTGGACGAGGGATTCCATCTGCGCATTGCCGACATGGCCGGCAACGCCGAGCTGCGGCGCATGCTGGCGAGCCTGAACGAGCGCATCCGCTTCATCCGCTGGATCGACATGGAGAGCGTGGGGCGCGCCTCCACCCAGCACGAGCACCTGGAAATCCTGCAGGCCCTGCGTGCGCGCGACGCCCAAGCCAGCGAACGCCTGATGGCCGAGCACATCGGCCTGCGGCGCGAGCAGATCGTGGAGGCCATTGCGCGCGGGCTGACGCGCATCTACCTGCCGCAGGAGCAGGTGCAGGCCACGCCCTGAAGCGCCTTCAGGGTGCGCAGGGCGGCGAGGGCCGGTAGGCGGTGATCAGGATCTGGTTGGCCTGCGCCGGGTTGAAGTTGTCGTCACTGGCGAACACCAGCACGCGCGTGCCATCGGGCAGCGGCGGGCCCCAGGACATGGCTTCCATGTTGTCCAGCCGGCCGGGCTGAACCGTGGACAGGTCGGCAATCAGCTGCTTGGCTGCCACCTGCGGCGGGTTGCGCATGAAGCTGTCCATGGCCAGCGTATCGGGCGCTTGCAGGTCGATGCGGTACAGCCGCGCGCCAAAGCCGTGGCCTGGACTGTAGGAGCGCTCCAGCACCAGCAGGTGGCCGGGGCCGTCCAGCAGGATCTCGCTGATGCCGTTGACCTCGCGCTGGGGCAGGGCCCAGCTGGCGGCCGGCACGGCATCGGGCTGGTAGGCGATCTGGCGCAGCAGCCGGCCGTCGTCCAGGCTGACCAGGCTGATGCGCACGGGCGAGCCTGCCGTGGCGGCGCTGGCGCGCGGGCCGTCCTGGCGCAGCGGCGCCTCCAGGGCCAGCCAGGCCTGTTGGCCGTCCGGCGTCACGGCCAGCCCTTCGAAGCCGAAATTCGAGCGCAGGCCCGGCACGCCGGCCTCGTCCTTGAATGCGTAGAACCACCGCGCGATCTGGCGGCCCGTGGCGTCGGTCCTCACCAGCGAGGTGCCAAAGCCCCGGCCCGGGTCGCCTTCATCGGTCCACAGCAGGCCGCCGTCCGGCAGCAGGCGGATGGCTTCGGGGTCGGGCACGGGCTGGGTGGCGGGCGCGGCATGGCGCGGGCGCAGCCAGCGGCCCTCGGCATCCAGCAGCGGATGCACTTCGGTGACCTGCGCCTGCCAGGGGTTGGGGCCGGCGCGCTGGCCCGCGTCCAGCGGCTCTATGCGCAGGCGCATCCAGCGCGCGGGGCCGCGCGCCGAGCGGTCATCGCTGATGGCCACGAAGTCGCCGCGCCGCGCGTCATAGTCCAGGCCCGAGATGCCGCCGGTGGTGGCGCCATGGATGGGCTCCTCGCGCGCAATCGAGGTGCTGCCCAGCCATTGCAGGCGCGCGCATGCCGTGGGCTGCGGGGCCGGCAGGGCCTGGGGCGGCGCGGCGCAGCCGGCCAGCAGCAGGCCGGAAAGCACCAGGCTGGCCGCCCTGAACAAGGCCGTGAGCCCGTTGTCAGGCCGCCAGCGCGGTCTGGGCCACCGCATGCTCCCAGCGCGCCATCAGCTCGTCGGCGCGGTGCTTGTCCAGCGTGGGCACGAAGCGGCGCTCGGCCTTCCACAGCGCCGACAGTTCCTCGGTGCTCTGGTACACGCCCGAGGACAGGCCCGCCAGGTAGGCAGCGCCCAGGGCCGTGGTCTCCACGCAGGCCGGGCGCACGACGGGAATGCCCAGCAGGTCGGCCTGGAACTGCATGAGCAGGTTGTTGACGCAGGCGCCGCCGTCCACGCGCAGTTCGCTCACCGGCGCGCCGCCGCTGGCCACCGCGTCGCGGCTCATGGCCAGCAGCAGGGCGGCGCTCTGGAAGGCGATGGATTCAAGCGCTGCCCGCGCGATGTGGGCGATGGTGGTGCCGCGCGTCAGGCCCGTGATGGTGCCGCGCGCATCGGGCTTCCAGTACGGTGCGCCCAGGCCCGTGAAGGCCGGCACCATCATCACGCCGCCCGAATCGGGCACGCTCTCGGCCAGTTGCTGCACCTGGCCGCTGTGCTCGATGGCGCGCAGCCCGTCGCGCAGCCACTGGACCACGGCGCCGCCCACGAAGACGCTGCCTTCCAGCGCATAGGCCGGCGCAGCGGTGGGCTGTGCCGCAGCGGTGGTCAGCAGGCCGTTGGCGGAGGTCTGGAACACGCCGCCCGTGTGCATGAGCATGAAGCAGCCCGTGCCATAGGTGTTCTTGGCCATGCCGGCCGAAAAGCAGGCCTGGCCGAAGAGGGCGCTTTGCTGGTCGCCGGCCACGCCGCCGATGGCGATCTCGCCGCCCAGCACCTCGGCTGCCGTGCGGCCGAAATCGGCGGCGGAAGGCAGCACCTCGGGCATCAGCGCGCGCGGAATCTCCAGCAGCGCCAGCAGATCGTCGTCCCACTGGTTGGTGTGGACGTTGAACAGCATGGTGCGGCTGGCGTTGGAGACATCGGTCACATGGCGGCGTCCGCCCGTGAGCTGCCAGATCAGCCAGCTGTCCACGGTGCCGAAGGCCAGCTCGCCGCGCTCGGCGGCGGCGCGCGCGCCGTTGACGTTGTCCAGAATCCAGCGCAGCTTGGTGCCCGAGAAATAGGCGTCGATCAGCAGGCCGGTCTTGCGCTGGATGGTGTCGGCATGGCCGGCCTCGCGCAGCTGGGCGCACAGCGGCTCGGCGCGGCGGTCCTGCCAGACGATGGCGTGGTGTATGGGCTGGCCCGTGGCGCGGTTCCAGACCACGGTGGTCTCGCGCTGGTTGGTGATGCCCAGGGCGCGGATGTCGGCCGCCGCCAGCCCGGCCTTGGCCAGGGCCTCGCGCGCCGTGGCCAGCTGGGTGCGCCAGATCTCGCGCGGATCGTGCTCGACCCAGCCGGGCCGGGGATAGATCTGCGGCAGCTCCAGCTGGGCCGAGGCCACGATGCGGCCCTGGGTGTCGAAGACGATGCTGCGCGAACTGGAGGTGCCCTGGTCCAGGGCAAGCAGATAGGTCATGGTGCGGTATCCAGGAAAAGCAGGGCCGGTGCGCGTGTCCTGTGCGGGCGGTGGCGCAGCGGCTGCGGAAAACTTATTGCGCCACCACGCATTGCACTTCGGCTTCGCGCAGAAGGGCATCGAACGGAGCGGGGGGCGCGGTATCGGTGAACAGGCGGTCGATCTGGTCCAGGCGTGCCAGCTCCACCATGGCCTGGCGGTGGAACTTGCTGTGGTCGGCGGCCAGCCAGACCTCGCGCGACTGGGCAATGATGGTCTGGGCCACCTTGACTTCGCGCATGTCGAAGTCGCGCAGGCTGCCATCGGGCTCGATGGCCGAGATGCCGATCAGGGCGATGTCCACCTTGAACTGGCGGATGAAGTCCACGGCCGCCTCGCCCACGATGCCCCGGTCGCGCGTGCGCACCACGCCGCCGGCCACGATGACTTCGCAGTCGGCGTTGGAGCTGAGGATGGCCGCCACGTTGAGGTTGTTGGTGATCACGCGCAGGCCCCGGTGCTTGAGCAGGGCCTGGGCCACGGCCTCGGTGGTGGTACCGATGTTCAGGATCAGCGAGCAGCCGTTGGGAATGGCCTCGGCCACGGCACGCGCAATGCGCGACTTGCCTTCGGCATGCAGCACCTGGCGCTGGGTGTGGCCCAGGTTCTCCACCGTGGCGCTGGGCACGCGCACGCCGCCGTGAAAGCGCACCATCAGGCCCGCATCGGCCAGCTTCTGTATGTCGCGGCGCACGGTCTGCAGGGTCACGCCCAGGATCTCGGCCAGCTGCTCCACCGAAGTGGACTGGCGGCTGCGCACTTCGTCGAGCAGCTGTAGTTGTCGGGGATTGGTGTTCACGGCGGCTATTCCAGATCTGGTGCGTTCTCAGGCAAACAAGGCGGGGCGACCGGGTTATAGCGCATTTGCCCCTGGTCGGCCGTGGGTTGGGGAACTTTAAAACGAAGAAAAAAGAACAGCACCTAGGGTATGTGTTGATGGGCTGCGATCTGGAAAGAACAAAAATGATCACGTTCTTGCTTTCGGATGGCGCGCAATCGCCGCCTTGAGCGAGATGTTTCTCCTTGTTCAATCGCTGCCCCCGAGGCGGCCTCGTCAGTGAGGGCGGTCGTGGAACTGGTGTTGGAGAGAATCAGCAAACGCGTGGGCGGCCAGACCTGGCTGCACCCCATGCACCTTGAACTGGAAAGCGGCGCGGTGACCGTGCTGCTGGGTGCCACGCAGGCCGGCAAGACCAGCCTGATGCGCATCATGGCCGGCCTGGACGTGCCCACCGAAGGCCGTGTGCGCGCCGATGGCGTCGATGTGACCGGCATGCCCGTGCGCGAGCGCAACGTGGCCATGGTCTACCAGCAGTTCATCAACTATCCCTCGCTCACGGTGGCGGACAACATCGCCTCGCCGCTCAAGCTGCGCGGCGACCGCGACGTGGCGCAGCGCGTGCGCGCCCTGGCCGAGCGGCTGCACATCGAGATGTTCCTGGACCGCTACCCGGCCGAGCTGTCGGGCGGCCAGCAGCAGCGCGTGGCGCTGGCGCGCGCCCTGGCCAAGGGCGCTCCGCTGATGCTGCTGGACGAGCCCCTGGTCAACCTCGACTACAAGCTGCGCGAGGAACTGCGCGAGGAACTGACCCAGCTGTTCGCCACAGGCGACTCCACCGTGGTCTATGCCACCACCGAGCCCGGCGAGGCCCTGCTGCTGGGTGGCTACACGGCGGTGCTGCATGAGGGCGAACTGCTGCAGTACGGCCCCACGGCCGAGGTCTTCCATCAACCGAATTCGCTGCGCGTGGCGCGCGCCTTCAGCGATCCGCCCATGAACCTGATCGTGGCCAGTGCCGTGGAAGGCGGGCTGCAACTGCCGGGCGGCGCGCGGCTGCCCGTGGCGCTGCCTGCGGACCTGGCCGTGTCCGGCCAACTGACCCTGGGCCTGCGCGCCAGCGCCCTGCGCCTGCAGTCCCGGCCCGGCGATCTGGCGCTGCAGGGCGTGGTGGAACTGGCCGAGATTTCGGGCTCCGACACCTTCGTGCATGCCACCACGCCCTGGGGCGAGCTGGTGGCCCAGGTCACGGGCGTGCACCACCTGGACCTGGGCAGCGCGATCACGCTGCACCTGGACCCGGCCCATGCCTATGTGTTCGGCACGGACGGCGCGCTGCTGCTGGCGCCGGCGCGGCCGGGAGGACGATGAGATGGCCCGCATAGAACTTGATCTGGCCCACTCCTACAAGCCGAACCCGCAGCAGGACAGCGACTACGCGCTGCTGCCGCTGAGCATGGTCTTCGAGGACGGCGGCGCCTATGCGCTGCTCGGCCCCTCGGGCTGCGGCAAGACCACCATGCTCAATATCATGTCGGGCCTGCTGGTCCCCTCGCAGGGCAAGGTGCTGTTCGACGGCCGCGACATGACGCGCGCCACGCCCCAGGAACGCAACATCGCCCAGGTGTTCCAGTTCCCGGTGATCTACGACACCATGACCGTGGCCGAGAACCTGGCCTTTCCGCTGAAGAACCGCCGAATGCCCGAGGAGCGCATCCGCGCGCGGGTCGGCCAGATCGCCGAGATGCTGGAGATGAGCGGCCAGCTCGACCAGCGCGCGGCCGGCCTGTCGGCCGATGCCAAGCAGAAGATCTCGCTGGGCCGGGGCCTGGTGCGGCCCGATGTGTCGGCCGTGCTGTTCGACGAGCCGCTCACGGTGATCGACCCCCAGCTCAAGTGGCAGCTGCGCCGCAAGCTCAAGCAGATCCATCATGAACTGCGGCTCACGCTGATCTATGTGACGCACGACCAGGTGGAGGCCCTGACCTTTGCCGAGCACGTTGTGGTCATGACGCGTGGGCGCGCCGTGCAGGTGGGCACGCCCGCCCAGCTTTTCGAGCGGCCCAGCCACGCCTTCGTCGGCCACTTCATCGGCTCGCCGGGCATGAACTTCGTGCCGCTGCAGCAGGACGGCGGCCGGCTGCTGGCCGAGGGCCAGTACCTGCCCCTGCCCGAAGCGCTGGCCGGTGTGGCGCCCGGCCTGCCGCTGAGCCTGGGCATACGCCCCGAGTACCTGGCACTGGCCTCGGCCGACGCGCCCGGCGCCGTGGCCTGCACGGTGGAGCGCGTGCAGGACGTGGGCACGCACCAGTTGCTGGTGGCGCGCCTGGGCGAGCGGCTGCTCAAGCTGCGCTGCGGTGCCGATGCTTTCCTGCCTGCCGCAGGGCAGACCGTCTGGGTGCAATTGCAGGGTCCCCACACCTGCTACTACGTCAACGAGGAGCTGCAGGCATGAGCCAGACCGTCAAGCCCGTCAACCAGAAGGCCTGGCTGCTGATCCTGCCGGTCATCATCTGCGTGGCCTTCTCGGCCATCATCCCGCTGATGACGGTGGTGAACTACTCGGTGCAGGACATCATCAGTCCCGACCGGCGCGTGTTCGTGGGCACGGAATGGTTTGCCCAAGTCATGCGCGACGAGGAACTGCACTCGGCCCTGCTGCGCCAGATCGGTTTTTCGCTGGCCGTGCTGCTGGTGGAGATCCCGCTGGGCATCGCCCTGGCCCTGTCCATGCCGGCCCAGGGCTGGAAGGCCTCGGCCGTGCTGGTCGTGGTCTCGCTGTCGCTGCTGATTCCGTGGAACGTGGTCGGCACCATCTGGCAGATCTACGGCCGCGCCGATATCGGACTGCTGGGCGCGGCGCTCAACGCGCTGGGCGTGGACTACAACTACACGGGCAATGCCACCCATGCCTGGCTCACTGTGCTGGTCATGGATGTCTGGCACTGGACGCCGCTGGTGGCCCTGCTGTGCTACGCGGGCCTGCGCTCCATTCCCGACGCCTACTACCAGGCCGCGCGCATCGACGGCGCCAGCAAGTTCGCGGTGTTCCGCTACATCCAGCTGCCCAAGATGCGCGGCGTGCTGATGATCGCCGTGCTGCTGCGCTTCATGGACAGCTTCATGATCTACACCGAGCCCTTCGTGCTCACGGGCGGCGGGCCCGGCAATGCGACCACCTTCCTGTCGCAGTACCTCACGCAAAAGGCCGTGGGCCAGTTCGACCTCGGGCCGGCGGCTGCCTTCTCGCTGATCTATTTCCTCATCATCTTGCTGCTGTGCTTCATCCTCTACAACTGGATGCAGCGCGTGGGCACGGCAGACAAGGAAGGGGCAAAAGAATGATCACCACGCTCCCTTCGTTCACTGCCCCCCGAGGGGGCTCGGCCTCCCTTGGGGTGGCCCTGCGGGAGGCCGGACATGACTGAAGACCGCCGTTTCCACAAGCGCACGCTGTTCCTCGTCGCCTACCTGCTGTTCGCCGTGCTGCCCATCTACTGGATGGTCAACATGAGCTTCAAGACCAACGAGGAGATCCTGTCGAGCTTCTCGCTGTGGCCCCAGCATTTCACCTGGGCCAACTACCAAACCATCTTCACCGACGCCTCCTGGTACTCGGGCTACATCAACAGCCTGATCTACGTGGCCATCAACACCGTGATCTCGCTGACGGTGGCGCTGCCGGCGGCCTATGCGTTCTCGCGCTACCAGTTCCTGGGCGACAAACATGTGTTCTTCTGGCTGCTGACCAACCGCATGACGCCGCCGGCCGTCTTCCTGCTGCCCTTCTTCCAGCTCTACACCACGGTGGGCCTGATGGACACGCACATCGCCGTGGCCCTGGCCCACCTGCTGTTCAACGTGCCGCTGGCCGTCTGGATCCTGGAGGGCTTCATGAGCGGCATCCCGCGCGAGATCGACGAGACGGCCTATATCGACGGCTACTCCTTCCCGCGCTTTTTCCTCACCATCTTCCTGCCGCTGATCAAGGCCGGCGTGGGCGTGGCGGCCTTCTTCTGCTTCATGTTCAGCTGGGTGGAGCTGCTGCTGGCGCGCACGCTGACTAGCGTGAACGCCAAGCCCATCGTGGCGACCATGACGCGCACCGTCTCGGCCTCGGGCATGGACTGGGCGACGCTGGCGGCGGCCGGCGTGCTGACCATCGTGCCGGGCGCCATCGTGATCTGGTTTGTGCGGCATTACATCGCCAAGGGGTTCGCCATGGGAAGGGTTTGAGGCACCCCCTGAGCGGCTTACGCCGCTTCCCCCTCTCTACCCGCTTCCGCGGGGGAGGGGGACGACACCTTCGGGGCGGGGCGGCGCGGCCGGCGTAGGCCCTTCCTCGGTGTCCCTGGGCTGGGCTCTGCCGGTTTCGAGAAGCTGCGGGATTGATGCTGGATTTCTGAAAGGACTCGTCAATGTTTTCCTGGATGGCCTGGACGCTGCCGGTGGCGGTGTTCTTCAGTTGCATCGTGCTGATGCTGGTGGGCATGACGCTGTGGGAGTTGCGCAGCCCGACCGTGATGCGCAAGGGCTGGCTGCCGATGGCGACGACGCGCGGGGACCGGCTGTTCATCGGGCTGCTGCTGGCGGCCTATGTCAATCTGGCCTGGGTGGGCCTGGGCGAGAGGATGGTGCAGTGGTTCTCGCTGGAGGCCGAGCCTTCGGTGTGGATCAGCCTGGTGCTGTCCATGCTCGTGCTGGCCGTGGTCATGCGCAAAGGCTGATCACTTCATTCCATTTATCGACAGCCGGGTCCGAAGCTCCCCCGGGGCCCGCTGGTGCATGTGCATGTCGGGGAGACAGCAAGAATCTAGGAGACGGCAGATGAAACAACGACTTCATACCATCGCCCTCGCGGCGGCCCTGCTGGCGGCGGGGCAGGCGTCCTGGGCCGGAGAGACGGAAGCCAAGAAGTGGATCGACGCGGAGTTCCAGCCCAGCACGCTGTCCAAGGACCAGCAGATGGCCGAGATGAAGTGGTTCATCGAGGCGGCCAAGAAGCTGCAGGCCAAGGGCGTCAAGGAGATCGCCGTGGTCTCCGAGACCATCACCACGCACGAGTACGAGAGCAAGACGCTGGCCAAGGCCTTCACCGAGATCACGGGCATCACCGTCAAGCACGACCTGATCCAGGAAGGCGACGTGGTCGAGAAGCTGCAGACCTCGATGCAGTCGGGCAAGTCCATCTATGACGGCTGGATCTCCGACTCCGACCTGATCGGCACGCACTACCGCTACGGCCGCATCATGAGCCTGACCGACTACATGGCCGGCGCGGGCAAGGACTTCACCAATCCGGGCCTGGATATCAAGGACTTCATCGGCACCAGCTTCACCACCGCGCCCGACGGCAAGCTCTACCAGCTGCCCGACCAGCAGTTCGCCAACCTCTACTGGTTCCGCGCCGACCTCTTCGAGCGCAAGGACCTCAAGGACAAGTTCAAGGCCAAGTACGGCTACGAGCTGGGCGTGCCGCTGAACTGGAGCGCCTACGAGGACATCGCCGAGTTCTTCACCAACGACGTCAAGCAGATCGACGGCAAGCCCATCTACGGCCACATGGACTACGGCAAGAAGGACCCGTCGCTGGGCTGGCGCTTCACCGATGCCTGGCTGTCCATGGCCGGCGCGGCTGACAAGGGCATTCCCAACGGCATGCCCGTCGATGAATGGGGCATCCGCGTGGCCGACGACAAGTGCACGCCCGTGGGCGCTTCGGTCTCGCGCGGGGGCGCCACCAACTCGCCGGCCGCCGTGTTCGCGCTCACCAAGTACGTGGACTGGATGAAGAAATACGCGCCCAAGGAAGCCATGGGCATGACCTTCGGCGAGTCCGGCCCCGTGCCAGCCCAGGGCCATATCGCGCAGCAGATCTTCTGGTACACCGCCTTCACGGCCGACATGACCAAGCCCGGCCTGCCCGTGGTCAATGCCGACGGCACGCCCAAATGGCGCATGGCGCCCGGCCCCAACGGCCCCTACTGGAAGGACGGCATGCAAAACGGCTACCAGGACGTGGGCAGCTGGACCTTCTTCAAGGATCATGACGCCAACCGCACGGCCGCCGCCTGGCTATACGCGCAGTTCGTCACCGCCAAGACCACCAGCCTCAAGAAGACCATCGTCGGCCTGACGCCCATCCGCGAGAGCGACATCCGTTCCAAGGCCATGACCGACATGGCGCCCAAGCTCGGCGGCCTGGTCGAGTTCTACCGCAGCCCCGCCCGCGTGGCCTGGACGCCCACCGGCAACAACGTGCCCGACTACCCCAAGCTGGCCCAGCTGTGGTGGAAGAACGTGGCCCAGGCCGTCACCGGCGAGAAGACGCCCCAGGGCGCCATGGACAACCTGGCCGAGGAAATGGATCAGGTCATGTCCCGCCTGCAGCGTGCCGGCATGGCGCACTGCGCTCCCAAGCTCAACCCCAAGGGCGACCCGGCCAAGTGGCTCAGCGACAAGCAGGCGCCGTGGAAGAAGCTGGCCAATGAAAAGCCCAAGGGCGAGACGATTGCGTATGACACGCTGCTCAATGCCTGGAAAAACGGAAAGGTGAGGTAACACCCCCTGAGCCGCTGCGCGGCTTCCCCCCGTGGCACGGCGCCTCTCTACCCGCTTCGCGGGGGAGGGGGACGACGCCCTCGCCGCGAGGCGGCTCTTGCTCGGCGTCCCTGAGTTGGGCCGCGTCGGCTTTGGGCGCAATACCCTGCGCTGGCACCACAGTCCATCGTTGGGCGTCCTGGGTCGCCAAAACACGAAACGAAAGATAGCGAAGAAAAAAATACAAAAACGAGCGAAAATAGCGGAAAACCCGATTCCGTCCCCTTCGCATTGGGCGCAGGCGTGGCGTCCCGGGTGCTGACATGGCGGCTACATGGCGCCCTGTTAACTTGCCCCACATTCCTTCGTCGAAGATCCATGTCCCTCGCTGCTTCCCCTCTGCCCACCGGCCGCGCCGCCCTGCTGGAACGCCTGGCCCAGCCTGAAACCTACGATCTGGCCATCATCGGCGGCGGTGCCACCGGCCTGGGCGTGGCCCTGGACGCGGCGGCGCGCGGGTTCAAGGTCGTGCTGGTGGAGTCGCATGACTTCGCCAAGGGCACGTCCTCGCGTGCCACCAAGCTGGTCCATGGTGGCGTGCGTTACTTGGCCCAGGGCAACATCGCCCTGGTGCGCGAAGCGCTGCACGAGCGCACCACGCTGCTGCACAACGCGCCCCATCTGGCGCAGCCGCTGGCCTTTGTCATGCCGTCCTACAAGCTGCTGGACACGCCGTTCTACGGCATCGGCCTCAAGATGTATGACGCGCTGGCCGGCAAGGCAGGCCTGGGCGCCACCGAATTCCTCTCGCGCTCCAGCACTGTCAAGTGTTTGCCCACCGTGCGCCAGCAAGGCCTCAAGGGCGGCGTCAAATACTGGGACGGCCAGTTCGACGATGCCCGCCTGGCGCTGGCGCTGGCCCGCACGGCCGCCGCCAAGGGCGCGCTGCTGGTCAACTACTGCCCCGCGCTTGAACTGCTGCATGAAGGCGGCAAGGTCGCCGGCCTGGTCTGCGAAGACACGGAATCGGGCCGGCGCTTCACGCTGCGCGCCAAGTGCGTGGTCAACGCCACCGGCCCCTGGGTGGACCTGTTCCGCCAGCAGGACGCCGAGGCCCAGGGCCGTCCCGTCAAGCCCATGGTCGCGCCCAGCCAGGGCGTGCACGTGGTCGTGGACCGCGACTTCCTGCCCAGCGACCACGCCCTGCTCGTGCCCAAGACGGCCGATGGCCGCGTGCTCTTTGCCGTGCCCTGGCTGGGCAAGGTCATCCTGGGCACCACCGACACCCCGCGCAACGACCTGGCACGCGAGCCCCTGCCGTTCCCCGAGGAGCTGGACTTCATCCTCACCGAGGCCGGACGCTATCTCACGCGCCAGCCCACGCTGGCCGACGTGCGCAGCATGTGGGTCGGCCTGCGCCCGCTGGTCAAGCCCCAGGACGACGACGGCGAGAACACCAAGAAGATCAGCCGCGAGCACACGGTCATGTCCAGCCGCACCGGCCTGGTCACCGTCACGGGCGGCAAATGGACCACCTACCGCGCCATGGCCGAAGACGTGCTCTCCGAGTGCTTTGCCATCGGCCGCCTGCCGCACCGCCCCGGTGGCGTCACGGCCCGCCTGCCGCTGGCCGGCGCCCCGGCCGAATCCGCCGTGCACCACCGCATGAACCAGGTCCAGGGCCTGCACTCCTATGGCACGGAAGCCTCGGCAGTGGAGGCGTTGCCGGGCAACGACGAATGGCTGGCAGACGGCCTGAACGAAGCCATGGTGCGCTTTGCCGCGCGCTTCGAATACGCGCGCACCGTGGAAGACGTGCTGGCGCGCCGCAGCCGCCTGCTGTTCCTTGATGCGCGCAAGGCCGCCGAGGTGGCGCCGCGCGTGGCAGCCATCCTCCAGGAGGAGCTGGGGCAGGACGCCGGCCTGGCGGACTTCATGCCGCTGGCGGCCCAGTACCTGCCGGCCTGATTGCGGCTGAAGTCCCTCTCAAGCAAAACGCCCTGCACTGCAGGGCGTTTTGCTTTTGGAGGCAGATGCAAGCCAAGGAAAGATTGTCAAAATTGATTGATATCTATCTTTGATTGTTTTTATGAATCAGAATGCTGCCCATGGCATCTCGTAACGGTGCCGGCGAACAGCAGCCAGCACAAGGCTGACGAGGGAGGGGGAATGATGAAGAAAGCGCTTGAAAGTCCGTTTTCCGCAGGGCAAGGGCCGTGCCCGGGCCCAACGCGGTGGCCCCAAGCCGCTGCGATGTCTGCGCCGCCGTAGCACGCGCGACCAGCCCGCAGCAGACGATTGCGTTGAGTCTGCCACCCTTTGCCGAGCCCGCCAGGCTCGGCTTTTTTATGGGCGTTTCCGATGGGGTGCGGCCATCGGCAGGCCCAGCTTGCTCCTGGGTTGATAGCGCTCTTGTGGGGGTTGCGCAACGCTGCCGGCCAGGGGTGGAAAAGGCGGCTAAGGGTTTGACGCGCAAAGGAATTTCTGGGACAATCCCATGCTTCACGTGAAAATCGTGAAGTTATCTGCCCAGTGGAAGCGCCGAGAAATGGTTTTCGGCGTGGACGACGGGCCCAAGACTGACTGGCTGCTCGCGGCCCTTGAGAAGACTCTGGGGCTGTCGAGTGTTTGCTGGAGCAAGTTGGGAATATTGAAATGATCCAAACAGAATCTCGGTTAGAGGTTGCCGACAACACCGGCGCGAAGTCTGTTCAGTGCATCAAAGTGCTGGGCGGTTCTCATCGTCGCTATGCGAGTGTTGGTGACATCATCAAGGTGACCATCAAGGAAGCTGCACCGCGTGGACGCGTCAAAAAAGGCGAGGTCTACAGCGCGGTCGTGGTGCGTACGGCGAAGGGTATTCGCCGTGCTGATGGCTCGCTCGTCAAGTTCGACGGCAACGCCGCCGTTCTGCTGAACGCCAAGCTGGAGCCTATCGGCACCCGCATCTTTGGCCCCGTGACTCGTGAACTGCGCAACGAAAAGTTCATGAAGATCGTGTCCCTGGCACCTGAAGTTCTCTAAAGGAAGCACCATGAACAAGATTCGCAAGGGCGACCAAATCATCGTGCTGACCGGCCGTGACAAGGGCAAGCAAGGCGTGGTCTCGGCTCGTAAGGACGACTCCCACCTGTTGATCGATGGCATCAACATGGTGAAGAAGCACGTCAAGCCGAACCCCATGAAGGGCACCACCGGCGGTATCGTGGAAAAGGCTATGCCTATCCACCAATCCAACGTGGCCATCTTCAATGCAGCGACCGGCAAGGCTGATCGCGTGGGCATCAAGGTGCAGGCCGACGGCACACGCGTTCGCGTGTTCAAGTCCAGCGGCGCCGAAATCAAGGCGGCCTAAGGGGTAACACATGGCACGACTGCAAAAACTGTATCGCGAAAAGATCGCGGCTGAACTCAAGGAAAAGTTCGGCTACACCTCCTCCATGGAAGTGCCCCGTCTGACCAAGATCACCCTGAACATGGGTGTGAGCGAAGCCGTGGCCGACAAGAAGGTGATGGACAACGCCGTGGCTGACCTGACCAAGATTGCTGGTCAGAAGCCCGTGGTGACCAAGGCCAAGAAGGCTATCGCCGGCTTCAAGATCCGTGAAGGCCAGGCCATTGGCTGCATGGTGACCCTGCGTGGCGTTCAGATGTATGAATTCCTGGACCGTTTCGTCACCGTGGCTCTGCCCCGCGTGCGTGACTTCCGTGGTATCTCCGGCCGTTCTTTCGACGGTCGCGGCAACTACAACGTCGGCGTCAAGGAACAGATCATCTTCCCCGAAATCGAGTACGACAAGGTGGACGCTCTGCGTGGTCTGAACATCAGCATCACGACGACAGCTCGGACCGACGATGAGTGCAAGGCACTGCTCGCCGCTTTCCGTTTCCCCTTCAAGAACTGAGGTGGCGCATGGCTAAAGTTGCATTGATCCAGCGCGAACTCAAGCGCGAAAAGCTGGCAGCCAAGTACGCTGCCAAATACGCAGAACTGAAGGCAATCGCCGCTGACGCAAAGCGCAGCGACGAAGAGCGCGACGCCGCTCGCCTGGGCCTGCAGAAGCTGCCCCGTAACGCGAACCCCACTCGCCAGCGCAACCGCTGCGAGATCACGGGTCGTCCCCGTGGCACCTTCCGTCAATTCGGTCTGGGCCGCGCCAAGATCCGTGAACTGGCCTTCGCTGGCGACATCCCCGGTGTCACCAAGGCCAGCTGGTAAGCAAGCAGGAGAGATTAAACATGAGCATGAGTGATCCCATCGCTGACTTGCTGACCCGCATCCGCAATGCACAAATGGTCTCCAAGACCACCGTGACGGCTCCTTCCTCCAAGGTCAAGGTTGCCATCGCCCAGGTGCTGAAGGATGAAGGCTACATCGACGGCTTCCAAGTGAAGACCGACGCTGGCAAGTCCGAACTCGAAATTACCCTGAAGTACTACGCCGGCCGTCCGGTGATCGAGCGCATCGAGCGCGTGAGCCGTCCCGGCCTGCGCGTGTACAAGGGCCGTGACGCAATCCCCCAGGTCATGAACGGTATGGGCGTTGCCATCGTCACCACTCCCAAGGGCGTGATGACGGATCGCAAGGCACGCGCCACTGGCGTGGGCGGCGAAGTGCTGTGCTACGTGGCCTAACGGACATTAAGGAGAAATACTGAAATGTCTCGCGTAGCAAAGACTCCCGTGGCCATCCCCGCAGGCGTGGATGTGTCCATCAAAGACGACCAGATCAATGTGAAGGGCACCGGCGGCACGCTGTCGCAAGCCCAGAACGTTCTGGTGAAGATCTCCAACAACGAAGGCAAGCTGTCTTTCGAGCCCGTCAATGACTCGCGCGAAGCCAACGCCATGAGCGGCACCATGCGTCAGCTGGTGAACAACATGGTGGTGGGCGTGAGCAAGGGCTTCGAGAAGAAGCTGTCGCTGGTTGGCGTGGGTTTCAAGGCTTCGGCCTCGGGCTCCAAGCTGAACCTGGCGATCGGCTTTTCGCACCCGGTGAACTTCGAAATGCCGGCCGGCATCACTGTCACCACCCCCACACCGACCGAAATCTTGGTCAAGGGTGCTGACCGCCAGGCCGTTGGCCAAATGGCTGCTGAGATCCGTGCCGTTCGTCCTCCCGAGCCCTACAAGGGCAAGGGCATCCGTTACTCGGATGAGAAGGTCGTGATCAAAGAGACCAAGAAGAAGTAAGGAGCTGCATTATGTTGACCAAGAAAGAGCAGCGTCTCCGTCGTGCCCGCCAGACCCGCATCCGCATTGCACAGCAAGGCGTGGCACGTCTGAGCGTGAACCGTACGAACCTCCACATCTACGCAAGCGTGGTGTCGGAAGACGGCACCAAGGTGCTGGCTTCGGCCTCCACCGCCGAAGCCGAAGTGCGCACCCAACTGGGCGCCATCGGCAAGGGTGGCAACGTGGCTGCCGCTACGCTGATTGGCAAGCGCATTGCCGAGAAGGCGAAGGCTGCCGGCGTGGAGAAAGTGGCTTTCGATCGCGCTGGTTTCGCATACCACGGCCGCGTGAAGGCTTTGGCAGAAGCCGCTCGTGAAGCCGGCCTGCAGTTCTAAGCGGAGCGGATAGAAATGGCAAAGTTTTCTCCCAAGGTGCAAGACGAAGGTCGTGACGACGGTCTGCGCGAAAAAATGATCGCGGTGAACCGCGTCACCAAGGTTGTGAAGGGCGGTCGTATCCTCGGCTTCGCTGCACTGACCGTGGTTGGCGATGGTGATGGCCGCGTTGGCATGGGCAAGGGCAAGTCGAAGGAAGTGCCTGCAGCCGTGCAAAAGGCGATGGAAGAATCCCGTCGCAACATGATCAAGGTGTCTTTGAAGCACGGCACGATCCATCACACCGTGATGGGTCAGCATGGCGCAGCATCCGTGATGCTGAACCCCGCTCCCAAGGGTACCGGCATCATCGCCGGCGGCCCGATGCGCGCCGTTTTCGAAGTGCTGGGCATCACCGACATCGTGGCCAAGAGCCATGGTTCGTCGAATCCCTACAACATGGTCCGCGCGACTTTTGACGCTCTGAAGCACTCCACGACCCCTTCGGAAGTGGCAGCCAAGCGCGGCAAGTCGGTTGAAGACATCTTCACCGCCTGATCGGAGTCAATCACATGACAACGCAACAAACCGTGAAGGTGCAACTGGTGCGCAGCCCCATTGGCACCAAGGAATCGCACCGCGCCACCGTCCGTGGCCTGGGCCTGCGCAAGCTGAACAGCATCAGCGAACTGCAGGACACGCCTGCCGTGCGCGGCATGATCAACAAGATCAGCTACCTGGTCAAAGTTCTCTGAAAGGATTGATGATGGAACTCAATAGCATCAAGCCTGCAGAGGGCTCCAAGCACGCCAAGCGCCGTGTCGGTCGCGGCATCGGCTCCGGCCTGGGCAAGACTGCCGGCCGTGGTCACAAGGGTCAGAAGTCGCGTTCGGGTGGCTACCACAAGGTGGGCTTCGAAGGCGGTCAAATGCCTCTGCAGCGCCGTCTGCCCAAGCGTGGCTTCAAGTCGCATCTGCTGAAGTTCAATGCAGAAGTGACCCTGTCCGCTCTGGAACAGCTGGGCCTGGCCGAAGTCGATCTGGCAGCTCTGAAGCAAGCCGGTCTGGTTGGTGAAATCGCAAAGGTGGTCAAGATCATCAAGAGCGGTGAAATCAGCAAGGCTGTCAAGCTCAACGGCATCGGCGCTACCGCCGGCGCCAAGGCTGCCATCGAAGCTGCCGGTGGCAGCATCGCCTGATTAATGATCTGAAAGAAGACATCCGTGGCTACTAGCGCAGCTCAAATTGCAAAAACCGGAAAATTCGGCGATCTTCGCCGCCGTCTGGTTTTTCTGTTGCTCGCGCTGGTCGTTTACCGGATCGGGGCTCATATCCCCGTGCCGGGCATCGATCCAGCGCAGCTGCAGCAGCTGTTCAATGGCCAGCAGGGCGGCATTCTCAATCTGTTCAACATGTTCTCGGGTGGGGCGCTCTCGCGCTTCACGGTGTTCGCACTGGGGATCATGCCGTACATCTCGGCATCGATCATCATGCAATTGATGACCTACGTCGTCCCGACATTCGAACAGATGAAGAAAGAGGGCGAAGCCGGCCGTCGCAAGATTACCCAGTACACCCGTTACGGTGCCCTGGCGCTTGCGCTGTTTCAGTCGCTCGGCATTGCCGTGGCACTGGAAGGCACTGCCGGTTTGGTCCTCAGCCCTGGTTTCGGGTTCCGTCTTACCGCTGTGGTCAGCCTGACCGCCGGTACGATGTTCCTGATGTGGCTGGGTGAACAGATCACCGAGCGTGGTTTGGGCAACGGGATCTCGATCCTGATCTTCGCCGGTATCGCTGCGGGTCTCCCCAGCTCCATCGGTGGATTGCTCGAATTGGTGCGTACTGGTGCGATGAGCATCATTGCCGCGATCTTCATTGTTCTCGTAGTGGCAGCCGTGACGTACTTCGTCGTGTTTGTCGAGCGTGGACAGCGCAAGATCCTGGTGAACTATGCGCGCCGTCAGGTTGGAAACAAGGTGTATGGTGGTCAGTCTTCGCACTTGCCACTGAAGCTGAACATGGCTGGTGTGATTCCTCCCATCTTCGCTTCGTCGATCATCTTGCTGCCTGCCACTGTTGTGAACTGGTTCAGCGCTGGCGAATCGATGCGTTGGCTCAGGGACATTGCTAGCACGTTGACCCCCGGTCAGCCGATCTATGTGATGTTCTATGCCGCAGCGATCATCTTTTTCTGCTTCTTCTATACGGCCTTGGTTTTCAACAGCCGCGAGACGGCCGATAACCTGAAGAAGAGTGGTGCCTTTATTCCCGGGATTCGACCAGGGGATCAGACAGCACGTTATATTGATAAGATTTTGGTGCGTTTGACGCTTGCGGGTGCTGTTTACATCACCTTCGTGTGTCTGCTGCCAGAGTTCTTGATCCTGAAGTACAACGTTCCGTTCTATTTCGGTGGCACTTCCTTGTTGATCATCGTGGTGGTGACCATGGACTTCATGTCCCAGGTCCAGAATTACATGATGTCTCAGCAGTATGAGTCGCTTCTGAAGAAGGCGAACTTCAAGGCCTCAGCCAAAAACTGAGATCGACAGGAAAGTGTGCCCTCCAGTCTGTTCGGGCTAAATATTTGAAATGCCGTCACAGACTGGAGCGGATGGAAGTTTTAGGAGAATGAAATGAGAGTTTCAGCTTCGGTAAAGAAGATTTGCCGTAACTGCAAGATCATCCGTCGCAAGGGTGTCGTACGCGTGATCTGCACCGACCAGCGCCATAAGCAGCGCCAAGGTTAATCTAAAGTATTAGAGGACACAAATGGCACGTATTGCTGGTATTAACATCCCTCCGCACAAGCATGCGGAGATCGGCCTGACCGCTATCTATGGCATCGGTCGCACCACCGCTCGCAAGATCTGCGAAGCTGCTGGTATCGACTACGCCAAGAAAGTCAAGGATTTCTCGGACGCTGATCTGGAAAAGATCCGCGACGCCATCGCTCACCTGACCCTGGAAGGTGACCTGCGCCGTGAAACCACGATGAACATCAAGCGTTTGATGGACATCGGCTGCTACCGCGGTTTCCGTCATCGTCGTGGTCTGCCCATGCGTGGTCAGCGTACCCGCACTAATGCCCGTACCCGCAAGGGTCCGCGCAAAGGCGCAGCGGCTTTGAAGAAATAAAGAGATTGAAGGTACACAATGGCTAAGTCTCAGAACAATGCAGCTGCACGTGTACGTAAGAAAGTTCGCAAGAACATTTCTGACGGCATTGCACACGTTCACGCTTCGTTCAACAACACCATCATCACGATCACCGACCGCCAAGGCAATTCCCTGTCTTGGGCTTCGTCGGGTGGCCAGGGTTTCAAGGGCTCGCGCAAGTCGACGCCTTTCGCAGCCCAGGTTGCTTCCGAAGTGGCCGGCCGTGCTGCCATGGAACAGGGCATCAAGAACCTGGACGTCGAGATCAAGGGCCCAGGCCCAGGTCGCGAGTCTTCGGTGCGTGCTCTGGGTGCATTGGGCATCCGCATCACGTCGATCTCCGACGTGACGCCTGTCCCGCACAACGGCTGCCGCCCTCAAAAGCGTCGTCGCATCTAACTCACCATAAGCCCACCGCCGCCAGTGCATGGTGCTCTGGCGGCTCCCGCATTTTTGCGGTAGCTGAAAAAAGGATATTCAAGTGGCACGTTTTATTGGCCCTAAGGGCAAACTTTCCCGCCGCGAAGGCGTAGACCTGTTCCTCAAGAGCGCACGTCGCTCGATCGCGGACAAGGTCAAGCTGGACACCAAGCCAGGTCAACACGGCCGTACTTCCGGCACGCGTACCTCGGACTACGGTCTGCAACTGCGTGAAAAGCAAAAGGTCAAGCGCACCTACGGTGTGCTGGAGAAGCAATTCCGCCGCTACTTCGCTGAAGCCGATCGTCGCCGTGGCAACACCGGCGCGAACCTGCTGAGCCTGCTGGAAAGCCGTCTGGACAACGTGGTGTACCGCATGGGCTTTGGCTCGACCCGCTCCGAAGCGCGTCAGCTGGTGTCCCACAAGGCCATCACCGTGAACGGCCAATCCGTCAACATCCCTTCGTACTCCGTGAAGGAGGGCGACGTGGTTGCTGTGCGCGAAAAGTCGAAGAAGCAAGCCCGTATCATCGAGTCGCTGCAACTGGCCGGTCAAGTGGGTTTCCCCGCTTGGGTGGACGTGTCGGCTGACAAGGCTGAAGGCGTCTTCAAGAAGTCTCCAGACCGCGATGAATTCGGTGCTGACATCAACGAATCGCTGATCGTCGAATTGTATTCTCGTTAATTTCCCGGTCGTTTTCGACTGCGAAAGTGTATCCGTCCCAGAACCGCGAGGCATCGCGGTTCTGGTGCTTCACCAGCCTTACCGGTGTAACGAGCCGGGGGTATTGAGAGGAAGTTTGCATGCAGACCAATTTGCTGAAACCCAAGACAATTAACGTAGAACAGCTGGGCCACAATCGCGCCAAGGTAGAGCTGGAGCCGTTTGAACGCGGCTACGGGCACACGCTGGGCAATGCGCTGCGTCGTGTTCTGCTGTCCTCGATGGTGGGTTATGCAGCGACGGAAGTGACCATTGCAGGTGTGCTGCACGAGTACTCGTCTATCGACGGCGTCCAGGAAGATGTGGTCAACATCTTGCTGAACCTCAAGGGCGTGGTGTTCAAGCTCCACAACCGTGACGAAGTGACGCTGAGCCTGCGCAAGGATGGCGAAGGCGTGGTGACGGCAGCTGACATTCAGACGCCTCACGATGTAGAAATCATCAACCCTGATCATGTCATCGCCAACCTGTCGCAAGGCGGCAAGCTGGACATGCAGATCAAGGTGGAAAAAGGCCGTGGCTATGTGCCCGGTAACGTGCGCCGCTACGGTGACGAGTCGACCAAGTCGATCGGCCGCATTGTGCTGGACGCATCGTTCTCGCCGATCAAGCGCGTCAGCTACACGGTCGAATCCGCCCGTGTGGAGCAGCGTACCGATCTGGACAAGCTGGTTCTCGAGATTGAAACCAACGGCGCCATCGCTGCAGAAGATGCAGTGCGCTCGTCGGCCAAGATCCTGGTGGAACAGCTCGCCGTGTTTGCGCAGCTCGAAGGCGGCGCATTGGATGTGTTCGACCAGCCAGGCGGCCAGGCGCGCAACAACGCCACGTTCGACCCGATCCTGCTGCGTCCTGTGGACGAGCTGGAGTTGACCGTGCGTTCTGCCAACTGCCTGAAGGCCGAAAACATCTACTACATCGGTGACCTGATCCAGCGCACCGAAAATGAGTTGCTCAAGACCCCGAATCTGGGTCGCAAGTCGCTCAACGAGATCAAGGAAGTTCTGGCTTCCCGTGGTCTGACCCTGGGTATGAAGCTTGAAAACTGGCCACCAGCCGGTTTGGAAAAGCGTTAAGTTATAATGGAGAGCTCTCCCAATGGTGGGGGAGCTCAATCGTAGTGCGTCGAACAGTACCTGATACGGCTGTTTGATTGAACCAATCTAAAAGGAAAAGCACCATGCGTCACGGACACGGCCTCCGCAAACTGAACCGCACCTCGTCTCACCGTAAGGCGATGCTGCAAAACATGATGAATTCGCTCATCGAGCACGAAGCCATCAAGACCACTGTTCCTAAAGCCAAGGAACTGCGCAAGGTGATCGAGCCCATGATCACGCTGGCCAAGGTGGACACCGTTGCCAACCGCCGTCTGGCATTCGACCGTCTGCGCAGCCGCGACAGCGTGACCAAGCTGTTCAATGTGCTGGGTCCTCGCTCGGCCAACCGTCCTGGCGGCTACACCCGTATCCTGAAGATGGGTTTCCGCGTGGGCGACAACGCGCCTATGGCCTATGTTGAACTGGTGGACCGCGCTGAAGAAGCCGGTGATGCCGCAGCTGAATAAGCCCTCTGCAGGTTCACGTTGAGAAAGCCCACTTCGGTGGGCTTTTTCTATGCTCGCGAGGCCTTGGCCGGCGTTGCACCACCCCTCTCCAGGCCAGATGGCACAAATAGTTTTCCAAATGATGACAAAGCGCTTCGTATTAAGGAAAACCCGCGCTATAATGCTAGTGCGCGATGGAGCAGTCTGGTAGCTCGTTGGGCTCATAACCCAAAGGTCGGAGGTTCAAATCCTTCTCGCGCAACCAGAACACCAAAAGCCAGCTTTCGAGCTGGCTTTTTTGTGGCCGGGTGCCGGGCACAGCGCTGCTGGAGCAGCCGGGCCAGCCTGCAAGGCGGCCCCCGATGGCTGCGGGTTCGAGCCAGCCAAGATTGCTATAAAAGTCGAAGCGCGAAAAATATGCGCTAAAAGCGCGCTCCGCCAAAATGCAGCCCCAAAGTCGCGCTATAATTGCGGTGCGCGATGGAGCAGTCTGGTAGCTCGTTGGGCTCATAACCCAAAGGTCGGAGGTTCAAATCCTTCTCGCGCAACCAGAACACCAAAAGCCAGCTTTCGAGCTGGCTTTTTTGTGTCCGCTTCACTGGTGTTGGCCTAAACAGCGCGGGATGGGCGCGGTATCGGCCCAGCGGCCGGGCGGAGACAGCACTTGCTCCACCTCCGAGGGCCTTTGGCGTGGCCGCCGCGCACGATCAATGCGCGTACAACTGCTCCAGCGAGCGAAAGCCTTTGACCTCGATCGGGTTGCCGCTGGGGTCATAGAAGAACATCGTCCACTGCTCGCCGGGCTCACCTTCAAAGCGCACCTGGGGCTCCAGCACAAAGCGGGTGTTGGCAGCGCGCAGGCGCTCGGCCAGCTGCTTCCAGTCCTCCAGTTTCAGCACCAGGCCAAAATGCGGCATGGGTACCTTTTGGTTTCCCACCAAGCCAGTATTGCTGGTCTCGAAAGGTTTGCCCAGGTGGCAGGAGATCTGGTGGCCAAAGAAATCAAAATCCACCCAGCTGTCGGTGCTGCGGCCCTCGGCGCAGCCGAGCGTGTCGCGGTAGAAGTGGCGTGCAGCATCCAGGTCGTGCACATGGAAGGCGAGATGGAAAAGGCTCTGCATGGTGGCGGGCTCAAAAGGCGGGTTGCAAGAGGGATCGTACACCGCTGCATGCGATTTATCACATAGGCAGGGCCTGCACAATCCGCTAAGCTGTGCAGCATACACCGTGGCATTGCTCGCGCGGCCAACGGCCCCCACCACTGGAGACACCACCATGCAGGACGCCGCCCAGACTTTCAACCCTTTCGCCCCTGGTTTCGATTTTCTGCAAAAGCTTGCGGCAGGCAGCACGTCCAAGCCCGCTGCGGCCTTTGCGCAATGGCAGGAATGGGTGGCGCCGACGATGAGCGTGCCGGATCTGGAAAAACGCATCCAGGAGCTCAAGACCGTGCTGTTCTGGCTGGAGCAAAACCAGCGGGCGCTGGAGGCCACCATCCAGGCGATGGAAGTGCAGAAAATGACTTTGTCGGCGCTGCAGACGATGAACGTGCCAGTGGAGAACTGGGCCAGCACGATGGTGCAAAGCTGGCAGCAGTTTGCCCAGAACGCGGCAGCTCAGGCGCAAGACGCGGCCGAGACTGCCGCGCCCCAGGCGGCTGCGAAGCCCCCGGCAGCCCCCAGCCCCGCCCCTGCAGCGGCATCGACACCGCCGCCCGCAGCCTCGCCGGCACCTGAGGCTGCCACAGAACCGCCGGAACAAGCCGGGCAAGCCAAAGCCTCTCCAGTGACCGACCCGATGCAATGGTGGGGCGCGCTGACACAGCAGTTCCAGCATATCGCGCAGCAGGCCGTGCAGGATGTCACCGAGCAGGCGATGGCGCATGCCGCCAGCACCCAGCAGGCAGCGGCCTCGGCAGCAGAGGCCGTGCGCAGCACGGCAGAAGGGATGGCGGAAGCGGGCAAGACTGCGGCCCAAGCCGCGATGGGCCGGCAGAGCGCGGCCAAACGCAGTGCCGCTTCTGCAGGCGATGCAAACGCTGCCAAGCCATCTGCCCGCCAGCCCGAGAGTAGCCCGCGCAGTGCACAGAACAACACTGGCAAGCAGCCAATGGCGCGCAAGGCGGCATCAACCAAAGGCGCCGGTGCCGGCAACCGTGGTTCCCGCCCCGCCGCCTCAGGTCAAGCCGGGCCGCGTCAGGCCGCGCCGCGTCAAGCCGGGCCGCGTCAGGCTGGCTCTCGCAAGCCCTCGGCTCCCGGCCAGCGCTGAGTCGGGCTCCCCCTTTGAGCGATCGTGATTTTTGAGTGCGGGACTGGGCTGGCAGTCCCGCAGCAGCAGGTTTTTTGACAATGGCAGGCACAAAGCTTTTTCCCTATGGCCATGTGACCCATCCCGACTGGCGGATGGCCGTGGCGCTGGTGGTGGCGCAACTGCGCGGACGCATGGCCCAGGCGGGTTATGCCAGCGCGCCCACTCTCGGCCTGGTGTATTTCACCGATGCCTATGCGCGCCATGCGCCGCAACTGCTGGAGGCTTTGCAGGATGAGTTCCCACAGATTGGCGACTGGAGCGGCGCGGTGGGCACGGGCGTGATGGCTTCGCATGCGGAATACCTGAACGAGCCGGCGCTGTCGGTCATGCTGCTGGAGCTGCCTGCCCATTCCTACCGCCTGTTTTCCGGCATTGCACCGCTGCCGGTGGCGTCCACATCCCCCTGGGAGCGTGCATTGCTGCATGCCGATGCCGATCTGCCCGATTTTGCCGAGCTGCTCGAAGAGCTGGCGGCCCGCACCCGCGCCGGCAGTGTGCTCGGCGGCCTCAGCTCCGGGGCGGTGGCGCCGCTGCAGCTGGCGTGGAGCAAGGCTTTGGGCCCCAGCCACAGTGGCGTGCTGCGCGGCGGGCTGTCGGGCATGGCTTTTTCTGCGGAAGCCGGTGTGGTGCAGGAGCTGACCCAGGGCTGCCAGGTAATGGGCACGCGCATGCGCATCACTGCGATGCAGGGCCATGTGGTGCTGGCCCTCGACGGCCGGCCGGCGCTGGATGTGCTGGAAGAGCTGATGCCGGTACGGCTGGATACCGACCCCGAGCGGGCCACCCGCACATTGCGCCATATCCATGCTGCGCTGGAGCCGCATGCACCCGAATCGCCGGTGCACGCCGGCCAGTTGGGCCCCGAGGCGCGCGTGGTGCCATTGGTGGGCGTGGACATGGCCAGCCGGGGCATTGTGCTGCCAGAGCCGGCCCAGCCCCAGCAGTACCTGTGCTTTTGCCAGCGCAACCTGTCGGCTGCCCGCGCCGATCTGCTGCGCATGTGTGCCGAGCTGCGGGAATCGCTGGCGCCCGCCGAGGCACAGACCGGCCTGCCGCTGGGCGACAGCGTGCTGGGTGATGCCGGGGCCGGGGCCGGCCGCAGCATCGCCGGTGCGGTCTACATCAGCTGTGCGGAGCGGGCAAGTCCCTATTTCGGCGCGCCCGGTGCCGAGCTGGAACTGATCCACCATGTGCTGGGGGACATCCCGCTGGTAGGTTTCTTCAGCCAGGGCGAGATTGCCGGTCAGCAGCTGCACCGCTATGCCGGTGCACTGATGCTGTTTACCCAGGCGGCCTAGCAGCTGCCTGCAGTCTCCACGCAGCCGCGTGGCATTGCCATCGGCATGCGTTCGAGAGGGCTGGTTCTTAGCGGTTGCCCCCCGGCTGCAGGCGGCGCATCTCGGTGAACACCGACAGCTCCCAGCTGCGCATGGCCAGCAGCAGGGTATAGCCCTCGCGCTCCTTCTCGGGCAGGCGCTGGTCGGTCAGGTGCTGCTGGGCAAAGTCCTGGGCCACACGCTGCAGGCGCTCCAAAAAGGCCGGTGCCAGGGTGCGGCTGATGGCGCCGTGCACGAGCATCAAACCCTCGCCCGATTTGTCGAAGGTGCCCGAGAAATAGTCGTGCACGGCGTTCTCGCGGAAGTACTCCATCACCGGGCCATGCGGGCGCCAGCGAAAGGTCTTGGCCAGCTTTAGCCGGTAGCGGTTCATCGGGCGCAGCTCGATGATGCCGATGCGGTCGAGCTGCGCCAGGTACTTGATGCCCTCGGCCTCGCTCAAGCGGTAGGTGGTTAGCACCTGCTCCAGGGTCCACTGGCTGAGCACGCAGATGGCCATCAGCAGCAGCTTCTTGTCGGCCACCACCGCTTGCTCCTGCTGCTGCGTCAGCTCCTTGATCAGCGGCTGGTTGTCGGCCACACGGCGCGCCAGGTCGGCAAAATCCAGGCGCAG
Source organism: uncultured Comamonas sp. (assembly GCF_964277875.1). Taxonomy (NCBI): domain Bacteria; kingdom Pseudomonadati; phylum Pseudomonadota; class Betaproteobacteria; order Burkholderiales; family Comamonadaceae; genus Comamonas; species uncultured Comamonas sp. The sequence continues at coordinate 82,667 of NZ_CAXYJV010000010.1, forward strand.
CACGTGGCAGATGGCATCGATGCGCGACAGCGGCATGTCACCCTTGGCCAGCATCCGCTTGACGCTGGACTCCGCCATGCCCAGCGCCTCGGCCAGGTCGGCATAGGTCATCTGCGCGGCTTTCAGCTCTTTCTTCAATGCCAGTACCAGATCGGCGGTGGTGCTCATGGGTATCGTCCTGTCATACTTTGGGTGCCATCATAGGGGATCGCGCCGGCATTCCGAGACGCTCTGGCGCCGCGGCGGCACAGTGCAGGCCATGACTGATACCACCCACCCCCCAAGCCCCCGCAGCCCGGCTGCGGAATACGCGCTGTATGCCTTCTATGCCGCCATGCTGGCCTTGGCCTGCCTGGGGCCCTATGTGCCGCAGGCGGCCCATTACCATGACTTTGCCGACCAGCGCCCGCTGCTGGGCCTGGTCAATGCGGCCGATGTGCTGAGCAATCTGCCGTTCTTGCTGCTCGGTGTCTGGGGCTTGCTGGCCACGTTCAAAACGCCTGCAGAGACGCTGCGCACCCAAAGGGCGACGCCCTGGCTGCTGCTGGTCTTTGGCGGCCTGGTCCTGACAGCCCTGGGCTCGTCCTACTACCACCTGCTGCCCGGCGATGTGCGCGTCTTCTGGGACCGCATGGGCATGGTGCCAGTGTTTGCCGGCGTGCTGGGCCTGGCGCTGCAGTCGCTGCTCAACGCCCGCGCTGCCTGGCTGACGGCGCTGTGCGTGCTGCTGGGCGGGCCGCTGGCGCTGTGGATCTGGTTGCAGACGGGGCAGCTGCTGCCCTGGGCCGTGTTGCAGGGCGCGGGCATGGTGCTGCTCGTGGTACTGGCCGTGTGGCAGCAGCGCAGCCCGCCGGCCGCGCAGCTCATCCGCTGGCCCCTGGCCGCCATCGTGGCCTGGTATGCGCTGGCCAAGCTGTTTGAGCTGGGCGATGCCGCCGTCTGGGCGGGCAGCGGCCATCTGGTGGCCGGCCATGCGCTCAAGCACCTGGCTGCTGCGCTGGCGGTGCTGCCTTTGCTGCGCAGCTTGCAGCAACTGCGCCACCGGGCGCACGCAAACAGCGCGTCCGCAGGCACAATCGGGGGCGGCGCGTTGGGGGCAGGGCGTTTGCGCTGAATGCCCGGTACCGACCACCTACCGCCCTAGATCCGCCAGGAGATGCTTGTTCCATGAACCGTCCACATGCCCCGTCTGTGCCCGCCGCTGAGGCGCCAGACCATCCCAACCAGTTTGCGTTGCTGGGCCAGCGCCGCTTTGCCCCCTTCTTCTGGACCCAGTTTGCCGGGGCTGCCAACGACAACCTGTTCAAGTTCGCGTTCACGGTGATGGTGACCTACCAGCTGCAGGTGGCCTGGATGCCGCCCGCGATGGCGGGCCTGGTGATCGGCGCACTGTTCATCCTGCCGTTTCTGCTGTTCTCCGCCACCTCGGGTCAGCTGACCGACAAGTATGAAAAGCACCGCATGATCCGCTTCGTCAAGGACCTGGAGATTGGCGTGATGCTGATCGCCGGCCTGGGCTTCTGGATCGAAAGCCCGGCGCTGCTGCTGGGCTGTGTGTTTTTGATGGGCCTGCATTCCACGTTGTTCGGGCCCGTCAAGTTTGCCTACCTGCCCCAGGTGCTGCGCGACGATGAGCTGACCGGCGGCAATGGCATGGTCGAGATGGGCACCTTTGTCGCCATCTTGCTGGGCAATGTGGTGGGTGGCCTGCTGGTGGCCTTGCCTGAGATCGGCCATGCCTCGGTCGCGGTGGCCTGCTTTAGCTTGGCGGTAGTGGGGCGTTTGACGGCCCAGGGCGTGCCGGTGGTACCGGCCACCGACCCGGGCCTGCGCATCAACTGGAACCCGGTGAGCGAAACCTGGCGCAACCTGAAGCTGGCCCATGGCAATGTGGTTGTGTTCCGCTCGCTGCTGGGTATCAGCTGGATGTGGTTCTTCGGTGCGGTGTTCCTGAGCCAGTTCCCCAGCTTTGCCAAGGAGGTGCTGCATGGCAATGAGCATGTGGCCTCGCTGCTGCTGGTGGTGTTTTCCATCGGCATCGGCCTGGGCTCGCTGCTGTGCGAGGTGCTCTCGCGCCGCCAGGTGGAGATTGGCCTGGTGCCCATCGGCACCATCGGCATGAGCGTGTTTGCGATTGATCTGTACTTTGCATCGCGCGGGCTGGCGCAGCCGGCCCAGGCCTGGACGGCGCTGGCCTTCATCAGCCAGCCGGCGCACTGGCGCGTGATGGCCGATCTGGCCTTGCTGTCGCTGTTTGCCGGGCTGTACAGCGTGCCCATGTATGCGCTGATCCAGCTGCGCAGCCAGCCCACGCACCGCGCCCGCATCATTGCGGCCAACAATATTCTCAATGCGCTGTTCATGATCGCCAGCTCGGTCATCGCCGGTGCCTTGCTGGGGGCGGGATTTACCGTGCCGCAGATCTTCCTGTTCACCGGCATTGCCAATGCCATCGTCGCCACCTACATCTTCCTGCTGGTGCCCGAATACCTGCTGCGCTGCATTGCCTGGCTGATTACGAACGTCGTCTACCGCTTTCGGGTGCAGGGTGCCCACCACATTCCCACCAGCGGGCCGGCGCTGCTGACCTGCAACCATGTCAGCTTTGTCGACCCCATCCTGATGATGGCCGCCAGCCCGCGCCCGATCTACTTTGTGATGGACTACCGCATCTTCCGCACGCCCTTGCTGGGCTGGTTGTTCCGCCTCTGCAAGGCCATTCCGGTGGCGCCCCGCAGCGAAGACCCTGCCGTTTACGAAGCCGCTTTTGCCAGGGCCGCGCAGGTGCTGCGCGAGGGCGATTTGCTGGCCATCTTCCCCGAAGGCGGCATCACCCGCGATGGCGAGTTGCAGGTATTCAAGGGCGGTGTGATGAAGATCCTGGAGCAGGCGCGTGCCGATGGGCTGGATGTGCCCGTCGTGCCGATGGCCTTGTCCAACCTCTGGGGCTCGTTCTTCAGCCGCATCGAGCCCAAGGGCGCGATGACCCGGCCGTTCCGCCGTGGCTTCTTCAACCGCGTGAGCTTGCGCATCGGTGCGGCCAGCCCGGCCGCCGAATGCTCGGCCGAGCAGCTGCGCCAGCGCGTAGGCGAACTGCTGGACCAGGAGGGCGGCCATGGCAGCGGTTCGCCCGCTTTGGGATAATGCAGGCTGGACAACGAATGGCTTTGTGATGACCTCTCTAACGATTCTGTACAAAAGCGTGGCAGCCCTGGTGGCCATGTCCGCCCTGGCCGCTTGCACCAGTACGTCGGGCCTGAAGCCGCTGCATGACCCTGAAGAGAAGGAGGCTTTCACACGCGCCACCGTCTATGCCGGCCCGCGCAGCCCCGCCTCGGCCTACTGTGTGCAGATGGGCGGCGCCATCCTCAATACGCCCAAGGGCAAGAACACCTTGTGCCGCTTCCCCGACGGCAAGGAAATGGACCCCTGGGACCTGTTCTGGCGCGACAACCCCTCGAACTAAAGCCCACGACGGGCTGCGGTACAACGCAAAAAACCCCTGCCAGCACATGCCGCGCTGGCAGGGGTTTTGTCTTGCTGAGCTGCTGACCAGACTTTAGATCACGCCATGCGTCTTGAACCAGTCCTGCATGCGCTTCCAGCCGTCCTCGGCTGCATCCTTGCGGTAGCTGGGGCGGTAGTCGGCATGGAAGGCGTGGCCCGCGTCAGCATAGACATGGAAGCTGGAGGCCGCCGCAGCGGCATTGCCGGCAGCGCCAGCCTGCTGCAGGCTTTGCTTCATCGCTTCGACCGATTCCAGCGGAATGCCCTGGTCCTTGCCGCCATAGAGGCCCAGCACCGGCGCCTTGAGTGCGCTGCTGAGGTCGATGGGGTGCTTGGGCTGCAGGTCATTGGCAGCGCCTTGCAGGCGGCCGTACCAGGCGACACCGGCCTTGACCTTGCCGGTCGCGGCATACAGCCAGGTGATGCGCCCGCCCCAGCAAAAACCGGTGATGCCGGCGCGGCTGGTGTCGCCACCGTTGTCCTTGGCCCAGGCCAGCGCGGCGTCCAGGTCCTTGATGACCTGGGCATCGGGCACCTTGCTGACCAGCTCGCTTTGCAGCTGGCTGATCTCGGTGTACTTGCGCGGATCGCCCTGGCGCGCGAACAGTTCGGGCGCAATCGCCAGGTAGCCCAGCTGGGCGAGGCGCCGGCAGGTGTCGGCGATGTAGTCGTGCACGCCAAAGATTTCCTGGATCACCAGCACCACCGGCAGGTTGGTCTTGCCGGCGGGCGCTGCGCGGTAGGCGCTGACCTGGAAGCCATCGACCGTGTACTGGATGGTGCCCGCCGTCAGCCCGGCATCGGGGGTCTTGATGGCCGTCTGCGCCATCACCGGCACGGCCGCTGCAGCGTAGCCCACCCCCAGCGCCATTTGCAGGGCGCTGCGGCGGGTGCTGCCGGCCAAGGTGGCGCGGCCCGGGAGAAGGGAGTCGAAATCGGCATTGGGAGTCTGGGACATAGGATTTCCTTTTCTACGGATGGCAGGCCCATTATGGGGGACGACAAAATACAGCCTGTGACAAGGCTTCTAGTGCCTTGGGGCCGCCGTGTTCATGCAAGAAAAATGCCTGGCATGGCCAGGCATCGTGGTGGTGGAGGCTGGGGTCAGATCACTTCCACAGCGCACACTTGGTTTCTTCCTTGGTCGTAAATACCTCGTCACCGGGAAGCTTCTTGACGATCTTGTAGTAGTCCCAGGTGCCCTTGGATTCCTGCGGCGTCTTGACCTGGACCAGGTACATGTCGTGGATGTAGCTGCCGTCGGCGCGCAGGGTGCCCGAGCCAAAGAAGTCGTCCATCTTCATGCCGCGCCAGGCCTCCATTACCTTGTCGGCATCGGTGGTGCCGGCGGCTTGCACGGCCTTGAGGTAGTTCATCGTGGCCGAGTAGTCGGCGGCCTGGATTTCGGTGGGGCGGCGCTGGGTCTTCTTCATGTAGGCGTCAGCAAACTTGCGCGATGCGTCATTCATGTCCCAGTACCAGCTGGTGACGAACTGCATGCCGGCGGTATTCTTCAGGCCCAGGCTGTGGATGTCGCTGTAGAAGACGAGCAGCGGCGCGATCTTCATCGTCTTGTCGATGCCGAATTCCTTGGCGGCCTTGATGGCGTTGATGGTGTCGCCACCGGCATTGGCCAGCGCCAGCACCTGGGCCTTGGAGCTTTGCGCCTGCAGCAGGAAGGACGAGAAGTCGGAGGCATTGAGCGGGTGGCGCACGGCTGCAGCCACCGCGCCGCCCTTGGCCTTGATGACCTTGGTGGCATCGGCTTCCATCGCATGGCCAAAGGCATAGTCGGCCGTCAGAAAGAACCAGTTCTTGCCACCGCCCTCGACAATGGCGCCCGCCGCACCCTTGGACAGCGCCACGGTGTCATAGGCGTAATGGATGGTGTATGGCGTGCAGGCCTCATTGGTCAGCGCCGAGGTGCCGGCGCCGTTGTTGATCATCACGCGCTTTTTCTCATCAGCCACCTTGGCCAGCGCCAGTGCGGTGCCCGAGTTGGTGCCGCTGAAGATCATTGTCAGGTTCTGGGTGTCGATCCATTCGCGGGCCTTGCTGGCAGCGATGTCGGCCTTGTTCTGGTGGTCCACCACCAGCATTTCGATCGGCTTGCCCAGCACCTTGCCGCCAAAGTCGTCAATGGCCATCTGGATGGCGGTGGCGCCGCCCTTGCCTTCGACGTCGGCATAGAGGCTGGACATGTCGGAGATGTAGCCGATCTTGACCTTGTCCTGCGCATGGGCGGTATCCATCGCGGCGGTCAGGCCGAGCAGTCCGAAGGTGGCCAGGGCTTGCGCCAGGCGAGTGCGTTGCATAGTTGCTCCTGATGTTTATGGTGTTGTGTCCATGCGGCTGCCGCATGGCTCCGATACTGGCATGCACAGCGCCGGGCGGTATTGGGGCAACCACGCGCTGCCCGGCTGCTGCCCGAGCGCAGGGAGGGCATAAAAATAGCTGCTGGAGCCTTGTGCGAAAGACTTGGCAGCTATCAATTCAGGAGCTATACGCCTGTCTGGGCGCTTGTGCACACTGGCTTGGCTTTTTTGCGCACCCCTTTTTAGAACAGGTTCTTGATGAGGCTCAGGCCTGCTGGCTGCGCAGGTAGGTCTGCACGATGGCGGCGGCATCGACCGCAAAATGCTGGCGCAGCGCCGCGCGCGAATCGCTGCGGCCAAAGCCGTCCGTCCCCAAGGTGTAGTAATGCTGGCGCGGCAGGCCACGCTCATCGGTGGGCAGGTAGGCGCGCACCAGTTCGGGCAGCGCACGCACATAGTCGCTGGCGGCAATGATGGGGCCTTGCGAAGCCTCCAGCTGCTGCGCAAACCAGCTGGGTGCGCTGGCCTCACCGGCGCGCCAGCGCTCCAGCCGGGCCTCGCCATCGCGGGCCAGCTCGGCATAGCTGGTGACACTCCAGACATCGGCGGCCACGCCATGCTCGCGCTCCAGAATAGCGGCGGCCTTGAGCACCTCGCCCATGATGGCGCCGCTGCCCAGCAGCTGTACGCGGCGCGTGCTTTGTGCCGGGCCGCTCTGCAGCTGGTACATGCCCCGGATGACACCCTCATGGGCCTCGTGCGGCAGGCTGGGGTTGGCCACGTTTTCGTTGGTGACGGTGATGTAGAAGAACTCGTCGCGCTGCTCTTGCAGCATGCGCTGCATGCCATGGTCGATGATGACGGCCAGCTCGCCGGCAAAGGCGGGGTCGTAGCTTTTGCAGTTGGGCACCGTGGAGGCGCTCAGCAGGCTGCTGCCGTCCTGGTGCTGCAGCCCTTCGCCGCCCAACGTGGTGCGGCCGGAGGTGGCGCCGATCAGGAAGCCGCGTGCGCGCTGGTCGGCGGCCGCCCAGATCAAATCGCCCACGCGCTGGAAACCGAACATGCTGTAGAAAATGAAGAACGGCAGCATGGCCGTGCCATGGGTGCTGTAGCTGGTGGCGGCCGCCGTCCAGGACGACAGCGCGCCCGCTTCGCTGATCCCTTCTTCCAGAATCTGGCCGCTGCTGTCTTCGCGGTAGAGCAGCATCGAGGCATTGTCCTCGGGCTGGTAAAGCTGGCCAAACGGCGCGTAGATACCCACCTGGCGGAACAGCCCGGCCATGCCGAAGGTGCGCGCCTCATCGGCCACGATGGGCACGATGCGCGGCCCCAGGGCCGGGTCCTTGAGCAGGTTGCCCAGCTGGCGCACAAAGGCCATCGTCGTGCTCATCGGCTTGCCATCGGCCTGCAGCGCAAAACCTGCGGTGGCCTCCAGGCCGGGCACGGCCATCGGCGAGGCCTGGCCTCTGCGCGCCGGCAAAAAGCCGCCCAGGGCCTGGCGCCGTGCGTGCAGGTAGCGCATTTCGGCGCTGCCATCGGCCGGTTTGAGGAAGGCAGCCGAGGTGGCTTGGTCGTCGCTCAGCGGCAGGTTGAAGCGGTCGCGGAAAGCCAGCAGGTCCTCGGCGCCGAGCTTTTTTTGCTGGTGCGATGTCATGCGGCCCTGGCCCATGCTGCCCATGCCGTAGCCCTTCATCGTCTTGGCCAGCACCACCGTGGGCTGGCCGCTGTGCGCAGCGGCGCAGGCAAAGGCGGCATGGATCTTGACCGGGTCGTGCCCGCCCCGGCGCAGGCGGTCGATGTCACTGTCGGACAGGTGCGCCACCAGCGCAGCCAGTTCGGGGCTCTGGTTGAAGAAATGCTCGCGGTTGAAGGCGCCATCGTTGGCCGACAGGGTCTGGAACTCGCCATCGACGGTGCGCGCAAAGGTGCGGGCCAGCACATGGCTGTGGTCGCGCGCCAGCAGCGCATCCCACTCCGATCCCCAGAGGCACTTGACCACGTTCCAGCCCGCGCCGCTGAACAGCGCCTCCAGCTCATCGATGATGCGGCCGTTGCCGCGCACCGGGCCGTCGAGCCGCTGCAAATTGCAGTTGATGACGAAGATGCAGTTGTCCAGCCCTTCGCGCGCAGCCAGGGTCAGTGCCGCAATGGATTCGGGCTCGTCCATTTCGCCATCGCCAAAAAAGCCCCAGACCTTGCGGCCCGCGGTGTCTGCCAGGCCCCGGTCGGCCAGGTAGCGCATGAAGCGCGCCTGGTAGATGGCATTGATCGGGCCGATGCCCATCGAGCCGGTGGGGAACTGCCAGAACTCGGGCATCAGATAGGGATGCGGGTACGAGCACAGGCCCTGGATGCCCTGGCTGGCGGCCACCAGCTCCTGCCGGTAGTGCGCCAGGTTCTCTTCGCCCAGGCGCCCTTCCAGAAAGGCGCGGGCATAGACGCCTGGCGACGAGTGCGGCTGGAAGTACACCAGGTCGGCGGCCTGGTGGCCATCATCGGCGCGGAAGAAATGGTTGAAGCCGGTCTCGAACAGATCGGCGGCCGAGGCATAGCTGGCAATATGGCCGCCCAGCTCGCCATGGGCGGCATTGGCACGCACGACCATCGCCAGTGCATTCCAGCGCAGGATGGCCGAGAGCTTTTTCTCCAGTTCCACATCGCCGGGGTAGGGCGGCTGCTCATCCACCGTGACGGTGTTGACGTAGGGCGTGTTGCCCGAGGGCTTCCAGGCCACATGGCGCTTGCGGGCGTGGGCCAGCAGCGCATCGAGCAGTGCAGCCGCCTGTTCCTTGCCCTGCGCGGAGCCATAAGCGGCCAACAGTCCGTCGAAGGCATCGCACCACTCGGCCAGTTCGGCCGGGTCAGCATGCGGGGTGGGGGGCTGGTGGTGGGGCGGCTGGCGCACGGCGGTCTCCTGTCTGGGTCTTGGTTTGAATGCCTGGGATCATGCCACGGAAGCCTTGGCCAGGCCCATGACCCCAGCGACAAGGAGCGGTCGTGAAGTATTGATTTTTGATACCCGTATCTTTTGAAAATGCTACCGGCATTAAATGCGGATGCTGGCGCCGCCGCCTGCCTGCATGATGGCGCCGTGTTCAACCAAAGCGGGGCCCCGTTGCTCCGACCCCCCATGTCTCAATCCTCCCACCCTGTTCAACGTGACACCCGTGCATGGCAATACCAGGTATGGATCTCGTTCGGTATTGCGATCTCGATGTGTGCGATCGGCCTGGCCTGGCTGCCAGGGCAACACCTGGAACAGGCGTTCATGGTGATGGGTTATATGTTCTGCCTCTCGGCCGCGTTCGTGCTGGCCAAGTTCGTGCGGGACAAGCAAGCGGACAGCAGCCAATCGGCCGGCGATACCCCCATGTGGCGCTTCGTGGTCTGGGGCGGTTTTGCGATTGCGATGGGCCTGACCGGCTGGGGCCTGCTGGGCATGGACATCAACCCCACCTACAAGGCCTTTCTGGGCGTCAGCTGGATGTACATGATCACCACCGCCTTCACATTGGCCAAGATGCTGCGCGACAAGCATGAATCGGACCTGGCCAGCGCTATCCACCGTGCTCGCAGCATGCGCAGTGTGCCCCGCGAACCGGACGTGGGCACCCCCCAGGAGCGCGTGTGAGCGCCCATCGGATGATGCAGCCAACACAGGAGCAGCACATGTTCAGTCTTACGTTCAGCAAATGGCAGCGCCGCGCTGCTGCCACCCTGGCCAGCACCGCCCTGGTGCTGGGTTTGGCCACCGCCCCGGCAGCCCACGCACAAAGCGATGCCTCGCTGATGCTCTCGGCGCTGCCGATTGCATCGGTGGTTGTCGGCACTGCGGCCTCGGTGGGTGCATCGACCAGCGTGGTCGCCATTCCAGTGGCACTGTCGGTCGATGGCGCCCAGCTCATCGTCAAGGGCGTGCAGGCATCGGCCAAGGGCACGGTCTGGTTGCTGGAGAGCGCATCGGACGGCGCAGCGGCCAGCATTGAGCTGTCGGCTGGCGCATTGGGCGCCAGCGCCGCCGGTGTGGGCACCGCCATCCTTGTCAGCGTGGTGGGAGCCGGCGTGCTGCTGTCAGCCGCTGGCGAGGTGATTGCCTTTATCCCCAATGAGGTGGGTAAGGCGCTGCTCTATAACGAGCGCTTGTGAACACGGGAGACGCGCAATGTGGACCTCTTTACGCTTAAGCTTGGTGGCCGCTGCACTGCTGGCCGCTACGGCCGCCCAGGCAGGCCGCAGCTGCGAGCCGCAAAAGCCCACGCTCGACAGCGTGCGCCAGAGCCTGAACCTGGCGCAAAACGTGGCGCAGACGCTGGATGCCAGTGGCGCGCAGGTGGTGCTGCTGGGCCGCCAGGGCCAGGACCTGCGCAAATACCAGCTGCAGTTCTCGCACATGGGCTGGGCCTACAAATCGGCCACCGGCGATTGGCGTGTGGTGCACAAGCTCAATGACTGTGGCACGGCCGCCTCCCATGTCTACCGCCAGGGCCTGGGCGAGTTCTTTCTGGACGACCTGTGGCGCTACCAGGCAGTGATGGTGGTACCCGCGCCGGCGGTGCAGCAAAAACTGCTGCTGGCGCTGTCGGCCAACGCGCAGCCCCTGCAGCTGCATGAGCCGCGCTACAGCATGCTGGCCTATCCGTGGAGCCAGCGTTACCAGCAAAGCAACCAGTGGGCGCTGGAGACCCTGGCCCAGGCCATGGCCCCCCAGACCGTGCAGGACCGGGGCCAGGCGCAGGCCTGGTTGCAGCTGCAAGGCTACCAGCCCAGTGATTTGCGCATAGGTGCAATGACACGGCTGGGCGGCCGCATCACGCGCGCCAATATCGCCTTTGACGACCACCCGCCCGAGAAGCGCTTTGCCGGCCATATCGAAACCACCACCGTGGATTCGGCCTTGCAGTTCATGCAGCGCAGCGGGCTGGCATCTGCGCCGGTGCTGCTGCGCTGAGCCCGCCAGCCCGCACGGATGCCTAGCGTGGCGCCGTCCAGACCGCGCAATCGCGGCCCCGGGCCTTGGCCTGGTAGAGCGCCAGGTCCGCCTCGCGCAGCAGGTCTTCGAGGCTGTCGCCAGGCTGCAGTGCTGCGCTGTAGGCCAGGCCGATGCTGAGGGTGGCCTGCAACGGCTCGTGGTGGGCCGTCTGAAAGTGGCCGCTGCGCACGGTCTGGCACAGGCGATCGGCGATCGCGGTGGCATCGTCGAAGCTGATATGGGGCAGCACCACGGCGAATTCCTCACCACCGACGCGGCCCAGCACATCCTGCGGACGCAGGGAATCGGTCAGCACCCGGCTGACATCGCGCAGCAGGCGGTCGCCGCTGGCGTGGCCATGGTTGTCGTTGACGCGCTTGAAGTGGTCCAGGTCCAGCATCAGCACTGCTGCCGAGCTGCCTTCATGGGTCAGGCGCTTGAGCAGCACGTGGCTGGCCTGTACGAAGCCATTGCGGCTGAGCACATCGGTCAGGCTGTCGTGGTGGGCCTGGTAGCGCATGCGGTGCAGCAACTCGGCGCGCGCCGCATGGGAGCCGGCCACCGACAGGGGCCCCAGGATCAGCATCGTGATGCCCAGGCGCAGGCTGGCGACATCGAGCACATTGGCCGGGATGAACCCCACAATGTTCGATATCACGATGACCTTGGTCACAAACACCACCATCGTGATGATGGCCGTGGTCAGGATGCGGTAGGACAGCGCGCACCACAGCAGCGCAGGCAGCGAGAACACCAGAGAGCCGACCTTGTTGCCCACCAGGTAGCTGCTCGTCTCCAGCACCACGACGGCCAGCGCGGGCAGCATTTTCAAGGCCCAGACGCGGCGCTCCTGCGCGGCGGCCGCGCTGCGTGCCGACGGCAGCGCCAGCAAAAATGGCAGCAGCACCATGGCATTCATCCATTCGCCGGTCCACCACATCACTACCGCCTGGGTGACCGACAGCTCAAAGGCCCAGGCGCTGATCGGCCCGCCAATGAGGGCCGATGCCAGCGACGCCATGCCGCTGGCGAAGAACACCAGCAACGCGGAGTACTGGCCTTCCATCTGCAGATCGCGCTGCGACTGCCGGCGCAGAAACAGCCATCCACAAATGGCGCCGCAGAGGTTGGCGGTGGTAAAGCCCAGTGAGTGCCACAGCGCAGTGCCGGTGATCAGATCGGCCAGCACGAAGCTGGCGAAAAGCGCCGCTATTGCTACCGGACGCACCAGTTGGGGGTAGCGCAGCAACAGCACCAGCACGATCTGGTTGGCCGGCCAGAACACCGACAGGTAGCCCAGTGGCCGCAGCAGGATGCCCACCATCGCTGCCGCAAACACGGCCATACTGGCGCAGAGCAGCAAGCGACCGCTATAGGGTTGCTCCAAGGGGTGGACGGACGACGCGGTCGGCATGGGAATGAGGGGGATGGGCGAAATATACCCGCTCATTGGCACAGATATCGGTGCGACCTTGTGGGCGAGTCGCGCATTGCCGGGCAGACCGAGGGCCGTTGCGGCGCAAGGCTTTCACGACGTTTTGCCCAGTCAATAACCTAAGTCAATCACTGTTGCTTCCAAATTGGAAGCTACAAGACCATGCCAGCAGGTGCATCACTTGAGAAAACGCAGCTGCCAAGCAGCGCGGTGGCTGCAGGCAGCTGCGGCTTGCAGCCAGGCGCGAAGCGGGTGAGGGTACGGTGTTGTAGGTTACGCAGTGGCTGTCAAGCGCTTCACGCCGCTGTCTCGTGGTTCCCACGCTTTGGGCCGCGCGGCCTTGCTAGCCTCGCGCGGTGAAGCTGCTGCCTAGATACCGCGGGCCCGGTCCGATTTGAACTGCGCACGGAACTGGGCAAAGCTGCCGGCATCGAGCGACTGGCGCACTTCCTGCATCAGGTTCAGGTAGTAGTGCAGGTTGTGGATGGTGGTCAGCATCGGGCCCAGCATCTCACCGCAGCGGTCCAGGTGGTGCAGGTAGGCGCGGCTGAAGCCGTCGCGGCCGCCGTCGTCCCAGCTCACACCGCTCTTGCCGGCGCAGGCGTGGCAGGTGCACGAGGTGTCGATGGGCTGGTGGTCGGTCTTGTGGCGGGCGTTGCGGATCTTCAGGTCGCCGTAGCGGGTGAAGATGGTGCCGTTGCGCGCATTGCGGGTCGGCATCACGCAGTCGAACATGTCCACGCCGTCGGCCACACCTTGCACCAGGTCCTCGGGTGTGCCCACGCCCATCAGGTAGCGCGGCTTGTTGGCGGGCAGCAGGTGGGGCGTGTGCTGCATGATGTCCAGCATCTCGTCCTTGGGCTCACCCACCGAGACACCGCCCACCGCGTAGCCGGGGAAGTCGATCTCCAGCAGGCCTTGCAACGACTCCTCGCGCAGGTGCTTGAACATGCCGCCCTGCACAATGCCGAACAGCGCGTTGGGATTGCCCAGGCGCTCGAACTCTTCCTTGGAGCGCTTGGCCCAGCGCCGGCTCATCTCCATCGACTTGCGCGCTTCGGCCTCGGTGGTCTTCTTGCCGTTGGTTTCGTACGGCGTGCACTCGTCGAGCTGCATGACGATGTCCGAATTCAGAATCGTCTGGATCTGCATGCTGACCTCGGGCGACATGAACAGCTTGTCGCCATTGACCGGACTCTGGAAATGCACGCCTTCTTCGGTGATCTTGCGCATCGCGCCCAGCGACCAGACCTGGAAACCGCCCGAGTCGGTCAGGATGGGCTTGTCCCATTTCTCGAAACCATGCAGGCCGCCAAAGCTCTTCATCACATCCAGGCCCGGACGCATCCACAGGTGGAAGGTATTGCCCAGAATGATCTGGGCGCCCATTTCCTCCAGGCTGCGCGGCATCACGCCCTTGACGGTGCCATAGGTGCCTACCGGCATGAAGATGGGGGTCTGCACCACGCCATGGTTGAGCGTGAGCGTGCCACGGCGTGCGTGGCTGGTGGGATCGGTTTTGAGGAGGTCGAACTGCAGCATAACCGGTCATTTTCGCAGATGTGCGGTAGTTGACGGCGCGGCGGGTTTCGCAGGTCCGTCTCTGACACAGGGGGCGCCGGCAGGTCGCTACACTGGGTTGATCTTTCACTGCCAAGGAGAAGCCCATGCTCAACATCATGATCGCCGTCGACGGTTCGCCCAACTCGCTGCAAGCGGTACAGCACGGCGTGCAACTGGTGCAGCAGGGCCTGCGCGCCCATGTCGTGGTCGCCCATGTGCAAAAGGAAGCCAGCTTTCTGGAGCTGGCCACGCAGGATTCGGAGCTGATCGCCAACGCCAGCCTGGAGGCCGGCATGGACCTGGTCGCCCCGGCGCTCGATGTGTTGCGTCTGGCCGGTGTGTCCTATGAGGTGGAGATCCGGCTGGGCGACATCCATGCCACGTTGCTGGATATCGCCGAGGAGAAGGGCTGTGGCCTGATCGTGATCGGCGCCACTGGCGAGAGCACGCTGGGCAGCATTCTGATCGGTTCGGTCTCGCGCGAGGTGGCGCGCCACAGCCGGGTGCCGACCACGATTGTCAAGATGCCCGAGGTGCTGGAGACCGATGAGGCCGATGGCGACCTCAGCCAGGCCGATACCGCGATGTAACTCCCGCTGAGGGAAAGAGAGCCTGCGGACCAGGGCGGTCCGCAGGCTCTCTGTCATGGGGGGGGGTCAGCCGGCCACCTGCTCCGCGCGCTGGCCCACGATCTGCCGCAGCAGGCCCAGCTGGTCATACAGCTCGCGCGCGGCATCCGCGCCCAACGGTGCCAGCAAATGCTCCAGCCACTGTTCGTGCGCCTTGGCCATGGCAGCAAACTGCTTTTTTCCGCTGCGCGTCAGGCGCACCGTCATCGATCGGCGGTCCTCGTCATCGGCCACCCGCTCCACCCAGCCTTCTGCCACCAGCTGGTCCGTCAGGCCCGTGATGTTGCCGCCGGTGACCATCAGGTACTCGGACAAGGTCTTCATGCGCAGGCCCTTGGGAAAGCGGCTGAGCTGGGCCAGGTAGTCAAAGCGCGGCAAGGTGGTGGCGAACTGGGTGCGCAGCTTGCTGCGGATCACCTGCTCGATCTGGGTGCTGCAGGTCATCAGCCGCAGCCACAGGCGCACGGCCTGGTGTTCATCATGGGCGAGACCGGCCTCGCGGCCAGCGACGCCGCCGCCAGTATCGGAGGGGGAATTACAGAGGGTTTGCATGTCAGCCATGGCGCCCATGGTGCAGTACCGCAGGCGGCTCCAGTGATAGGGTAAGTTCGTATTTTAGTGAATTATTTATGCATCAATAATTTAGTTATAAAGTGTTTTTCAGGACGATCCTGGCCATGAAAATTGTCTGCATAGGCGGTGGCCCCGCCGGCTTGTATTTCGCGCTGCTGATGAAGCAGATGGACCCCGCGCATGACGTGACCGTGGTGGAGCGCAACAAGCCCTATGACACCTTTGGCTGGGGGGTGGTGTTCTCCGATGCCACGATGGACAACATGCGCGAGTGGGACCCGGCGACGGCGATGCAGATCGAGCAGGCCTTCAACCACTGGGACGACATCGAGCTGCTGTTCAAGGGCCGCAAGATCCGCTCGGGCGGCCATGGCTTTGTCGGCATCGGCCGCAAGCACCTGCTCAACATCCTGCAGGCGCGCTGCGAGCAGCTCGGCGTCAAGCTGGTGTTCGAGACCGATGTGCAGTCCGACGAAGACTATGCCGATGCCGACCTCATCATTGCCAGCGATGGCGTGAACTCGCGCATCCGCACTAAATACGCCGAGGTGTTCAAGCCCGATATCGTCACCCGCCCCAACCGCTTTATCTGGCTGGGTGCCAACAAGGTTTATGAGGCCTTCACCTTTGACTTTGTGCGCACCGAGCACGGCTGGTTCCAGGCCCATATCTACCAGTTCGACGACAAGACCTCGACCTTCATCGTCGAGACCACCGAGGAGACCTGGAAGGCCTGCGGCCTGGACACGGCCGACCAGGAGCAGTCGATTGCCTTCTGTGAAAAGCTGTTTGCCGACAACCTGCAAGGCGCGCGGCTGATGACCAATGCCCGCCACCTGCGCGGCTCGGCCTGGATCAATTTCCAGCGCGTGGTCTGCGACCAGTGGTGGCTGCAAAACGCCAAGGGCAGCCATGTGGTGCTGATGGGCGACGCCGTACACACGGCGCATTTCGCGATTGGCTCGGGTACCAAGCTGGCGATCGAGGATGCGATCGAGCTGGCGCGGCAGTTCCAGCAGCTGGGCGATGGCAAGGCGCAGATCCCTGCGGTGCTGGAAGCCTACCAGGCGCTGCGCCGGGTGGAGACCTTGCGCATCCAGAACGCCGCCTGGAATGCGATGGAGTGGTTCGAGGTCTGCGGCAAGCGCTACTGCGACCAGTTGGAGCCCGAGCAGTTCATGTACTCGATGCTGACGCGCAGCCAGCGCATCAGCCACGAGAACCTGCGCCTGCGCGATGCCGCCTGGCTCGGCGGTTATGAGGCCTGGCTGGCTGCGCAAAACGGCGTGCAGGTAGAGGCCAAGGCTCCGCCACCGATGTTCCTGCCCTATACCTTGCGCGGCCTGACCTTGAAGAACCGCATCGTCGTCTCGCCGATGGCGCAGTACTCGGCCGTTGATGGCGTGCCGGGCGACTACCACCTGGTGCACCTGGGTGCGCGGGCGATGGGCGGCGCCGGCCTGGTGTTTGCCGAGATGGCCTGTGTCAGCGCTGAGGGCCGCATCACCCCCGGCTGCCCGGGCACCTACACCGAGGCACAAAAGCAGGCCTGGCAGCGCATCAGCGACTGGATCCACCACCACACCGATGCCAAGTTTGCAATGCAGATCGGCCATGCCGGCGCCAAGGCCTCCACCCGCCTGGCCTGGGAAGGTACGGACCTGCCATTGACCGAGGGCAACTGGCCGATCATCTCGGCCTCGCCCCAGCAGTACCTCGAAGGCGTGAGCCAGATCTCGCAGGCGATGACCTTGGCCCAGATGGACGAGGTCAAGCAGCAGTTTGTGCACGCCGCCCAGATGGCCGCCGAGGTGGGTGCCGACTGGCTGGAGCTGCACTGCGCCCACGGCTATCTGCTGTCCAGCTTTATCTCGCCGTTGACCAACCACCGGGACGATGCCTATGGCGGCAGCCTGGAGAACCGCCTGCGCTACCCGCTGGAGGTGTTCCGGGCCGTGCGCGCCGTCTGGCCGCAGGAGCGGCCGATGTCGGTGCGCATCTCCGCCCATGACTGGGTGCCCGGCGGCATCACCCCCGATGATGCGGTAGAGATTGCCAAGGCTTTCAAGGCGGCAGGCGCGGACCTGATCGACTGTTCGTCCGGCCAGGTCAGCAAACAGGAAAAGCCGGTCTATGGCCGCATGTTCCAGACCCCGTTTGCCGATCGCATCCGCCAGGAGGCGGGCATTGCGACGATGGCCGTCGGGGCGATCAGTGAGGCCGACCATGCCAACTCCATCATCGCCGCCGGCCGCGCCGACCTTTGTGCCGTCGCCCGCCCGCACCTGGCCAACCCGGCCTGGACCTTGACCGAGGCGGCCAAGATTGGCTACACCGCCATCGCCTGGCCCAAGCCCTACTTTGCCGGCAAGCGCCAGATGGAGAGCCTGTTCGAGCGCGAGAAGGCCCAGCAAGCGGCCGCCGGCCACTGAGGAGCAGCGCAGATGGCGACGAACAGCTTGCAAGGACAACATGCGCTGGTGACCGGCGCCGGCCAGGGCATTGGCGAGGCCGTTGCGCGCCAGCTGCTGGCGCAGGGCGCGCGGGTGACGGTGCTGGGCCGCCGGCCTGAGCCGCTGCAAAAACTGGTGGATGCCTTTCCGGGCCAGTGCCAGCAGGTGCTGGCCGATGTGGCGCAGGAGGCCGAGGTGGTGGCGGCCTTTGCGCAGGCCGTGGCCGCCTTTGGCGCTATCCAGATCCTGGTGAACAACGCCGGCCAGGCGCAGAGCGCGCCCTTCATGAAGACCGACGCCCAGCTCTGGTCGCGGATGCTGGCGGTGAACCTGACCGGCACGATGCTGTGCATGCAGCAGGTGCTGCCGGCGATGCAGGCGGCGGGCTATGGCCGCATCGTCAACGTGGCCAGCACCGCAGGCCTGACCGGCTATGCCTATGTATCGGCCTATGTGGCGGCCAAGCATGGCGTCGTGGGCCTGACCCGGGCGCTGGCGCTGGAAGTGGCGAGCCGCGGCATCACCGTCAATGCCGTGTGCCCGGGCTATACCGAAACCGATCTGGTCAAGACCAGCCTCGACCGCGTGGTGGCCAAGACCGGCCGCAGCCCCGAGCAGGCCCTGGCCGAATTTGTGCGCAACAACCCCCAGGGCCGCCTGGTGCAGCCGCAGGAGGTGGCCGATGCCGTCGTCTGGCTCTGCGGCAAAGGCGCTGGCGCAATGACCGGACAGGCCATTGCGGTGGCTGGCGGCGAAGTGATGTGAACCCCGAATCTGTGGAGACAGGCATGAGTGACTACCGAATCGACCCCGCGCTGGTGGCGGGCAACCACCAGCAGCTGGCTGGCTACCAGGCACAGCATTTTCTGTGGCAGGTCCATGCCGGCGTGGCAACGATCACGCTCAACCGGCCAGAGCGCAAGAACCCGCTGACCTTTGATTCCTATGCCGAGCTGCGCGACCTGTTCCACCGCCTCAAGTGGGCGCAGGATGTGAAGGCCGTGGTGCTGGTGGGCGCCGGTGGCAACTTCTGCTCGGGTGGCGATGTGCATGAAATCATCGGCCCGCTGGTGGCCCTGAAGGCGCCCGAGCTGCTGATGTTCACCCGCATGACGGGCGAGCTGATCAAGGCCATGCGCGCCTGCCCGCAACCCATCATTGCCGCCGTCGATGGCATCTGTGCCGGCGCCGGCGCGATCATGGCGATGGCCTCGGACCTGCGGCTGGGCACGGCGCGCAGCAAGACGGCGTTTCTGTTCAACCGCGTGGGCCTGGCCGGCTGCGACATGGGCGCCTGCGCCTTTCTGCCGCGCATCATCGGCCAGGGGCGCGCCAGCGAGCTGCTCTACACCGGCCGCAGTCTGGGCGGCGAAGAGGGCGAGCGCTGGGGCTTTTTCAACCGCCTGGCCGAGCCCGAAGCGCTGCTGGAGCAGGCGCAGAAGATGGCCGCCGACCTGGTCGCTGGCCCCAGCTTTGCCAATGGCATCACCAAGACCATGCTGCACCAGGAATGGGCGATGACCATTGACCAGGCGATCGAGGCCGAGGCGCAGGCGCAGGCCATCTGCATGCTGACCGAAGACTTCAAGCGCGCCTACGAGGCCTTTGTGGCCAAGCAAAAGCCGCAATTCCAGGGGAACTGACATGGCTGACACCCGATACCTGCAGTGGCCGTTTTTTGAGCCGCGCCACGCTGCGCTGGCGCAGACGCTCGATGCCTGGGCCGCCCGGCATGTAGCCCATGTGCACAGCGGTGACACTGACGGCGATTGCCGCGCGTTGGTGCAGGCGCTGGGCCAGGCGGGCTGGCTGCGCCATGCAGTGGCGGGCGAGGCGCATGGCGACGCGGCCGCCCAGATCGACACCCGCGCCATCTGCCTGATCCGCGAAACCCTGGCGCGCCACAACGGCCTGGCCGATTTTGCGTTTGCGATGCAGGGGCTGGGCTCGGGCGCGATCAGCCTGGCAGGCACGGAGGCGCAGAAGGCGCGCTACCTGGGCCGGGTTGCACGGGGCGAGGCCATTGCGGCCTTTGCGCTGTCCGAGCCCGATGCAGGATCGGACGTCGCAGCGATGGCTTGCACGGCCCGCTTGAACGGAGACCACTATGTCATCGACGGCGAAAAAACCTGGATCTCGAACGGCGGCATTGCCGACTTCTATGTGGTGTTTGTGCGCACCGGTGAGGCACCGGGCGCGCGCGGCATCTCCGCGCTGATCGTGGATGCAGATACGCCCGGCCTGGAGATTGCCGAGCGCATCGATGTGATCGCGCCGCATCCGCTGGCGCGGCTGCGCTTCAGCGGCTGCCGCGTGCCGGTGGGCCAGCGCCTTGGCGCGGCGGCCGAGGGCTTCAAGCTGGCGATGCGCACCCTGGATGTGTTCCGCACCTCGGTGGCGGCCGCAGCGCTGGGCTTTGCCCGCCGTGCGCTGGACGAGGCCTTGCAGCGGGCCACCAGCCGCCGCATGTTCCAGGGCGTGCTGGCCGATTTCCAGCTCACCCAGGCCAAGCTGGCCCAGATGGCCACGCAGATCGACAGCGCCGCGCTGCTGACCTACCGCGCCGCCTGGCAGCGCGACCAGGGCCAGAGCGTGACCAGCGAGGCGGCGATGGCCAAGATGACCGCGACCGAGAACGCGCAGCAGGTGATCGATGCGGCGCTGCAGATGTGGGGCGGCCTGGGCGTTGTCAGCGAACAGCCGGTCGAGCGCCTGTACCGCGAGATCCGCGCGCTGCGCATCTACGAAGGGGCGACCGAGGTGCAGCAACTGATCATCGCCCGCGAGCTGCTCAAACAAGTGGCGCCCACCGCGCCTTGACCCTTGCCGAGCACCTGGACACCGTTCCGCGTTTCTGCTTTCAGCCTGGAGTTTGCGAGATGTCTGCCACGCCCTATACCGCGCATATCGACCGCTTTGCCGCCACGCATCTGCCGCCGCCCGAGCTGCAGCCGGAGTACCACTTTGACCTGCCCGAGCTGCAGTTCCCCGAGCGCCTCAACTGCGCCACCGAGCTGCTGGACCGCCATGTGGCCGAAGGCCGGGGCGAGCGCCTGTGCCTGCAGGCCCAGGGTGTGCGCTGGACCTATGCCGAGCTGCAGGCCCAGGCCAACCGCATCGCCAACGTGTTGACCGCGCAGATGGGCCTGGTACCCGGCAACCGCGTGCTGCTGTGCGCGCCCAACAACCCGATGATGGTCGCGAGCTGGTTTGCCGTGGTGAAGGCGGGCGGTATTGCAGTGGCGGCCATGCCGCTGCTGCGCGCCAAGGAGCTGGGAACCATCATCGAGATCGCCCAGATCAGCCATGCGCTGTGCGATGCGGCCTTGCAGGCCGAGGTGCAGGCGGCGCAGGTGGCCAACCCGCGTTTGCAGGCGGTGCGCTACTTCAATGGCAGTGGCCTGCCGGCTGCGCAGGCGCTGGAGCCGCTGATGGCCCAGGCCTCGCCGCATTTTGACACGGTGCAGACGGCGGCGACCGACACCTGCCTGCTGGGCTTTACCTCGGGCACCACCGGGGTGCCCAAGGCGACGATGCACTTTCACCGCGATGTGATGGCCATCTGCGCCTGCTGGCCCCGCCATGTGCTGCGGGCCGAACCCGATGACGTGTTCATCGGCAGCCCGCCGCTGGCCTTTACCTTTGGCCTGGGCGGACAGGTGCTGTTCCCGATGGCGATTGGCGCCTCGATGGCGCTGCTGGAGAAGGCGGGACCGGCGCAGCTGGTCGATGGCATCGAACAATTTGGCGCCACCGTGGTGTTCACCGCGCCGACCTCGTACCGCGTGATGGCCCAGCAGGGCGAGCGGTTGCGCCAGACCCGGCTGCGCAAATGCGTGTCAGCCGGTGAGGCCTTGAATGCCTCGACCCGTGCGTTGTGGAAAGCCGCCACCGGCATCGAGATCATCGACGGCATCGGCTCGACCGAGATGCTGCACATCTTCATCTCGCACCGCGAGGACGAGGCACGGCCTGGCGCCACCGGCCGCGCCGTGCCCGGCTACCGTGCCAAGGTGGTCGATGAGCAGGGCCAGGAAGTGCCGGCCGGCACGGTGGGCAAGCTGGCCGTGCAGGGCCCCACCGGCTGCCGCTACCTGAACGACAGCCGCCAGACCCAGTATGTGCATGCAGGCTGGAACCTGACCGGTGACGCCTATGTGATGGATGCGGACGGCTATTTCATTTACCAGGCCCGCACCGATGACATGATCATCTCCTCGGGCTACAACATCGCCGCGCCCGAGGTCGAAGACGCCTTGCTCGCGCATGCGGCGGTGGCCGAATGCGCAGTGATCGGCCTGCCCGACAGCGAGCGCGGCCAGATCGTTAAGGCCTTTGTGGTGCTGCGGCCGGGCTTTGCGGCCGATGCGGACATGGTCAAGACCTTGCAGGATTTCGTCAAGAGCACGGTCGCGCCCTACAAATACCCACGGGCCATGGATTTTGTCGCGCAGCTGCCGCGCACGGCTACGGGAAAACTACAACGGTTTCGGCTGCACAGCCCGGCATAGTAGCGGCTCGTTAGATTTTTTTGGCACACCAACCAGGGAACCAGCATGAAGCGTCATCCTTTGCATCGCAGTCTTGTGAGTCTGTCCATCGCGCTGCTGTGCGCCAGCAGTGCCAGTGCGGCCGACCAGGTCAAGGTGGGATTGCTCAGCACCTTGTCCGGGCCCGGCGCGGGTCTGGGCACCGATATCCGCGACGGCTTCCAGCTGGCCGTCAAGCACATGAACGGCAAGATCGGCAACCTGCCTGCCGAGGTGGTCGTGGTCGACGACCAGCAAAACCCCGAGGTGGCCAAGCAGACGGCCGAGCGCCTGCTCAAGCGCGACAAGGTCGATTTCATGACCGGCACGGTGTTCTCCAATGTGATGCTGGCCGTGGGCCCGGCCGCGTTCCAGAACAAGACCTTCTTCATCAGCCCCAATGCCGGGCCGTCTCAGTATGCAGGCGCCCAGTGCAACCCGTATTTCTTCAATGTCTCGCAGCAAAACGATGCGCTGCATGAGGCGGCTGGCCAGACCATGCAGGACAAGGGCTTCAAGCGCGTGGCGCTGATCGCGCCCAACTACCCGGCAGGCAAGGATTCGATCGCCGGCTTCAAGCGCTTCTACAAGGGCGAGATCGGCATGGAGACCTATACCTCGCTGAGCCAGCTGGACTATGGCGCCGAGATCTCCAAGATGCGCGCGGCCCAGGTCGATGGCGTCTACATCTTTCTGCCCGGTGGCCTGGGCGTGAACTTCATCAAGCAGTTTGTCGGTGCCGGCCTGTCCAAGGACATCACCCTGTACGCCCCGGGCTTCTCGGCCGATGAGGACGTGATCCGTGCGGTGGGCGACTCGATGCTGGGCACCTTCAACACCTCGCAGTGGGCGCATGACCTGGACAATGCCGCGAACAAGAAATTCGTCACCGACTTCCAGAAGGAATTTGGCCGTATGCCATCGCTGTATGCATCGCATGGCTATGACGCTGCGCGCCTGATGGATGCGGCGGTGCGCGATGTCAAGGGCAAGCTCGATGACAAGGCGGCCTTGCGCAAGGCCATCGAGGCGGCCAAGTTCGAGTCGGTGCGGGGCAGCTTCAAGTTCAACAGCAACCATTTCCCGGTGCAGGACTACTACCTGCGTGTGGTCACCAAGGACAGCCAGGGCAAGCTGACCAACCGCACGGTGGGCACGGTGTTCAAGAACCACCAGGACGCCTACGTCAAA
This sequence comes from uncultured Comamonas sp., assembly GCF_964277875.1. Taxonomy (NCBI): domain Bacteria; kingdom Pseudomonadati; phylum Pseudomonadota; class Betaproteobacteria; order Burkholderiales; family Comamonadaceae; genus Comamonas; species uncultured Comamonas sp. The sequence goes on from NZ_CAXYJV010000010.1 coordinate 105,831, forward strand.
GACTGCAAGATGCCGTCCTGATCGATGAACACCATCCTGATTCTTGAGCAGCTGCTCAACGGCCTGCAGTTCGGCTTGATGCTGTTCCTGCTGGCCGCCGGCCTGACCCTGGTGTTCGGCATCATGGACATGATCAACCTCGCCCATGGCTCGCTCTACATGATCGGCGCCTACCTGGTGGCCAGCTTCAGCCAGGCCATCGGCTCGTTCTGGCTGGGCCTGGGCCTGGGGGTGCTGGCTACCGTGGTGGTGGGCGTGCTGCTGGAGTACACGATCCTGCGCCGCCTCTACCACCGCGACCACCTGTCGCAGGTGATGGGCACCTTTGCGATCCTGCTGATGAGCAACGAGATCGTGCGCATCATCTGGGGCGCGCAGCCGCTGATGCTGAACCCGCCGGCCGCGCTGGCCGGGCCGGTGATGTTGATGGATGGTTTTTCCTACCCCGCCTACCGGCTGCTGATCATCGGTGTGGGCCTGGCCGTGGCCTTGCTGCTGTGGTTGTTGGTGACCCGCACGCGCTTTGGCATGCAGGTACGCGCTGGGGCGGCGAACCGCGAGATGGCCACTGCGATGGGTGCCAATGTGCGCCGCCTGTTCACCCTGGTGTTTGCGCTGGGCGCTGCGCTGTGTGCGGTGGCCGGCGGCATGCTGGGGCCGCTGCTGGCGGTGCAGGTGGGCATGGGCGAGAGCATTCTGATCCTCGCCTTTGTGGTGATCGTGATTGGCGGCATCGGCTCGATCCGCGGCGCGCTGCTGGGCGCCTTGCTGGTGGGCCTGGTCGATACCGCCGGCCGCACCCTGGTGCCCTTGTTGTTTGACAGGGCCTTGGGCCCCGAGGTGGCGGCCAATGCCGGCCCGGCCGTGGCCTCGATCCTGATCTATGTGCTGATGGCTGCCGTGCTGTTCTATAAACCCCAAGGACTGTTCCCCGCCCATGACTGACACCACCGCCCCCCAGGCCGCTGCGGCCCAGGCCACGCCAGCGGCGCAGCCCAGCGTCTTCGACCACCGGCTGCGGCCCCGGCTGGTGCTGCCTTTGCTCGCGCTGCTGATCGCCTTTCCGCTGATCGCCCAGGCGATGGGCGAGGACTTCTACATCGGCGTGGCCAGCCGGGTGCTGGTGTTTGGTCTGGCGGCCGCCAGCCTCAACTTCATCCTCGGCTTTGGCGGCATGGTGAGTTTTGGCCATGCGGCCTTTGTCGGGCTGGGCGCCTATGCCGTGGGCCTGCTGATGCAGCAGGGCGTGACCTCCGCCTGGCTGGCCTGGCCGCTGGCCATGCTGATGGGCGCGGCGTTTTCGCTGCTGGTGGGCGCGATCAGCCTGCGCACCCAGGGCGTGTACTTCATCATGATCACCCTGGCCTTTGCGCAGATGCTGTACTACCTGATCATGTCGTTCAAATCGCTGGGTGGCGATGACGGCATGTCGCTGCCCGGCCGCTCGGAGATGGGTCTGGGCCTGGATCTGGCGCAGGATGCCACCTTCTACTATGTGGTGCTGGCGCTGGTCAGCACCAGCCTGCTGCTGATGGCGCGGGTGCTCAATGCCCGCTTTGGCCATGTGCTGCAAGCCATCAAGGAGAACGAGACCCGCATGCAGGCCATTGGCTTTCCGGTCTACCGCTACAAGCTCGTGGCCTTCACACTCGCCGGCGCCTTTGCCGGGCTGGCCGGCGCGATGCTGGCCAACCAGGGCAGCTTTGTCGGCCCCGGCATGCTGCAGTGGACCCAGTCCGGCATTCTGCTGATCATGGTCATCCTCGGCGGTGTCGGCCATCTGTATGGCGGGCTGGTGGGCGCAGCGGTGTTCCTGCTGCTGGAAGAAGTGCTGGCTGCCTATACCGTGCACTGGCAGCTGGGGCTGGGCGCCGTGCTGCTGATCGTGGTGCTGGTGGCCCCCAATGGTTTGCTGAGCCTGCGGCGCGGCATGTGGAGCAAGCGATGAGCATGTCCTCTATGCCCAGCCCTTTGTTGCAGGTGCAGAACCTGGTCAAGCGCTTTGGTGGCCTCACCGCTACCGACCATGCCAGCTTTGCGGTGCACAGCGGCCATATCCATGCGTTGATCGGGCCCAACGGCGCCGGCAAGACGACCCTGATCCACCAGCTGTCGGGCGCGCTGGTGCCCGATGCGGGCCAGATCCTGTTTGCCGGCGAGGCGGTGGAGCGCAAGCCCATGCCTGCGCGGGTGCAGGCCGGCCTGGTGCGTTCCTACCAGATCACCAGCATCTTCAAGCGCCTGACGGTGCTGGAGAACATTGCACTGGGTGTGCAGGCACGCGATGGATCGAGCTGGCGCTTCTGGCGCCCGGCGCGCAGTGAGAGCGCACGTTATGCGCAGGCCGCCGAGGTGGCCGAGCGCGTGGGCCTGGCTGCCCAGCTGCAGCAGACCGCAGGCTTGCTGGCACATGGCGAGCAGCGCCAGCTGGAGGTGGCGCTGGCGCTGGCCACGCGGCCGCGCATGCTGCTGCTCGATGAGCCGATGGCAGGCATGGGGCCTGACGAATCCGAGCGCATGGTGCAGTTGCTGCTGCAGCTGCGCCAGGACACGACCATCCTGCTGGTGGAGCACGACATGGATGCGGTCTTCCGCCTGGCGGACCGCATCTCGACCCTGGTGTTTGGCAAGGTGATTGCCACCGGCACAGCCGACGAGATACGGCGCAACCCGGATGTGCGCCGCGCCTACCTGGGCGACGAGGCTGCAGAGGAGGCCGCCTGATGACTGCATTGCTGGAAGTGGAAGCCTTGGAGACCTGCTACGGCAGCAGCCAGGTGCTGTTTGGCATGCACCTGCACATGGCGGCGGGCGAGGTGACGACCTTGCTGGGCCGCAATGGCATGGGCAAGACCACCACCGTGCGCAGCCTGCTGGGCATGACCCCCGCGTCGGCCGGCACGGTGCGGTTTCGTGGCGAGCGCATCGAGCACCTGCCCGCGGACCGCATTGCGCGCATGGGCATGGCGGTGGTGCCCGAGGGCCGGCAGATCTTTGCCAACCTGACGGTGCAGGAAAACCTGCAGGCCTTTGCGGCCAACCGCAATGCCTCGGAGAACCCCTGGTCGCTCGACCGCGTCTACCAGCTGTTTCCGCGCCTGGCCGAACGCGCCGGCAACCCCGGCAACCGGCTCTCGGGCGGTGAGCAGCAGATGCTGGCCATTGGCCGGGCGCTGATGACCAACCCGCATCTGCTGATTCTGGACGAGGCCACCGAAGGCCTGGCGCCGCTGATCCGCGAGGAGATCTGGCAGTGCCTGGCGGCCTTGCGCGCACATGGTCAGGCGATTTTGGTGATCGACAAATACGTCAAGCGGCTGATGGCGCTGGCTGACCGGCACACCTTGATCGAGCGCGGCCAGGTGGTGTGGCAGGGCAGCTCGGCCCAGCTGGAAGCGCAGCCCGCACTGTGGCAGCGCTATATCGGGGTCTGACATGGCAGCCTTGACCTGGCCCGAGAACGGCGCCGTTTTCCGCGTGGCCACCGGCATCCGCTTTGCGCAGTGCGACCCGGCAGGCATTGTGTTTTATCCGCAGTACCTGGTGCTGTTCCAGTCGCTGGTGGAGGACTGGTTCAACCAGGCGCTGCACTACCCCTATGCCCAGATGCTGGGGCCCGAGCGTACCGGGCTGCCCATCGTGCACCTGGCCTGTGATTTTCGGGCCATTGCCCGCATGGGCGACGCGGTGCAACTGGAGCTGGCCGTGCTGCGGCTGGGCAGCCGCTCGCTGCAGCTGGCGCTGCGCTGTGCCGGCGATGATGGCGCGGTGCGGGCGCTGGCCCACCAGGTGCTGGTGTTCACCAGCCTGGACAGCCATGAAGCCATCCGCATTCCCCCGGCCATCCAGGCCCGCATCGCGCGCTGGATGGCGGCGGAATGCACCGTCTGAGATTTGTTCGCTAAAGGAGGCGCAATGCAAGTACTACTTCCCCCAGGTTGGCCCCGGCCCAAGGGCTATGCCAATGGCGTGATGGTCAGCGGCCGGCAGATTTTTGTCGCCGGCATGATTGGCTGGGATGCGCAAGGGGTGTTCCACACCGATGACCTCGCCGGCCAGGTGCGCCAGGCGCTGCAGAACATTGTGGCGGTACTGGAAGAGGGCGGTGCCAAGCCCGAGCACATTGTGCGCATGACCTGGTACATCACCGACAAGCAGGCGTATATGGCCCAGCAGGCGGAGATCGGCAAGGCCTACCGCGAGCTGATTGGCAGCTTCAACGCCGCGATGACGGCAGTGCAGGTGGTCGCCTTGATCGAGGACCGGGCCAAGGTGGAGATCGAGGTCACCGCCGTGGTGCCCGATGCCGGCTGAGCAGACCATGGCTGCCAGCACGCCACCCAGGCTGTACCGCGATTTTGAATCGCAGGCGCAGATTGATGCGCAGTACGACACCACGCGGCCGGTGGCCGACCCGGCGGCTGCCCGCCAGCATTTTGCCGAGCGCAGCGCCCAGGCGCGTGCGCAACTGCGCTGCGTGCTGGATGTGCCGTTTGGCCCGACCTTGGCAGAGACGCTCGATATCTTCCCTGCAGCGGACGGGGCACCCGCGCCGGTGTTCGTGTTTCTGCATGGCGGCTACTGGCGGGCCAATACCTCCAAAGAGTTCAGCTGCGTGGCCCTGGGGCCGCAGGCGCTGGGTTTTTGCACCGTGGTGGTGAACTATGCGTTGTGCCCGCAGGTCAGCATTGATGAAATCGTGCGCCAGTGCCGCGCCAGCCTGGCCTGGGTGCTGCGCCACATTGCTGCCTATGGCGGCGACCCGGCGCGGGTGGTGGTGGGCGGGCATTCTGCCGGTGGCCAGTTGGGTGCGATGTGCCTGCAAACACGCTGGGCGCGCGACTATGGCCTGCCCGATGACCCGCTGCGCGGCGCGCTGCTGGTCAGTGGCCTCTATGACCTGGCACCGCTGCGTTACAGCTATCTGCAGCCGATGATCCAGCTCGATGAGGGACTGATTGCCCGTAACTCGCCCGCTTTTGCGGCCAGGCGCTGCGCCAGCCCCATGCACCTGGTCTGGGGCGGGCGCGAGCAAACGGAGTTTGAACGCCAGTCAATGCTGATGCACAGCGCCTGGCTGGCAGCGGGCAATGTGGCCGAGCAGGCCGCGCTGGCCGGCTGCGACCATTTCACGGTGCTGCACGGGCTGGAAGATCCGCAGTCGGATCTGTGCCAGCGCTTGCGGCGGCTGTCTACCTGAAGATCCTCTTGGGAAACAGGAAACGTCTGCAGCGCAGACGTTTCCTGTTTAGAAGTCCAGCAGGCTGAAGCCCAGCGAGAACACCGTCCGCTTGTAGTTGTAGTCGATCAGGCTGTCACCATAGCCGTGGAAGACCTGGGCATGCAGGCGCAGGTTGCTCTTGCCGCCCATCCAGCCATCACCCAAGGTATGCATCCATTCCACGCGGCCGGAGCCCTTGCCGTGGCCGTTGAGCGAGCCGCGCGCCGTCACACCCATCCAGTTGCGCTGGTTCACGTTCCAGCCCAGTTTCAGCTCGCTGCGGCCGATGTAGTTCTGGATATTGGGGTTGTTGTCGTCTTCCGCACTTTCGTTGATGCGGTGCCAGATCTTGGCCTGCAGCTGCAGGCGGTTGTCCAGTTCGAAACCGGTCATCAGGTAGGTGCGGTTCCAGCTGCGCGAGAGCGGGTCGCTCTGGCCATTGGACTGGTGCTCCAGGCCAATGCCGCTGTAGCGCCAGCGCCAGCCAAACGGCAACTGGGCGGTGGTCGGGTAGACGTAGAAGATCTCGGGCTGGTGGTCGGTGGTGCGGAAAGGGCGCGACAGGTCCGAGTTGAACACCTGCCAGTACGACAGGCCCGTGTAGCCAATCCACAGCGAATCACGCAGCTTGCCGTTGGGGTCCGTCAGCAGGTTTTGCGCCAGCTTGGTGCGCACCGACAGCTGGATGCGCATCTCCTGCTTCTGGTAGTCCGTCTCGGTCGTGGCCGAATTGACGGGGTTGAGCGAGCTGGGCTGGCGGTTGACCTTGTCGCCGACGGCAAACGATACCGACAGAGGGCGGTAGCCACGGAAGCTGAAGGTGCCGCAGTCGGTACCGGCCTCGAGTTCCCAGAAGCGCGACATCTCGGTGTAGCCGTCGTTGCGGCAGCCGCCGATGGGCGCGGGCGCGGGTGCGTCTGCGGCGGCCAGCGCACTGGCCGGAGGGGTCAGGCCGACCATCGCATTGGCCGAGGCGGCAGGCGTAGTGGCCACGGCCTGCCCTTGCGGGCTGGCCAGGGGCTGCTGCGACTGCTGCTGCGCCCATTGGTCAAAGCAGGCCAGGCGGGCGTTGCCGTCGCTGAGCGCGGTGCACTGCTGCCACACGGTTGCGGCAGGCGCCGAGCTGCTGGCAGCGGCCGGGGTTTGCGCGAAGCTGCCCAGCGGCAGACCGGCCATCAGCAGGCTCGCCGCCAGCGGGGCTGGCGAGCGCAGAAATTTTGTTGTTGTCATGGTCGAGGAAGGAGAGGTAGGACGCGTGGCTGGGACGGCTGCGCGGTTGTCCATTATTGCGGCGATTGAGGCGTTTTCGATGGCTTGCGCATGACGAATGCGTGGCTGTTGTCGTTGGCATCCAACCATTCGCCCCGGATCTCGCGGCCGCAGCTGCCGTCGACCACTTCGCCCAGCCAGGTGCCCGATACTTTTTTGCCATCGGCGGACTCTTCCATCGTCAGCTTGCCCTTGTCTACATCTCCGACGACGATGGCCGTGCCGCCGGGCCGCTGGATCTGGCCTTTGACGGTGCCGTTCCATTCGGGGTGGGGCGCCAGCTGCAAAGTTACCGGACCGGGCAGGCCGGGCAGTTCGGCCTGCCAGAGGCCCAGCAGCTCGGGCTGCTCCATCTGCATGGCGGTAGGACAGGCGGGGCGGGTGGCTGGGGCGCTGGTGCAGGCGCTGGCCAGTGCAGCGCAGAAAGCGGTCAGGATCAGGGTCTTGGTCATGGATACTCAGTTCGAATCAGGGCTGGTGGCGGCGCTGCTCTGGGCCTTGCGCGCGGCGAACTCTTCGCGCAGTTTGCGCAGTTTCTCGCGCGGGTCTTCGCGGGCGGTGCTGCTGTCCAGTCCCATCTCGGCGATGAAGCGGCTGGGCAGCGCAGAGACCAGCTCGCGCCCCTTTTTGCGCCGCTTGGTCCAGCTCACCGCCAGCGAGCGCTGGGCGCGCGTGATGCCGACATACATCAGGCGGCGCTCTTCCTGCAGGCGCTGTGCGGTGTCGTCGCTGACCTTTTGCTGGCGGCCATCATCATCGTCGAGCTTGAAGGGCAGCAGCCCTTCGTTGACGCCGATCAGCATCACATGCGGCCATTCCAGGCCCTTGCTGGCATGCAGGGTGGACAGGATCACCATGTCCTGCTCCTTCTCGCGCTCGCTGATGGTCGACAGCAGCGCGATGGTCTGCGAGACTTCGAGCAAGCTCTTGGACTCGCTCACCGTCGTGGTGTCGGCCGCCGTCGTGGTCTGGCCACCGGCGCGCTGGGCCATCCAGTCGCAGAACTCCAGCACATTGGTCCAGCGGGCGGCAGCGACCTTCTCGCTGTCTTCGGCGTCATAGAGATGCTGCTCGTAGCCGATCTCCTTGAGCCAGTCGAGCAGAAAGGCCAGTGATTCCTCGGCCCCCCGGGTCTGGCGGGCGCGGTATTCGAGGTCGTTGATATAGCGGCCAAACTCCAGCAGGCTCTCGCGCCCCTTGGCGGGCATCGCGTCTTCCAGCATGGCATTGAACAGCGCACCAAACATGCTGCAATGGTGGGCCTTGGAGAACTCGCCCAGGCGGCCCAAGGTGGTGTGGCCGATGCCGCGCTTAGGGTTGGTGATCGCGCGCAGAAAGGCCGGATCGTCGTCGTTGTTGATCCACAGCCTGAACCAGGCGCAGAGGTCGCGGATCTCGGCGCGGTCGAAAAAGCTGGTGCCGCCCGAGACCTTGTAGGGCACATTGGCCTTGCGCAACGCCTTCTCGAAGGGTTTGGCCTGGTGGTTGGCGCGGTAGAGGATGGCGAAATTCTTCCAGTCCGGCGGCGGGTTGGCCGCAGCGCGCAGGCTCAGGATGCGGGCGACGGCGCGCTCGGCCTCATGTTCTTCCGAGTCGCAGTCGACAATGCGCACCGGCTCTCCCTCGCCCAGCTCGGAAAACAAGGTCTTGGGAAACAGCTTGGGATTGGGCTGGATCACATTGTTGGCGGCACGCAGGATGGCGCTGGTCGAGCGGTAGTTCTGCTCGAGCTTGATGACCTTGAGCTGGGGGTAGTCGACCGGCAGCTTCTTGAGGTTGTCGAGGGTCGCGCCGCGCCAGCCGTAGATGCTCTGGTCGTCATCGCCCACGGCGGTGAGGTGGCCGCGCTCACCCACCAGCAGCTTGAGCAGCTCGTACTGGGTGGCATTGGTGTCCTGGTACTCATCGACCAGCACATGGCCCAGGTTGGTCTGCCATTTGGCTCGGACCTCGGGGTGGTCGCGCAGCAGCCGCAGCGGCATGCCGATCAGGTCGTCAAAGTCCACGCTCTGGTAGGCGGTCAGCCGCTCGTCATAGCGCTGCATCAGCACGGCAATGGCGCGCTCGTTGTCATCGGCGGCCTGGGCCAGTGCCTCCTTGTAGTCGAGGCCCATGTTCTTCCACTTGCTGATGGTCCACTGCCACTGGCGTGCGGTGGCCACGTCGGCGGTGCCGCCGGCCGCGTCCTTGAGGATGCCGACCACATCGTCGCTGTCGAGAATGCTGAACTGCGGCTTGAGCCCCAGCACATGGCCGTCCTCGCGCACCATCTTCACCCCTAGCGCGTGGAAGGTGCAGACCAGCACATCCTTGGCCTGGCGGCCGATGAGGCTCTTGGCGCGCTCGCGCATTTCGGAGGCGGCCTTGTTCGTGAAGGTGATCGCGGCAATCTTGCGGGGCGCCATGCCGGTCTCGATCAGACGGGCGATCTTGTGCGTGATCACCCGGGTCTTGCCCGATCCGGCGCCGGCCAGCACCAGGCAGGGGCCCTGGGTGTAATGCACGGCTTGTAATTGAGCGAGATTGAGACCAGCGGCCATGGTGGCGGAAGAACCTTTGCAGATCAATAAGGAAAGCGCAGAAGAATAGCCGCAACTGCGCGCGGCTGCAGATTCAGGCCTTTGGTTTTCATAGATTTGCTTACATAAAAAACCACAGTCGGCCTGTAATTGTCAATGAATGTAGAGCAGATGGTAAAACCTGCGGAGAAAAGCTTGCGTCTGACGAGCAAGCTTCTAGAATGCCGATAGCATTGCTTCTGCCAAGTGGCAAACCTTATAAATTAAGACAATAAAAGTGTAAATTAATCGCCATGCAGACCGCCGGTATTTCCGCAGAATTGCTCACTCCCAACAGCCGCCACCGCTTTGAGCAGCTGTATGGCGTGGCGTCGCGCAAATCGGTGCTCCCATGGAAGGAAGTGCCGCGGGATCGCGCCCAGCTGATTGTGCTGGACCAGGGCATGGCCGATGCGATCTCGTCGCTGGGCAAGGCGCCCTGCGTCGTCTGCATCGGACAGGTCAAGACCGCGATGCTCGACGGTGCCACCTGGGTGGGCCGGCTCGATGCGAACTACACCTTGAGCGATCTGATCGACATGTTCGACCGTGCGGCAGTCTTCCTGCTCGACTGGGATGCGCGCAACAAGGTCATGCGCAAGGAGTCGGAGCAGGCCGCTGCGCAGCCAGCCGCTGCTACCCCACAGGAGTTCCGCTACCAGCTCAAATCCTGGGTATCCGTAGGCGCACCTTTCAATACCGGGGCCTGCATCCGTGCGCTGGCCCTGCTGTCGCGTGAACCCGTGTCCATTGCCCAGCTGTGTCTGCACAGCGGGCTCGATACGATGGTGGCGCGAGGCCTGCTGGTGGAGCTGGGCCGCCGCGGCGTACTGCGCGGCGTCGCGCTTCCGGCAATTCCCGCCGCTTCTTCCCCCTCCCATCCCCGCGAGCCGCTACACTCCAAAGGATTGCTCAGCCGTTTAGGGCGATGGATACGAGGGGGAGGTAAGCCGGGATGAACCAAGAATCAGGCGGAACAGGGCCGCACAAGATGCCGCGCATTGCGCTGTGCGGGCCCATGGGCATTGGCAAGACGACCGCAGTGCGCTCACTGTGCGGTGCGCTGATGTCCAGCTCCGATGTCCGCAACCTGGATCTGGCCGCCCATAGCAAGGAGCTCACCACGGTCGGCACCGAGTTCGGCGAGATCGATCTGGGCGGTGGCGAAGTGGTGCAGATCTGCGGTTGCCCGGGCCAGGAGCGTTTCAGCTTTGTGCGCCAATGGGTGCTGTCCGTGTCGATGGGTGTGTTCATCATGACCGATGTGAACAGCCCCAACAGTCTGGCCGAGACCAACCGCATCCTGGACGAAATCCGGCAGCTGCCGCGCCCACCTGTTGCGCTGGTGCTGAGCGCACGTCCGGCAACAACACAACAAATTGAAACATTCGCCCAAGGCGTGTATTCTGCGGGCCATGGGGTGATTCCCGTTCTGGAAGCCGATCCACGCGACCGTGGGCAGCTGCTGGATGCGATGAGCGTCCTTGTTTCCATGCTGTCTCTGCAAAGCGAGAATTCATGACTGCATCTCAACCTCTGATCCCTGCCCAGGTCGTCAAGGCAGGCCAGCAGGCCCTTGATAGGTATATTGGCCCTGTTGATGGTGTACGCGTGGCACTGCTGAGTACGCCCGATGGATTTGAAATTGCGTCGTTGCGCACCAACAGCGAGCTGCAGCTCAATCGCCTGTCGGCGATGGCGGGATCTCTGATGGCGATGGCTCGTGCCGTGGGCCGGGAGATCAACCACACCGGCTGCAAGCGGCTGACCTTTGAGACCGAGACCGGCGTGGTCGTGTTCCAGTCGGTCACCTCCGAGTTTCCTTGCATCCTGTGCATGGTGCTCGATACCAATGCGATCCTCGGTCGTGTGCTGTGGGCAGCCGCCGAGGTGGGCGCCGAGATGAATAAAGTCTGACAGCGTGGGGCCGTTCCAGGCCCCGGCTGTGGATAACCGCTGGGGCGCCGCACTGGCCGCCTGCAGTGGTCACGATAATCCGCCAGTGTGCAAAGGGGGAGTGAGATGGCATCGGTTCAAGAAGCGTTGACGCAACTTTTGACGGTCGATGGCGCGATGTGCGCCGCATTGGTCGACAGTGGCAGCGGCATGCTGCTGGGCAGTGCGGGATCCGGTCTGGATCTGGAGCTGGCAGCGGCGGGCAACACCGAGGTGGTGCGGGCCAAGCTCAAGACGATGAAATCGCTGGGGCTGCAGGACTCCATCGACGACATCCTGATCACGTTGGGCTCGCAATACCACATCATCCGCCCGGTAGCGCAGAAGGAAGGCCTGTTCCTGTACCTGGTGCTGGACAAGCAGCGCAGCAACCTGGCACTGGCCCGGCGCAAATGCGCGGAAGTGGAAAAGCTGGTGACGATCTAGGTTTTAAGATCGTTCCAGGCGCTGATACGGCTTTCTGCCGGATCAGCGCCTGACAAGACCGACCCTGCGTATGGCCGGTCTTTTCTTTTAGGGGGCGGGCGCATCGCTGCCGGTCCCTCTCGCTACATCTGCGCTGGCGCATTCTGGGCACAATCGAGCTGTGCTGTCCGTCTTCCTCGTCACCTTTCCATTCTTTGCGCTGGTGCTGTGCGGCTTTGCGGCCACGCGGCGCGGCATCTTCCCGCTGCCAGCGATTGCCGGCGTGAATGCCTTTGTGCTGTACTTTGCGCTGCCTTGCATGCTGTACAAGGCCGGCTCATCGCTGCCCTTTGCGCAACTGATGAACCTGCCCATTCTGCTGCTGTATGTGCTGTGCCAGTTGCTGCTGGTGGCCGGCTGCGTGGCGGGCGCGCGCCTGCGCGGCATGGACTGGAACAACAGTGCCTTTGGCGCCCTGGTGACGGCCTTTCCCAATACCGGTTTCATGGGCCTGCCGCTCCTGGTGGCGCTGCTGGGCGAAGCGGCAGCCGGCCCGGCGATCGTGACCATGCTGGTGGACATGGTGTTCACCACCTCGCTGTGCCTGGCACTGTCGCGCATGGATGGCGCCGCAGGCAATGCGCGGGCAGCGTTGCTCAAGGCGCTCAAAGGCGTGCTCACCAACCCCATGCCCTGGGCCATCTTGCTGGGCGCGCTGGCCTCGTTCATGGAGTGGAAGCTGCCCCAGGCGCTGGACCAGACCGCTGGCCTGCTGGGCAGCGCTGCGACACCGGTGGCGTTGTTTGCCGTGGGCGCGGTGCTGGCCCGCTCCAAGATGGTGGAAGAAGAGCACGCCACGCCCGCCAGCTATGTGCCGCTGGCGCTGGTCAAGCTCTTCGTGCATCCGCTGCTGGTGCTGGGCCTGGGCCACGCCGCCATCGCCGCAGGGCTGCCGATCAACCGCTTTGCGTTGCTGGTCGTGGCGCTGGTGGCGGCATTGCCGAGCGCCAGCAATGTCACCCTGCTGGCCGGACGCTATGGCGCCCACAATGGGCGCATTGCGCACATCATCCTGGTCAGCACCGCGCTGGCCTTTGTCAGCTTTTCGGCGGCGGTCAGCTGGCTGGTCTGAGGGCGCTGCGCCGCGTTTCAGATGGCCTGAGGGTCGACATCGACCAGCCAGCGCACCAGACCCTTGTGCTCCGGGTGCGCGCGCAACCAGTGCAGGCAGGGCTGCCAGGCACGCAGGAACTGCTGCAAGGCCTTGCGTGACGGACTTTCGATCAGCATCTGGGCCCGCTCCACGTTGGCGACCCGCTGCATGGACAGCGGAATCGGCGGGTAGACAAAGACCTCGCTGCCTTCCAGCAGCTGCTGGCTCTGCGCCAGCTCCGAAGCGGCGCGCAAAAAGGCCTGGGCTTCCTGTTGCGAGCGGGCATCAGCGCGGATGATGGCCTGGTGGGCAAACGGGGGCATGGCTGCATCGCGCCGCTCCTGGAGCTGCTGGGCGGCAAAGCCGCTGTAGTCCCACTGGCGCAGGGCCTGGTAGACGGCATGCTCGGGCTGCTGCGTCTGCAGCCACATCTCCACCGCGCTGCCCTGGGCGGCGACATAGGCGGCATCGCGCCCGGCGCGGCCGGCGGCCTGCAGCAGCAGCGAGAACAGCCGCTCGGGCGCACGAAAGTCGCTGGACATCAGCGCATCATCGGGCTGCACGGCGGCGACCAGGGTCACGCGCCGGAAATCATGGCCCTTGGCGACCATTTGCGTGCCGACCAGCACATCGACATCGCCGGCATGCACATCAGCCATTTTTTCTGCCAGCGCGCCTTTTGCCTTGGTGGTGTCGGCATCGATGCGGGCGATGCGGGCCGGCTGGCTGTCGGGGCGCTGCACATTGCGCAGCAGGCGCTCGAGTGCTTCTTCGAGCTGCTCGGTGCCTTTGCCCAGCGGCAGGATGTCCGGGTTGCCACAGCTGGGGCAGGCCAGTGGCACGCGCTGGCTGTAACCGCAGTGGTGGCAGCGCAGCGTACGGTCCACCTTGTGGAAGACCTGGTGCGCGCTGCAGTGCGGGCAATCGCTTTTCCACCCGCAGTCACCGCAGAACAGCACGGGCGCAAATCCGCGCCGGTTGAGCAGCACCAGCGCTTGCTCGCCGCGCTCCACGCGCTGCGTGATGGCTTGCACAAGCGCGGGTGAGAACAGTGTCTGGCGCGGCTGCTGGCGCATATCGACGAGGCGCAGCCGGGGCATCTGCCCGGCGCCAATGCGGCTGGGCATGGCCAGCCGCAGGTAGCGGCCGCCCGCATCCTTGCCGCTGGCAGGGCGGCTGGCCCACCAGCTCTCGAGCGACGGGGTGGCCGAGCCGAGGATCACCTGGGCTTGCAGGTCATGGCCGCGCCAGATGGCCAGGTCGCGTGCCGAGTAACGCGCCCCTTCCTGCTGCTTGTAGCTAGCGTCATGTTCTTCATCGACGATCAGCAGCTGCAGATGCGGCATGGAGGCAAACACGGCCATGCGCGTGCCCAGCACGATGCGGGCCTGGCCGGTGTGGGCGGCGAGCCAGCTTTTGAGGCGCTGCGCTGCGGTCATCCCGCTGTGCATGCTGACGACCGCGTCGGGGCCCAGCGTCGCTGAAAAGCGCGCCTGGAACCGCGCTTCCAGTTGCGGCGTGAGGTTGATTTCCGGCACCATCACCAGGACCTGGGCGCGGGGATCGCGCTGCAACAAGGCCTGCGCCTGGTGCAGATAGACCTCGGTCTTTCCGCTGCCCGTGCTGCCAAAAAGCAGAAAAGGTCCTGTATTTTTATCTATCTGGGTACAAACTTCCATCTGCTCCTGGCTCAAGGCCAGGGCTTGGTCAGCAGCGATATCACCGCTCGGAGCCTTTTTCTTGCGTTTGAGGCGCCGCGCCCATTGCTCCACGGTCAGGTCTCGCAACGCCGGAGGCAGCGTTGCAATCGCCATTTCACCCAAACTGCGTTGGTAATAACGGGCCGCAAAGTGCACTAAACGCAGCCAACTTTCGGGCAAGGGGGCGATGGCTTCGAGCACTGCGGTGATGGGCTTGATCTTTTCCGGGTCGCCAGCAAAAGCGGTGTCGATGCCCCAGACGACCCCCATCACTTCCCGCTTGCCCAGGGGCACCCGCACCAGGGTGCCGGGGGGCAGTGGCTGGTCGGCGCAGTAGGTGAGCAGTTCACTGGCCGCGCTGATGGCGCTGTAGGCGGGCGTGTGGACGGCGATGGACAGCAGAATCAAGGCGCAAGGATCGGTGGTGCGGGGGAGCTCCGAGTGTAGCGACTGGCCCGGCATGGCACTGCCCCAGTTCACACAGGTGCCCGAGCCTTCCAGTACGGTGTTTATCCTGATTGCGCCCGGGGGTACGGCCACCCGGTAACAAACCAAAGAACTTATACACAAGGCAAATCACAAGAGAAATCAATAGCTGGCTTCGATTTCTGTGGATAACTTTGTTGAAATATCGGCTGTCTGATCTGGATCAGAATTACCACACATTGTCCAATGGCTTGGCATAAGCGCTGGCAAAATTTTTTTATATATATCTTTCATTGGGTTATATTTTTTGTTCGCTGCATGCGCCCGATAGCCGCAGGATATTGTGCTAAAGGGCCTGCTTTCCACATTGTGTGTATAAGTGCTTGCTCCGGTGCGGTGCCCGGGCCTGAGCGGGATCCAGACCCCGCTGCGCTTATCCACAATTTCTCGTTAAACAGCTGAGTTATCCACTGCAATTCTTTGATGGCATTGGAAAAAATAGTGCTTCAACGGGAACTTCCGCAAGCATGCGCTGCGCGTCAGCTGCATTTGCAGCGCACGGGGGCTTCAGCTTCCGATATGATTCACAGCCGTTCCCTGGCGGGCAGGGCCGACCGCTGTCCTGATCCCGCTGATGCACGTGCCAACGCATCGGTCCAGCGCTTGCTGCATGATGCAGCTGCGCCGGTTCCTGGCTTGCAGTTGGGCCTGCCGACATTGCCAGCCGAAGTCCCGACTTTTTGCGTTCTCCCTGCTTTCCTACTTGCTCCATGTCTCTGATCCGATCGATTCTGCACACGCTCTTCATGAGCCTGACGGTGATCCCCTACACCCTGACCATCCTGCTGCTGCGGGTGTGCGGTGCCAGCAGCCGGGCCCGTTATGCAGTGGCGCGCCGCTGGCTCAAGCTGTCGGCAGACAGCGCTGGCTGGTTCTGCGGCATTCGGGTGCGCACCCAGGGCATGGAGAATCTGCCCGTCGCCGGCCAGCCCGGCAGTGACAAGGGTGTGGTGCTGCTGTGCAAGCACCAGTCGACCTTTGAGACCTTTCTGATGCCCGCCATCATGCCGACGCCGCTGGCCTATGTGTTCAAAAAGGAGTTGCTGAAGATTCCTTTCTTTGGCTGGTCCATCGGCAGCCTGGACATGATCCATATCGACCGCAAGGACGGCAGCCGCGCGTTCCACAAGGTGGTGGAGCAGGGCAAGCGCCTGCTGGGCCTGGGCATCTGGGTGATTATGTTCCCCGAAGGCACGCGCATTGCTCGCGGTGAAAGCGGCGAGTACAAGACGGGCGCGACACGCCTGGCGATCATGGCCGGTGCCCGGGTGGTGCCGATTGCGGTGACCTCTGCCAAATGCTGGCCGCGCAAGGCTTTTGTCAAGACGCCAGGCATTGTCGATGTGTCCGTCGGCAAGCCTATCGACAGCCAGGGCCGCAAGCATGATGAGTTGATGGCGGAGGTGGAGTACTGGATCGAGTCCGAAATGCGCCGCCTGGACCCGGAGGCCTATGTGGGCAAGCCTGCGCTGCAGGCGCCTGCAACGGCAGTGGCGGCGGCACCGTCCGCAGCTGCCGGGCCGGGTGCGGCCGCCCACTAAAGGACAATGGCTGCTGTGTCCGCCGCTGAGCGCGCCTTGCTGAGGTTCTGCCGCAGAACGGGGTATGGCCATGGTTGATGTGCGTCGCCTGGTGCAGATGGCGCTGGACCTGTGGGAGCGCAGCGAGCCGGCTGCCGCTGCAGCGCCGGTGCCGCCACCGCCTCCAGCGGCCGCGGCGATAGCGGATGCCAGGCCGGTGTCACTGCCCGATTCCGCGCCTGCGGCGCCTCCGCTGCGCCTGCCAGTGCCGCCTCCCGCACCGGTCGCCCGCCCCGCAGCCCCGGCAGCACCGGCCTCCTTGCAGGCGCACCCCGCTGCCAATCGCAGCATTCTGTTGCAAGGCCAGCGGGTGGCCTACTTGCTCCAGCGCGCCAAGCGGCGCAGCATTGGCTTTGTGGTGAGCGAAGACGGGTTGGTCGTGCGTGCGCCGCGCTGGGTGACGCAACCGGGCATTGACGAAGCGCTGCAGGACAAGGCCGGCTGGATTGTGCGCAAGATCGCCGAAATGCAGCAGCGGCGTGCCAGCAGCCTGAGCGCCAGCATCCAGTGGGAAGACGGCGCCAGCCTGCCGTTTCTAGGGCAGCCACTGCAACTGGTGGTGGACAGTGAGCAGCGCGTGGCGCGCTCGGGGGCGGTCTGGCGGGTCGAGGAAGACGTGCCGGGCTCGCCCTCGCGCCTGTACCTGGCGCTGCCTCCCAGTGCGGGGCGCACGCAGATTCGTGATCTGGTGCAGGCCTGGTTCATCCAGAGTGCACGTCAGCATTTCCTGGCGCGGCTGGCCCATTTTGCGCCGCTGCTGGGGGTGCACTACACCAGCTTGCGCCTGTCGAGTGCCGAGACGCGCTGGGGCAGCGCCAAGTCCGATGGATCGATCCGGCTGAACTGGCGGCTGATGCACTATGCGCCGGCCGTCATCGACTATGTGGTGGCCCATGAGCTGGCCCATTTGCGGGTGATGGACCACAGCCCCCGTTTTTGGGACACCGTGGCCGAGGTGGTGCCTGACCACCGCGCGCTGCGCCAGCAACTGAAGGACATGCCGGCCCCGCCCTGGGACCGGGCAGCGTAGCGGGGCTGGACCTACCCGCACTATTGAAGAGGTGTCTATGAGCTTGACCGCAGAACAGCAGACCATCGTGCCTGCCAATGGCTATGCCGGTGATATTGGTGCCCGGCTGGCCTGGCACTGGGTGCAAAACCAGCAGGCCGTGCTGGTCGATGTGCGCACGGATGCAGAACGTGCCTGGGTCGGGCAGGTGCCCGGCGCCGTAGCCATTGCCTGGAAGCAGTGGCCGGATATGGCGATGAACCCCGATTTCGATGCCCAACTGCTGGCACTGGCCCAGCGGGCGCCGGGCGCCAAGATCGTGCTGCTGTGCCGCAGCGGGGTGCGCTCGGTAGCGGCGGCGCAGCGCGCCAGCCAGTTGGGGCTGGAGGCCTACAACATCCTGCAGGGCTTTGAGGGCGATGCGAATGCCCAAGGTCAACGCGGGCAGCTCGGGGGCTGGCGTTACCAGGGTTTGCCCTGGTCCCAATGAGCGCCGTAATCGTCGCTGCTTGTAACCGGGCTGCTTGCGAGGCAGTCGGAATACGGCTGACCCTGTAAACTTGTCCGCCTCATGATGGATGGAGTGACACATTGACTGTCGGTGTAGGCAGCGCCGCCTCTGCGCGCGCATTGGTGGATAGCGTGCGTGTGCACTGGCCGCTGGTGGTCAAGATGACGCGTCGTGAAGTGAGTGAGCGCTTCAAGGGATCGCTAGGCGGATGGCTGTGGGCGGTGCTGATACCGCTGTCCATGCTGGTGATCTACACCTTCGTGTTCTCCGTGGTGTTCAAGGCGCGCTGGGGTGAGGGGCCGGAGTCCAAGACCCAGTTCGCGATGGTGCTGTTTGCCGGACTGATCGTCTACGGACTGTTTTCCGATGTGCTCAACCGCGCGCCCCATCTGGTGCTGGCCAATGTGAACTACGTCAAGCGCGTGGTGTTCCCGCTGGAGATTCTGGTGGTGGTGGCCGTCTGCTCGGCCCTGTTCCAGGCGCTGGCCAGCCTTGCGGTACTGCTGGTGGCGCTTTTGGTGCTCAATGGCAAGATCCCGCTGACCGCCGTGCTGCTGCCGGTGGTCTGGATGCCCTTGGTGCTGCTCAGTGTCGGCGTGGGCTGGTTCTTTGCGTCGCTGGGTGTATTTGCCCGCGATCTCAAGCAGATCACCGGCGTGATGACGACCATGCTGATGTTCATCTCGCCGATTTTCTTCCCGGTGCATGCACTGCCTGCCAGCTTTCAAACCGCGATGTGGCTCAATCCGCTGACTTTTTTCATTGAACAGACGCGCGCCGTGCTGATCTGGGGCCGCATGCCGGACTGGACCGGCTGGGCGATCAGCATGCTGGCCTGCAGCCTGGTGGCCTGGCTGGGCTTCGCCTGGTTCCAGAAGACGCGCAAGGGATTTGCCGATGTCCTCTGAATCTCTGGCACTGGACGTACAGGGCCTGGGCAAGTGCTTCCATATCTATGACGCGCCCGGCGACCGCTTGCGGCAGTTTGTGATGCCGCGCCTCTCGCGCCTGCTGGGGCGTGAGGCCAAGCCCTACCACCGGGAGTTTTGGGCGCTGCGCGGGCTGGACCTGCAGGTGGCCAGGGGTGAGACCATTGGCATCATCGGCCGCAATGGCTCGGGCAAATCCACCTTCTTGCAGATGGTCTGCGGCACCTTGGCGCCCAGCTGCGGCGCGGTGACCACCCACGGCCGCATCGCCGCGCTGCTGGAGCTGGGCGCCGGCTTCAACCCCGAGTTCTCGGGCCGGGACAATGTGGTGATGAACGCGGCACTGCTGGGGCTGAGCGATGCACAGATCGCCGAGCGCTTTGACTCGATTGCCGCCTTTGCCGATATTGGCGAGTTCATCGACCAGCCGGTCAAGACCTATTCCAGCGGCATGTATGTGCGGCTGGCCTTTGCGGTGATTGCGCATGTGGACGCCGATATCCTGGTGGTCGACGAGGCACTGGCGGTGGGCGATGCGGTGTTCACCCAGAAGTGCATGCGTTTTCTGCGCAGCTTCATGGAGCGGGGCACCTTGCTTTTTGTCAGCCACGATACGGCTGCCATCAAGAGCCTGTGCGACCGCGTGGTCTGGATCGACAAGGGCCAGGTGATGCAGATCGGACCGACCAAGGAGGTCTGCGACCGCTACATGCAGGCCTGCTATGAGGCCGAGCAGGGCAGTGGCCCGGCGGCAGCAGCGCCACCAGCAGCACCTGTGTTCGACGCCAGCCTGCCCTGGCATGACCAGCGGCGCGATTTCTTCCGCGCAGAGCCGCTGCGCAATGACATTGAGGTGTTTCGCTTCAACCCCGAGGCGCCTTCGTTCGGCCTGGGTGGCGCTCGCATCACTGGCGCCTGGCTGATGGATACGCAGCAGCGACCCTTGCACTGGGTGGTGGGGGGTGAGCCGGTGGTCTTGCGCATTCAGGCGCAGTGCCACCAGCCCCTGGCTTCGCCCATCGTCGGCTTTGTGGTCAAGGACCGCACCGGCCAGGCGGTTTTTGGCGACAACAGCTATTTGAGCTATCTGGGCCAGCCCGTGGCCTGTAGCAGCGGCCAGGTCCTGCAGGCCGAGTTCAGTTTTGACATGCCCCGGATGCCGGTGGGCCATTACGCGATCGACGTCGCGCTGGCCGATGGCTCGCAGCACGACCATGTGCAGCAACACTGGATCCAGGATGCGCTGCACTTCAAGTCCGAATCCACGAACATGGCCACCGGTCTGCTTGGCATTCCGATGCGGTCCATCGTGCTGCAGGCCGGCCAGGCGCAACAGGAAACCTCTTCCCCATGAACCGTATGACAGACTTCCCGGTGCAGGCACGCGCCGACTATGATTGGCTGCTTCCCGCCGCCTTGTTGGAGCCCTACCATCTGACCCACCCCGCGCCTTGGGCGGGGCATATTCCGTTTGCCGCATGGCTGATGGCGGTGGCGCAGCCGCGCAGTCTGGTGGAGTTGGGGGCGTATTCCGGCATCTCCTACCTGGCTTTTTGCCAGGCCATTGCCGAGCAAGGCTTGATGACGCGCGCCTATGCGGTCGACACCTGGGAGGGCGATGCGCATGCCGGCGCCTACGGCGAGCGCATTTATGCCAGCCTGCGCCAGGCCCATGACCCGCACTACACCCAGTTCTCGACCTTGATGCGCATGCGCTTTGACGAAGCCCTGCCCAGCTTTGCCGATGGCAGTGTCGATGTGCTGCATATCGATGGCCTGCACACTTACGAGGCAGTGCGCCATGATTTCGAGACCTGGCTGCCCAAGCTGAGCGAGCGCGGCGTGGTGCTGTTTCACGACAGCAATGTGCACCGTGATGACTTTGGCGTGCACCAGCTCTGGGCGGAGCTGGAGGGGCGTTACCCGAGCCTGCACTTTCCGCACAGCAATGGCCTGGGCGTGCTGCTGGTGGGCGCGCAGCAGCCTGCGTTGCTGCGCCGGCTGTGTGACCGCGGTGATGCGGTGTTTCAGCGCGAGGTCTGCCGGGTGTTTGCGGCGCTGGGAGCACGGCTGGAGGTCAAGGCCGAGATGATGGCGCTGCAGCATGCGCTGGGTGATCGGCAGCAGCATATCCAGACGCTGGAAACGGCCGGCCAGCAGCGCCACAGCTGGATCGAGAAGCTCGATGGCGATATCCGCAGCCTGGAGCTGGAGCGCGAGCAGCTGCGTGCGCATCTGGAGGGCTCCCAGGCCCAGGCCCAGCACAGCCAGAATGCGCTGGAGCAAGCCCAGGCCCAGGCCCAGTGGCTGACGGCGCGCCAGCAGCAGCAAGACATCAAGCTGCTGGCACTGCAGCAGGACCTCACCCAGAAGCAGTGGCAGATCGAGCAGCAGACCCAGCAGATGCAGGCGCTGGCGCGCCAGCTGTCGCCGCTGTGGCGGCTCACCGATTTGCTGCGCAAATGCAAGCGTGCCGTGTTCCGCATCAAGCAGAAACTGGCGCCCTATGAGCCCGCCATGGTTCGGCGTGTGCGCCACGCGCTGCGCCGCAAGATGCGCCAGGCCGGTGGCGCGCCTATACCCGCAGTAGCACTGCTGCCCGGCAGCAACCGCCATTACGGCATTTTGGCGACAGCGCACACGCAGTTTGTCGCGCATGCGCTGGCCCGGGTGCTGCGCAAGGCGGGCTTTGAGGTGAGCCTGTTCCAGGATGTGCCCCCCGAAGGCTTTGGGCTGGACATGTACATCGTGGTCTGCCCACAGATGTTCAAGCAGCTGCCCCCGGGGGAGAGGCGTATCGTCTTCCAGATGGAGCAAAGCGTGAGTCCGCGCTGGTTCACTGACGAGTACCTGGCGATTTTGGAAAACTCGCTGTCCGCCTGGGACTATGCGCCGGCCAATCTGGCCTTTCTGGAGACCAAGGGAATTCGTTACCCGCACACCTTCCTGGTGCCGATCGGTGGCGTCGCCGCGTATTCGCAGCTGCTGCAGGACTGCGGCGAGCCGGCTTTGCCGGAGGTGGAACCGGGCTGCGACGTGCTGTTCTATGGCGATGTCAACGCCCCGCGCCGCCAGGAGATGCTGCAGGCGCTGCAGCGCCAGTTCTCGGTGCGCATCGAAGGCAATCTGTTTGGCGATGCCTTGCGCCAGGCGGTGCGCCAGGCGCGGGTGGTCGTCAACATCCACTACTACGAAGGTGCGCTGCTGGAGACCACCCGGGTCTACGAGTGCCTGAGCCTGGGCACGCCGGTGGTGACCGAGAGCAGTGCCGATATCCACCAGCATGCGGCCTTGCTGGACAACCCCGCGCTGCGGGTGACGCCGGTGGGCGATGCCCAGGCGATGGTGCAGGCGGTGCAGGAGATGCTGCAGCTGCAAGCGCAGGCGCCCGGGCAGGTGCAGCGTGGGCTGGCAGACGAGCTTGCCCGCAGCGGCCAGCAGTTCGAATTCATGGTGCTGCGCGCCCTCTATGCGCTGGGACGGATTGACACCGCACAGTGGGAGGCGCTGACCTCGTCGCAACCCTTGCCAGGCCGCTGCATGGTACTGAGCATGCCCGAGACCGTGCGCCGCCGTGCGCATTTCATCGAGCAGACCCTGCCGGGCCTGCAGACGGAGGTGAAAGTGTTTGACGGCGTGCGTTACAGCCCTGGCTGGTTGGGCTGTGCCATGAGCTACCAGTATCTGGCACGCAAGGCTTTGCAGACCGGGGTGGCGCAGCTGGAGATCATGGAAGACGATGTCGAGATGCCGCCCGACTATGCCCAGCGCCGGGCACGCATTGATGGCTGGTTGGACGCGCATCCTGGCGAGTGGGATATCTTTGCCGGCCTGATCGCTAAGATCCACCCGGGTACCCAGGTGCTGGAGGTGCAGGAGCAGGACGGCGAGACCTTTGTGGTGCTGGACCGCATGACCAGCATGGTGCACAACATCTACGCGCAGCCTGCATTGGAGGCACTGGCGCAGTGGGATTCGTCGATGCGCGATCCGCACACCAACACCATCGACAGCTACCTGCAGGGCCGCGCGCAGATGCGGGTCGTCACTACCTTGCCTTTCCTGGTGGCCCACACCACCGATATGGATTCCTCACTCTGGGGCATCAACAACCACGAATACCTGGCCGTCATCTACAAGGCGGAGCAGGATTTGCGGCAGCTGGTGGATCGTTTCAAGCAGGCGCAGGGCCACTGACCTGCTAGCCTGGATAAAAAAATCCCGCACCGGCCGAGCCGTGTGCGGGATTTTCGATTCAGGGCTGGGCCTGGATTACAGCGCAGGAATACGCAGCTTCTGGCCGGGGTAGATCTTGTTGGGGTCGCTCAGCATCGGCTTGTTGGCCTCAAAGATGGTCATGTACTTGTTGGCATCGCCGTACATCTTCTTCGAGATGCCCGACAGCGTGTCGCCCGAGACCACATCGTAGTACTTGGCTTCTGGCTCGGGGTTGGTGACGGTCATCTGGTTATCCACGTCGCTGACGCTGGAGACGTTGCCGCAGCACAGCGTGACCTTTTCCTTGGCAGCCTGGGTGGGTGCCACACCCGTCACGGTGACCTTGCCAGCGTCGAAGGCGACCTTCACATCGGAGACGCCCAGGTTCTGGGTGCCGATGTATTTTTCGATGGCCGCGCCTGCCGCCGCGTTCAGGTCTTGCGGTGCGCTCGCAGCAGCAGCTTCTTTGCCGCCAAACAATTTTTCACCGGCTTCCTTGATAAAGCTGAACAGTCCCATGGTGACTCCTAGAGGGTTGGTTACAGGAAGCGTTCAATATATAGGGGAATGGCAAAGGTATGAAGTCGGACAGAACCGCTTGAAAAAAATTCACAGTGCAGAGGCCGTTCATCCTTGGCGCCGCGCGGATGTTGCACGGGCAACAAGGCCGGCGGCTAAAAAGGCCGATAATGCCGCCCATGCATTTTCTGGCCATCGACGTAGGGAACACACGCCTCAAGTGGGCGATGTATGACGCAGCACAACCTGGCGCCGCTGTGCTGGCCCATGGCGTGGAGTTTTTGGACAACATCGAGCGTCTGGCCGAGGGCAGCTGGGCCGAGTTGCCGGAGCCGCAACACATGCTCGGCTGCGTGGTAGCTGGCGATGTGGTGCGCCGCCGCGTGCAGGCGCAGATGGACATCTGGGATCTGGCGCCGAACTGGGTGGTGTCCTCCAACGCCGAGGCGGGCCTGACCAATGGCTACGACCACCCCAGCCGCCTGGGCACGGACCGCTGGGTGGCGATGGTGGGCGCCTGGCACCATGTGCTGGCCCAGGGGCGCCAGCGCCCGGTGGTCGTGGTCATGGTGGGTACGGCGGTCACTGTCGAAGCCATTGATGCCGATGGCAAGTTTCTGGGCGGTTTGATCCTGCCGGGCCACGGCATCATGCTCAAGGCACTGGAGTCGGGCACCGCCGGGCTGCATGTGCCTACCGGCGAGGTGCGGCCGTTCCCCACCAATACCAGCGATGCGCTGACCAGCGGCGGCACCTATGCGATCGCTGGTGCGGTCGAACGCATGGTGCAGCATGTGACCGCCCACTGCGGGCAGGAGCCTGCCTGTGTGATGACAGGCGGTGCGGGCTGGAAGATGATGCCGAGCATGACCCGGCCCTTTGAACTGGTCGAGAACCTGATTTTTGACGGCCTGCTGCATATTGCCCGCAGCCGTTTTGGTTCGGCGGCCTGACACTTATCCACATGCGGTTACAGCGATAGCCCCTGGATGGGCCAAGGCCCGGCGGTGTGGCGGAAGGGCAATGCGATAATGGACGGTTATTTGTTGAACTACCTGTACTGACCATGATTCTCGTCACCGGAGGCGCCGGCTTTATCGGCTCGAATTTTGTGTTGGACTGGCTGGCGGGTTCCGATGAACCGGTGGTCAATCTCGACAAGCTGACCTACGCGGGTAATCTGCATAACCTTGCAAGCCTGCAGGGCGACAGCCGCCACCAATTTGTGCATGGCGACATCGGTGACCGCGCACTGCTCGACCGCCTGCTGGCCGAGCACCAGCCGCGTGCCATCGTGCACTTTGCGGCCGAGAGCCATGTGGACCGCTCGATCCACGGCCCCGAAGATTTCATCCAGACCAATGTGGTCGGTACCCTGCGCCTGCTTGAAGCCGCGCGCGCCTACTGGAGTGGCCTCGAAGGTGAACGCAAGGACGGTTTCCGCTTTCTGCATGTCTCGACCGACGAGGTCTACGGCAGCCTGGAGAAGGACGACCCGGCCTTCACCGAAACCCATAACTACGAGCCCAACAGCCCCTACAGCGCCAGCAAGGCCGCCAGCGACCACCTGGTGCGCGCCTGGTTCCATACCTACGGCCTGCCGGTGCTGACCACCAACTGCTCGAACAACTACGGCCCCTACCATTTCCCCGAGAAGCTGATCCCGCTGATGATCGTCAATGCGCTGGCCGGCAAGCACCTGCCGGTCTATGGCGACGGCATGCAGATCCGTGACTGGCTCTACGTCAAGGACCACTGCAGCGCCATCCGCCGCGTGCTGGAAGCGGGCCGTCCGGGTGAGACCTACAACGTGGGCGGCTGGAACGAGATGCCCAATATCGACATCGTCAAGCATGTCTGCAGCCTGCTCGATGCGCAGCGCCCACGCGCCGATGGCCGCTCCTACGCCGAGCAGATCAGCTATGTGAAGGACCGCCCCGGCCATGACCGCCGCTATGCGATCGATGCGCGCAAGCTGGAAAAGGAGCTGGGCTGGAAGCCTGCAGAAACCTTTGACAGCGGTATCCGCAAGACCGTGCAGTGGTACCTGGACCACCAGGACTGGGTGGCCCAGGTGCAGTCGGGTGACTACAAGGACTGGGTCAGCAAACAGTACGCCTGACGGCGGGACGCAGGCGTGCCGGGCAGCTGCGTGCCAGGGCGCCTTACAGGACGATGCGATGAAAATACTGTTGTTGGGCAAGAACGGCCAGGTCGGTTGGGAGCTGCAACGCAGCCTGCTGCCACTGGGCGAAGTGGTGGCGCTGGACCGTGCCAGCACCCCGCTGTGCGGTGACCTGCTGCGCCCCGGGGCACTGGCCGAGACCGTGCGGGCGCTGGCGCCCGATGTGATCGTCAATGCGGCTGCCTATACCGCCGTGGACAAGGCCGAGAGCGAGCCCGGGGCAGCTCGTACCATCAATGCCGAGGCCGTGGGCGTGCTGGCGCGTGAGGCCCAGGCACTGGGCGCCTGGTTGGTGCATTACAGCACCGACTATGTCTTCGATGGCGGTGGCAACCAGTCCTGGCAAGAGGACCAGGCCACCGGCCCGCTGTCGGTCTACGGCCAGACCAAGCTCGAAGGCGAGCAACAGATCGCCGCCAGCGGCGTGAAGCATCTGATCTTTCGCACCAGCTGGGTGTATGCAGCGCGCGGCGGCAACTTTGCCAAGACCATGCTGCGCCTGGCGCAGGAGCGCGACAAGCTGGCCGTCATCGATGACCAGTGGGGAGCGCCTACCGGTGCTGATCTGATCGCTGATGTGACCGCGCATGCGCTGCGCACGGCCATGGCGTCGGGCGAAGACCTGAGCGGCATCTACCATCTGGTGGCGGGTGGCGAAACCACCTGGAACCGCTATGCCCGCTTTGTGCTGGAAACCGCGCGCAAGATCAACCCGGCGCTCAATTTGACCGCGCAGGAGGTGCAGGCGGTCGACACCTCGGCCTTCCCGACCCCCGCGCGCCGCCCCCACAATTCCCGTTTGAACACCCACAAATTGCAGCAGCGCTTTGCGCTGGATTTGCCCGACTGGCAGACCGGCGTGCAACGCATGCTGCAGGAGATTCTCTGAACATGACAGTGCAAGCACGCAAAGGCATCATTTTGGCGGGCGGCTCCGGCACCCGCCTGCACCCGGCCACCCTGGCGGTCAGCAAGCAGCTGCTGCCGGTGTACGACAAGCCGATGATCTACTACCCGCTGACCACCTTGATGCTGGCGGGGATCAAGGAGATCCTGATCATCAGCACGCCGCAGGACACCCCGCGCTTCGAGCAGCTGCTGGGCGATGGCAGCCAGTGGGGCATCCACTTGGAATACGCCGTGCAGCCCAGCCCTGATGGGCTGGCGCAGGCCTTTCTGATTGGCGAGGACTTTCTGGCCGGTGCGCCGAGCGCGCTGGTGCTGGGTGACAACATATTCTATGGCCATGATTTCCACACGCTGCTGGCCAGCGCGATGCAGCGTGATACGGGCGCCAGTGTCTTTGCCTACCATGTGACCGACCCCGAGCGCTATGGCGTGGCCGACTTTGACAAGCAGGGCAAGGTGTTGTCGCTGGAGGAAAAGCCCGCCAAGCCCAAGAGCAACTACGCGGTCACGGGCTTGTATTTCTATGACAGCCAGGTGGTGGATCTGGCCAAAAGCCTCCAGCCATCGCCTCGTGGCGAGCTGGAGATCACCGACCTGAACCGCCTGTACCTGGAGCAGGGGCAGCTGAGTGTGGAGATCATGGGCCGGGGCTATGCCTGGCTGGATACCGGCACGCATGACAGCCTGTTGGATGCAGGCCAGTTCATCGCTACGTTGGAAAGCCGCCAAGGCCTGAAGATTGCCTGCCCGGAAGAGATCGCCTGGCGCAGCGGCTATATCGGGGACGAGCAACTGGCGGCCCTGGCCAAACCCTTGGCCAAGAACGGCTACGGCCAGTACCTGCAGCGGCTGTTGCTGGAGCCCAGGGAGTAAAGCCATGCAAGCGATTGATACGGCACTGCCGGACGTCAAGATCATCGAGCCCAAGGTGTTTGGCGATGCGCGCGGTTTTTTCTACGAGAGCTTCAACCAGCGGGCTTTTGATGCCGCCGTGGGCCGGCACTATGACTTTGTGCAGGACAACCACAGCAAGAGCAGCCGGGGTGTGTTGCGTGGCCTGCACTACCAGCTGGAGCAAGCGCAGGGCAAGCTGGTGCGGGTGGTGCAAGGCCGGGTGATTGATGTGGCCGTCGATATCCGCAAAAGCTCGGCGACTTTCGGCCACTGGGTGGCCGTCGAGCTGAGCGAAGACAACCAGCGCCAGCTGTGGGTGCCGCCCGGTTTTGCACATGGATTTGTGGTGGTCAGTGATACCGCCGAGTTTCTATACAAAACAACAGATTACTACGCGCCGGCCCACGAACGCTGCATTATCTGGAATGATGCACAGTTGTCGATTGACTGGCAGTTGAACGGCCTGGAGCCACAGCTGTCGGCCAAGGACCAGCAGGGCAAGGCCTTTGCCGAGGCCGATGTTTTTGCCTGAGTTTGCCTTTCCTACCAAATGTCTCCCATGCCTGGCCCCTACACTGGGTGCCCTATAGGCTAAGGGGATGGATACCACGCCTGCCATAGGCTTCAGAGACCATAGACGCATGAGCACCAGCACCATTGACGATTTCAGCGACGCAGCCCTGGCCCTTGGGTCCGGGCGCCGCCCTTTGCTGGGCGAGATGCTGGTGCAGGCCGGCAAGCTGTCGCCGCGCGACCTGGAGCGTGCGCTGCAGGCGCAGCAGGAGATGGGCAGCCTCATCGGCCAGGTGCTGGTCCAGCTGGGCCTGGTCTCCGAGCCGGATTTGATGCAGACGCTGGCCACCCAGCTGCAGATTCCTTTCACCTTGGGTACGGATTTTCCGGCCGAGGCGATCAGCGTGCCGGGCCTGATGCCCGAGTTCCAGCAGTCGCAGCACGTCTTTCCGTTGCAACTGCAAGATGGTGTGCTGGACGTGGCGATGGCTTCGCCCCAGGATCCGTTCGTCATCAAGGCGCTGCAGATGTCGACCGGTCTGCAGATTCGCCCGCATCTGGCACTGCAGGCCGATATTGAAAAAGCGCTGCAGGAGCCTGAGCCGGAAGCCGAAGAGGAAGACGGCGATGACATGTTTGGCGACGGCTCCGATGTCGGCGACTTTGTCGAGCATCTGAAGGACCTGGCCAGCGAGGCGCCGGTGATCCGCCTGGTCAACAGCATCATCGGCAAGGTGACCGATCTGCGTGCGTCTGACATTCACCTGGAGCCTTTTGACGATGGCCTGCATGTGCGCTACCGCGTCGATGGCGTGATCCACCCCGGTGAACTGGTGCCGCCACGCCTGTCCGCGGCCGTAGGCTCGCGTGTCAAGCTGATGGCGCATCTGGACATTGCCGAGCGCCGGCTGCCGCAAGACGGCCGCATCAAGACGCGCGTCAAGGGCCGTGAGCTCGACCTGCGGGTCTCCACCGTGCCTACCGTGCATGGCGAGAGCATCGTGATGCGTGTGCTGGACCGCGCCAGCGTGCGGTTGCAGCTGGAAACCATGGGCTTTGCGAAGGACACGCTGTCCAAGTTCAACGACCTGCTGGCCCGCCCGCACGGCATTTTGCTGGTGACCGGGCCCACGGGTTCGGGCAAGACCACTACCTTGTATGCGGCGCTGTCCAAGATCGATGCGCTGGAAAACAAGATCATCACCGTGGAGGACCCGGTCGAGTACCAGCTCGAAGGGATCAACCAGATCCAGGTGCATGCCCAGATCAACCTGACCTTTGCCAACGCGCTGCGCTCCATCCTGCGCCAGGACCCGGACATCATCATGATCGGTGAAATGCGCGACGGTGAAACGGCGCAGATTGCCGTGCAGTCCGCGCTGACGGGTCACCTGGTGCTGTCTACCCTGCACACCAACACCGCTGCCGGTGCCATCACTCGTATGCAGGACATGGGCGTGGAGAGCTACCTGATCACCTCCTCTGTCAACGGCGTGCTGGCCCAGCGCCTGGTGCGCACCTTGTGCGGCAATTGCAAGGAGGCCTACGAGCCTGGCGAGGAGGTGCGCAAGCGCTCCGGCCTGGCGCGCTTCAGCGAAGTGGGCCAGCCCATCTACCGTGCGGTGGGCTGCAACGCCTGCCGCCAGACCGGCTACAAGGGCCGTACCGGCATCCATGAGCTTTTCGTGCTCGATGAGCCGATGCGCAATGCCATCAATGCGGGCAAGGATTCGAACGAGCTGTTCAACCTGGCGGCCAAATCCGGCATGCTGAGTCTGCACGAGGACGGCCTGCGCAAGGTGGCCGCCGGCATGACCACGTTGGACGAAGTCGCCCGCGTCACCCAGGACCAGATCGATGGCTGATTTTGCCTGGCACGCGATCAATGCTGCGGGTGAGCAGGTTCGCGGCACTTTCCAAGCGCCCAATGCGGCGGCAGTGCAAAAGCACCTGCGTGCGCAAAAGCTCACGCCGGTGCGCATTGTCGACGGGGCAGATGCTGCTGCACTGATGCCCGCGGGGGCCAAGGCAGCAGGGGCCAAGCCGGCCGCTGCGGCCAGCGCGATTGGCAAGGCCAAGGCGACCAAGTCGCAAAAGGGCCCGGCCAAGGCCGCCGATGTGCTGGCGATGACCTCGGAGCTGTCGATCATGCTCAAAGCCGGCCTCGCGCTGGACAATGCACTGCGCGTGCTGATCGACATGGCCTTCAAGGAGAGCATGCGCGAGCTGCTGACCGGCGTGCTCGAAGCGGTCAAGGGCGGGGTGCCGCTGTCCAAGGCGCTGATGGTGCACCAGGAGCTGTTTGGCGATTTCTACATCAATATGGTGCGCTCGGGTGAGGCCAGCGGCCAGATGTCGGCCGTGTTGCAGCGGCTGGTAGAGCATCTGGAGCGCCAGCGCGCGCTCAAGGAAAGCGTGGTCTCGGCCACCATCTACCCGATGATTCTGGTGGCGGTCGCGATTCTGTCGCTGATCGCGATGCTGGGCTTTGTGGTGCCGCAGTTCGAGAAACTGTTCACTGACATGGGTGATGCGCTGCCCACGCCGACCAAGATCGTGATGACCATTGGCCAGGTGTTCCGCAAGAACGGCTGGGTGGTGTTGCTCGGTGGCGCGGCGGTGGTCTACCTGCTGCGCAGCTGGCTGCGCTCGCCCAAGGGCCGGTTGTGGTGGCAGGGCGTGTTGCTGCGCATGCCGATTCTGGGGCGCCTGGCGCTCAAGTACCAGCTGACCCTGTATTCGCGCTCGCTGGGTACCTTGCTGGGCAATGGTGTGCCGTTGCTGACGGCACTGCATATTGCGACCGATACGGTCAGCAACCGCCTGATCCAGGCGGAGCTGGCCAAGATTCCGCCCATCGTCAAGGAAGGCGGAAAGATGGTGCAGGCGATGAACACCACGACGGTGTTCGAGCCGCTGGCGGTGAACCTGGTGCGCGTCGGTGAAGAGACCGGGCGCCTGGGCTCGATGATGCTGGAGCTGTCGAATATATTGAACCGCGAGGTGGAAACCGGCATCAAACGCGCCCTGACGATGATCGAGCCTGTGCTGATCCTCGTCCTGGGCATCATGATTGCCTCCATCATTGTGTCGATCCTGATGGGCATTCTGTCCGTCAACGATCTGGCTGCTTAATTTTTATACTGCAAGGAGAGCCCGCCATGAAGGCCTTTTTCACCCAAAAGACGCCACGCAAGAGCCGTGGTTTTACGCTGATCGAACTGCTGGTGGTGCTGGCCATCCTGACCTTGCTGGCCGGTCTGGTCGGCCCCAAGGTGCTGAGCCAGTTGGGCGGCGCCAAGTCCAAGACTGCGGGCGTGCAGATTGCTGACCTGCAAAAGGCACTCGATATCTTCAAGCTGGACACCGGCCGCTACCCGACCACCGAAGAAGGTCTGGATGCGCTGGCCAAGCAGCCGGGCAATGTGCGCGGCTGGAACGGTCCGTATCTGTCGGGCGGCGTTCCCAATGACCCTTGGAACAATCCCTACCGTTACAGCTACAACGGTGGCCGGGTGGAGATCCTGTCGCTGGGCGCCGATGGTCAGCCTGGTGGTGAAGGCGAAGCTGCCGATGTGCGCAACGCGCAGTAACCCGGCCTGCGTTTCTTCTCAGGTTTGACCAGGAACTCCCCGTGCCGACTGCCTTGCCATGGCTGAGCCGACACCCGCGCGCCGCAAAGCGCCCAGCAGCCCATCAAGGCTTTACCTTGATCGAGCTGATGGTGGTGTTCGCCATCATGGCCCTGGTGGTGGCGATGGCGCCGGTCGCCTATGACCGGCTCAAGGACGGGGTGCAGTACCGTGACACCGTGCGCACAATGATCAGCCAACTACGTTCGGCCCGGTACGTTGCGGTGTCCCAAGGTGAGCCAGTGCGCTTTACCGTCGACCTGCAGACCCGGCACTACGGTTATGCGGGCTCGGTCAAGGACATTCCAGAGACCGTGGATCTGCGCACCACGGTGGCAGATCGCGAGTTTGTGCCCAACAGTTCGGCCTCGATCGTGTTCCTGGCCTCGGGCGGCTCGACCGGCGGCAGTGTGGAGATTCTGCGCAAGAATGGTGCCGGCACGCGGTTGCGGGTGGACTGGCTGTCGGGCCGGGTCACCCAGGAGCCTTTGTTCCAATGAGGCGGCAGTCGTCCCTGTCCCGGCGGACCCGGCGCCAGCGTGGCATGACCCTGCTGGAGATTCTGGTGGCGCTGTCCATCATGGCGATCTCATTGGGCATGATCTACCGGGCCACCGGCAGCAATGCGCGCAGCGTCGGCGATCTCGATCGTTACCAATATGCGGTGCAGCTGGCGCAGTCCATCATGGACTCGCGCGATTCGGTCTATGAAAGCGGCTGGAACGAGTCCGGCCAAAGCAATGGCTACCAATGGAGCGTGCAGAGCGCACCGTTCAAGACCGGGGTGGACGAGAGCCCGAACATCCCCGTGCTCCATGAGGTGCATATCAGCGTGAACTGGGCGGAGGGCGACCGCCCGCGTGTGTTCGAGCTCACCACCTTGCGTGCACAGCGCAGGCCACCCGATCCTGCTGAGAATGTGGTGCCCGCAGGATGAGCCGCATTCGTACTTCTTTATGGACGCATGGCAATCCATGCCCACGCCGCACGGCCGCCGGCTTCACGCTGGTGGAGATGCTGGTGGCCATGTCCTTGCTGTCGCTGATCGTCTTGGGTCTGGCCGGCGCCATGGGAACAATGGGCCGCACCGAAACCAGTATCGACAACCGGCTCGAACGCATGGACGAGTCGCGTGCCAGCACCGATTTTTTGCGCGCCGTGCTGGGCCGTATCTCTGCCAAACGCGTGCAGGGCTTGCAGCAGCAGGGCATGCTCAGTGCCGCGCCTTCGGCATTTTTCTTTGAAGGCGCTGGCCAGTCGATGACCTGGGTAGGGGTGATGCCTGCGCGTTATGGCGTGGGTGGCCGCTACCATTTCCGGCTGGCAATGGGCAGCTACGACGGCGCACCAGCCATTGTGCTGAGTTATTTGCCCTGGACCGATGCGCAGACGCTGCCCGACTGGGGTGCGGCGCAGACGTATCCGCTGCTGACGCATGCGACCGGTTTGTCTTTTCAGTACCTGGATGGCGCGATCGATCCGCCGCAATGGGGCAGCGACTGGGGGGCGGTCGACCGGCTTCCCCAGGCGGTGCAGGTGGTGATGACTACCGACACCTCGGTGCTGCCACCGGTGGTGGTGCAGTTGCGCGTGATGCCTGCTGGCGACCCACGCGGCGGTGGTGGTGGTGCGAGCCTGGGAGGTTCCTTGGGATGATGCGAGCACCTCTTCAACACCGTACGCAGGCCGGACCTCAGCAACAAGGCATGGCTTTGATCGCCGTGCTCTGGTTGGTGGCTGCGCTCAGCCTGATGGTGACCGGCGTCAGCGGCGTCGTGCGCCAGGAAGCCAAGATGATTGGCGTGGCCAAGGACAAGGTGACCGCGCAGGCCGTGGGCGATGCGGCCGTGGTCATGGTGCTGCAGCAGCTGGCGGCCGATCGCACCATTTTGCAGGAGACCACCGAGACCTCGGTCAATTACCAGGGTACCCAGGTAGCGGTCAGTGTGATGCCGCTCAACGGCCTGATCAATATCAATGGCGCATCGTTGCCGCTGCTGACGGCGCTGATGAGCGTGGGCGGGGGATTGCCGGAAGGCGCCGCCCAGGAGCTTGCGGTAGCGGTCCTCGATCGCCGGGAGCGCTCTTCGCTCGATGGCCGCCGGCCGGAGCGTTTTGAGGCGATAGAAGACCTGATGCAGGTGCCCGGAATCGATTACGACCTCTATGCTAGACTCGCGCCCTTGATCACGGCGGCGACCGCCGGCTCAGGAGGCGCCACGGTCAATCCGTTGGCGTCGCCTCCGGATGTGCTGCGGGTGCTGGCTAACGGAGATGAGGGCATTGCAGCCCGTATCGCTGCATCGCGTGGTCAGCCAGGGCTGGACACCACTGGCCTGGACGCCAACTTGGCGCGCCCTGGCGGCGCACAGCGCCGCTACCGCATAACGGCCCAGGTGCCGATGGCGGACGGACGGATTTTTCTTGTAGATCGCAGTGTGTACTTCGGGGCCAGAACGAGAGACGGCCTGCCCTGGTATACGTTTGAAGCGCGCCAGATGCTGAAGCCAGCATCCTGATCGAAGCAAAGCACCCTTATGGCAATTTCTACTGAATCGCGCTTTTTTGGGCTGGATCTGAACCAGCTCAAGGCCGATATTTTAAAAACCTGGCGCAGGGCGCCGCAGTGGCCGCCGCTGTCATGGCTGCGGCCCGCGCAAATGCTGCGGCTGGTACCTGCAGAGGGCGTCCCTACCGTGGTGTGGGAAAGCGGCGAGCCGGTGCTTAAACCTGGGCGTGAGCCTGTGTTTTGGGCGTTGGAACTGCCCGAGCACATGGTGCTGCGCAAGACAGTGGCCCTGCCTGCACTGGATCCTCAGGATTGCGCCAGCGCTGCTGAATTGGAAGTGCAGGCGATCAGCCCTTTTGCTGCCGATGATCTTCTCTGGGGCTATACCGAGTTGAGCCGCAGCAGCAAGGCGGTCAAATTGCTGGTGGTGCTGGCTTCCCGAGCGCAGACCGAGCCCTATCTGCAGGCGCAGGTGGCCCAGCAACTGCATCTGCAGACGCTCAAGGGCCAATCCAAGGCCGAGTCGTTGGAGCAGCCCGAAGTCTGGGTGTTTGCACCGGAACGCAGGCCGGTGGTGTTCCAGGGCTTTGGTGAGCAAGCCCGTTATGCACTGGGTCGCAAGCGGCTGTGGTGGAATGTCGCTGGGGTGGCGCTTGCTGTGCTGCTGCTCGCTGCGATTGCCGCTACTCCTACTGCACAGTTGCGAATGCGTGCGATTGAGGCCACCCATGCCTATGAGGGTATGGCCGCTAAGACCGCCGATGTAGTCGCCAAACGCGATACGCTGATTCAGAGTGCCGACAAGGTCGCTGGTCTGTCAGAGCTGTTGGCCGAGCGCATTGATGGGGTCCAGGTGCTCAGCATGCTGAC
Source organism: uncultured Comamonas sp. (assembly GCF_964277875.1). NCBI lineage: Bacteria > Pseudomonadati > Pseudomonadota > Betaproteobacteria > Burkholderiales > Comamonadaceae > Comamonas > uncultured Comamonas sp. The sequence continues at coordinate 140,857 of NZ_CAXYJV010000010.1, forward strand.
CAATGTGTTGCCTGACGATACGGCCTTGCAATCAGCGCGTATCCAGGGCAGCAAGGTGACGATCTCCGGCTTGACTGAGAATGCCTCGGCCCTGATGCAAAAGCTCAGCAACCAAGAGGGCGTCAAGGATGTGCGTGCACCCAGTGCTGCTACCCGCATGGGTGGCGGTAATAAAGAGAGTTTCACCATCGAGCTGGGTTTGGATGCCAAGGTTTTTGGCCCTAAGACGGTAGTGGAAGCTGCCGCTAAACCGCAGCCTGTAGAGCCTGCTGCTGGTGCGCCCGTTGGCGCGGATGCACCTCCAGCCCCCGTTGCCCCTGCGCCTGTTCCTGCCGCCGCCGGTGCCCCGGCAGCAGGTGCCGTCCCGGATTCTGCCCCACGCCCTGCGTCCCGAGCCACATTGGGTGGCAGTACGAAGCCGAGAGCCAGTTTGGGAGGATCCGTAACCCCTCCCGCTGAAGCTGGAGGGAAACAGCCATGATCGTGACCCGTCCCAACCGCAAAGAACTGCTGATCCTGGTCGCCACTGCATTGCTGGTGCTGCTGCCTTTGATCGGTCTTGGCACTTATGTCGCCAGCAAGCACCTTTGGGCGCAGGCCCGCCTATCGGAGTTTGAACCCCGTTATGCGCGACTGCGTGGCCTGGATCTGCAGCGCGAGGAGATCGACCAGTCGCTGGAACGTGCCCTGCAGATCCGCGCCGAGTATATTTACCCCGCGAACCAGGATGTGGCACAGACGGGCAACGCGGTGCAACAGAAGGTGCGTAGCCTTCTGACCACGGCAGGGTTGACTGTGGTGAGCAGCCAGGTGCTGCCTGCCAAAGAAGAAAAAGGTTTTGACCGCATTCCGTTGTCGGTACGGGCCGAAGGGGATCTGCTTGCAGTGGACAGCGCACTGGCTGTCTTGAATGAGCAACTGCCGGTGATGTTGCTGGCCGACGTGGAAGTCAGAAACCAGGGCACTTTGCAAGTGATGAATGACAAGATGGCGCCTCGTCTGAGTCTCCAGATGACCTTGAGCGTGTTGAGGGAGCGTCCATGAAGCGCTATATAAGTGTCATTCTGATAGCTGCCAATATGGTGTTGGCGCTGGCTTTGGTCTGGATGTGGCTCAGTCCAAGTGGCGGGTTGAAAAATACCCATTGGGCGATGCCCCGAGGCCAGAAGTCCAACCTGGATGGTATCGTGCCCCATTTGGGCAAGGCGCAGCCGATGGATCACAGCCAGTTTTTGGCGATGCTGGACCGTCCCTTGTTCTCCCCCACCCGCCGCCCGCCGCCTCCGCCTCCGGTAGCGGCCGCAGAAGCACCGCCCCCGCCTCCCGACTATCTGGCGGACGCGGTGCTGAGTGGTGTCTATATCAGCGAGGATGGCAAGACCGGCGGGATCATTATCAAGTTCCAGGGCAAGGACAAATCCTTGCCATTGCAGGGCTTGCTCGATGGCTGGACCCTGAGTTCGGTAGCGGAAAACCGGGTGTATTTCACCCGCGCTGGCGTGACCAAGGAAATTGCCTTGCAAAAAGGCAAGCTGCAGCAAGGCTTCGGTCCCGCGACAGAGACCAATGTGCCGCAAAGAGCTATGCCCGCCCAAATCGGGCAGCCGCCTGCAGGCGCCGATACACTCCCACCGCGTCGCCGTGCAAGCCTCGGCGGCTCTACCGCTGCCCAGCGCCCCTGAGCGTGGCAATCTCTATAAATAGATAGATCCTAGGGTTAGAACCATGAAGTCTCCCGTATTTTTCAACACGGCGCTGGTAGTTGCACTGGGCCAGATCGGCATGCTGCTGCCGGCGCAGGCGCAAACTGCAGCACCGCTGCCTGCGGCACAGCCTGCAGCCCAAGTGGCTGCTCAGCCGCCTGTGCTGCAGGCGCCCAATATCCTGATCTCCCCCAAGATGGGTAGTGATGAGGAAGAGCAATCGACCGAGCCGCGTGTGATGCGCGGCACCGATAAGCTGCTGAATATTGACAAGTCCACACCTATCACCGGTGGCGCGCCGGTCAGCTTCCGTTTCGAGGAAGCACCAGTCGCCGAGGTGGTTCGCACGGTGATGGGCGATATTCTGAAGATCGACTATGTGATGCACCCGCCGCTGCAGGGCACGGTGACTTTGACGACGCCCAAGCCGATCGATCCGGACAAGGCCGTCTTTCTGCTGGAAGCGGCGCTGCAGGCCAATGGTCTGGCGATGGTGCGCGATGCCCGCGGCACCTACCAGGTCGGCAAGCCCGAGGTGCTGCGCAGCCTGGTCGGCAATGTGCGCATCGCTGGTGCGCCGGGCAGCATGGCACCGGGCTACGGTGTGATCGTGGTGCCGCTGCAATACATTGGCGCCACCGAGATGTCCAACATCCTCAAGCCCATCATTCCGGCCGAAGCGTTGATCAAGGTCGATACCGTGCGCAACGTGCTGATCATGCAGGGTACGCGCACCCAGTCCGAAGGCTGGATGGAGATGGTCAAGACTTTTGACGTGGACCTGCTCAAGGGGATGTCGGTAGGCATCTACCCGCTGAAGCACGCCTCGATCGAAGAAGTCAGTGCGGCGCTGCAAATGGTCAATGGTGGCGGCGGCCAGGCGGCGCAAGGGCAGGGCGCTGCAGCGTCGGCGGGTATTGCGGGTGGAGCGGCCAGCGCTGCCGCGCAACGCCGTCCCGGCCAGGCAACCGGTGCTGCTGCCAGCGGTAGCGGCAATAACCAACTCAGTGGCAATGCGGCAGCGGCGGCTGCGCTGCTGACCTCGCTGGGCGATTCCAACCCCCTGTTCGGTGCTTTGCGGGTGCTGCCGATCCCGCGCCTCAATGCGCTGATGGTGATCACGCCGCGCGCCTCCTACCTGGATGAGGCAGAGCGCTGGATTCGCCGCCTCGATGTGCCCGGCTACGGGGGCAGCGAGCCTGAACTGTATGTCTACCGCGTACAGAACGGCAATGCCAAGTACCTGGCCCAGGTGCTCAATGGCATCTTTGGTGGCCAGCAAGGTGCCGCCGGCAACATGACTTCCGGCGTAGCGCCCGGGCTGAACGGCGTCAACAACAATAACAACAACCGCTTTGGTGGTGGTTTCAACAGTTTTGGCAGCACCTCCGGTTTCTCCTCCGGGTTTGGCAACAATAATTCCAACCGTTTTGGCAACACCGGCACCGCCCAACAGCAAGGCGGCACGCCAACGATCACTGCCACTGCGATTGGTGATATCCGCGTGGTGGCAGACGAGTTCAACAACACCATCCTGGTTTGGTCCACGGGTTCGCAGTTCCGAAAGATCGAGGCGTCACTCAAGCGCCTGGATGTGGCGCCTATCCAGGTGCTGATTGAGGCCAGCATCATTGAGGTGACACTCAATGACAACTTGGCGTACGGTGTGGAGTGGTTGTTCCGTAACAGCGGCATCGGAGGGCGCAATTTCTCGGGCACCGGCAGCCTTGGCACGTTGAACAACACGACCACTAGCCCTATTGCTGCGGCAGCGGGCAACTTTACCTATTCGCTGTTCAACAGTGGTGGTGATCTCGCGGCTCGCTTGAGTGCCGTCGCGGGGCAGGGGCAAGTGAAGATGCTGTCCAGCCCTTCGGTGATGGTGATGGACAACCACCCCGCCTCCATTTCGGTGGGCGAGCAAATTCCGGTCAAGGTCAGCAGCACCATCACGTCGACCAGCTTTCTGTCAGACAACTACCAGCTCAAGGACACCGGGGTGATCTTGAATGTCACGCCTTCCGTCAACTCCGGCAATATGGTCAGTTTGCAGATCGACCAGTCGGTGATCGATGACGCGGGTCTCGATGCCGCATCGCAGCAGACCAAATTCTCCAACCGCCAATTGACCAGCAAGCTGGCCGTGCGCTCGGGTGAATCAATCGTGATGGGCGGCTTGATCAGAGACCGTACTGAAAATAATGACTCTGGCATTCCTTTGCTGAAAGACATTCCGATCATCGGAAAAGCCTTCAGCACCACCAACAGAAACTCAAGACGCACGGAACTTTTGCTCGTGATGACACCTCGTGTGGTGCGTACTGATGTGGATGTGCGCGAAGTCAGTGAGGAGCTGCGTGACCGCCTGCGCGGCTTGAACGATGATGATCTGCTGATGCGTGCCAACAATGCCCCCGCCCCTGCATCCCGTGTTGCCCCGGTGCAACCGGTGCAAGCGCAGTAAAGAACTATGTTGTAGAGATACTGAAAAATGACTTCTAACCTGATGATCCAATCCGCGAAAGCTTTGTTTGCAATCGGTGCTGCCGCTTCACTGGTGGCTTGCGCCAGCTTTCAGCCAGATCCCCCCGAGCAAGCTGTTATGAAGCGCGCGCAAGCCTATTGGGATGCAAGGCTTCAAGGTGATGCAGAAAAGACCCGCAGCTATATGAATGAGGCTTTTCGCCTTGCGGTGGATGACAAGCGATTCGCCCGAAACTACATGGCGACTTTTGCTGTAGCCGCTAAGGTACAGAAGGCCACCTGTGAACCTGAAAAGTGCGAGGTGGGCGTGAATTTGAGCGTCAATCCTCCGATTCCCGGTCGAAAAATGGGTACCATTGACATGTATTCGAAGCAAACTTGGTTGCTCGAAGACGGTCGGTGGAACCTCTACCAGGCACCTTGATGCTGACAGGGGTGCGCGCGAGCCACTGTGCATGGTTGGTTGTTGTAAATTCTCAACAATCGACTAAAAAAAACAGGCTGCTAGCTTTGCATACCCCGTGAGCGCTATGCTATTATTTCTTAGCGTAAACAATCGTGGTAGTTGCGCTGACTAACTTTTTTTAACTGGAGTGTGTTTATGAAGAAAAATGTTCTGGCACTGAGCATTGCTGCCATGATTGGTGGTTTTGCAGGCGCCGCTTCTGCTCAAGTGTTCCCTAACACCGGCATGACCCCCGCTACCGCTGCCACTCTGGAGCAGAGCGAAGGTGGCGCTGGCCACATCCTGGTGGTGCCTTACTTCACCTCGCAAAACGACAACATGTCCGTGTTCCACGTGGTGAACACTGACACCGTCAACGGCAAGGCTCTGAAGGTTCGTTTCCGTGGCGCTGCCAACTCTGACGATATCTTGGACTTCACCGTGTTCCTGTCGCCTGGCGACGTGTGGACTGGTTCGGTGCAAGGCAACGAGCAAGGCTCTACCTTCCTGACGAACGACAAGAGCTGCACCTTGCCTGACATCCGTGGTCAGCAAGTTCAATTCGTGACCGACCGTCTGCCATCTGATGCAACCGCTGCTCAGACCAAGGAAGGCTACGTTGAAATCCTGAACATGGCTGACATCAAGCCTAGCACTGATGAAAAGTCCATCTACTTTGCTACCAAGCACAAGAACGGCGTTGCACCTTGCACGTCTGAAGTTCTGGACCAAACTCTGAACATCAACCCGCTGAGCACCACCAGCGTGGCCGCAGCTTCTGCTCTGGGCTTCGATACCCCATCGGGTAAGCTGACTGCTGACTGGTACATCCTGAACGTGAACCAAACTACCACGTTCTCCGGTGCTGCTACCGCTATCGCTGCTACCGGTGGCAATGGCCGCGGTAACTTCGTGCTGTTCCCACAAGACGAAACCAACTCCGCAGCTACTTCGGGCAATGCAGCTTCGCTGACCGCTGACCCACTGCTGAAGGGCAACATCGTCAAGCCAGTGAACTTCGACTTCCCTGACCTGTCGACCCCTTACCTGGCTACCACTGCCAACCCAGAAGCCCAAGCTTCGCGTCTGACGCAAGCTGTGGCTAACAACGGTGTGTCGAACCAGTTCGCGCTGGACACGCTGATTGCTGCCAAGACCGACTGGGTGCTGTCGATGCCTACCCGCCGTTACAGCGTGGGTGCTGACTACACGAAGAAGCCTACCGATGCAGCTTACCGTGTGTTCAACACCGGCGTGGTGGATCTGGCTTCTGCCCGTTACTTCACGCCAGAAAACACCTACGTGAACACCGCGAATGGCCTGATCTGCGCAAACACCAACGCGTACACCTTCTGGGATCGCGAAGAGACCTCCAAGCGCAACGGCGCTGTGATCTCTCCAAGCACCCTGAAGGGTCTGGACTTCTGCGGCGAAGTGAACGTGCTGTCGTTCAACGACGCAGCTGGTACCTCGGTGCTGGGTGCTTCCGTTGCTCGTACCAACGTGCAAGTTGGTTACGAAAACGGTTGGGGCGCTATCAGCTACACCAAGGCTCTGCCAGTGGTGGGTTCTTCGTTCATCAAGCTGATGAACAGCGGTGGCGCAGCTAACGGCTTCAGCGGTACCTACGGTATCACCTGGCCTCACCGTTTCGCCAAGCCAGTGGCTGCTCAGTAAATCTAGCGATAAGCTAAAGTTCTAGCCTAGACCGAAGGACAGAGAGTGATCTCTGTCCTTTTTTTCTTTTTGGATGATGCCGGATGCCCGTGCTTTTCGCTGGGGTTCATCCATGAATGATTCGCATAGCTTTGCTATGCTGCTTCTTTTGAGCTGAGGAATGCTAGATGCGTAGTTGGTTGACATCTCTTGGAGCGGCAGCGGTACTCGGAGCCAGCAGTGTGGCCGTCATGGCACAGGCGGCAGATCCGGTGCTGATCGAAGGTCATGGTGTTGCAGTTCGTGAGAGTGACATCTTGAGCGATGCCAAGCGTATGCCGGAAGAAATGCGAGCCTCGTTCTTGGCCCGCAAGGAAAGCGTGGCCCAGATGGCTGATGCGATCTATGTTCGCCGGGTGTTGGCCTTGCGAGCGAGCCAGGAGCAGATGGACAAGCAGCCCGAGACAGCGGCGGCTGTCAGAATTGCGACGGACAAGGTGCTGTCAGACGCATACCTGGTGAAATTCGACAAGGACCATACACCTGATCAGAAGGTGGTCGATGCGCAAGTGAGCGCAGCTTACCTGGTCAACAAAGATAAGTACCAAGCGCCTGAGCAGGCGCATGTAGCGCATATCTTGATTGCCAACCAGGACGATGCAAAGGCCAAGGCACAGATCGAGAAGCTGCGCCAAGAAGCGGCCTCCGGTGCCGATTTCGCCCAACTCGCCAAGACCAATTCCTCCGATGCAGGCTCGGCGCTCAAAGGCGGTGATCTGGGCCTGATACCCCGGGGTCAAACCGCTCCTGAATTTGAAACCGCTGCGTTTGCGCTCAGCAAGCCGGGCGAACTGAGCCCCGTAATCAAGACGCAGTTCGGCTACCACATCATCAAGCTGATCGAGAAGAAGCCTGCGCGTACGATGTCGTTGGAAGAGGTGAAGCCGCAACTGGAGAAGCAATTTGTCCAGCAGGCGATCCAGCAGGCGCGCAAGGCTGAGATTGAAAAGATCAACGAGAAGACCAAGGCCGACTCCGCCAATCTGGAGGCATTCTCTGCCAAGTTCGCGGCGCAAAAATAATAGCCTTTGTTAAGGCAAGCAACAAAAGAGGAGGCCAGGCCTCCTCGACTTGTTTATGTCATGCCTGATAGGCTCGGCTCGCTCACAGATAGGCTCTCCCCATCCATGCTGGATTCCTTGATAAAAAATACCCGCGAACTGGTCGCCAGTCGCGCCCTGGTCGGCGTGATGACCCGCCGAGAGGTCGCTGCACGCCATGCGGGCACTGCGCTGGGCGTCATCTGGCCCTATCTCCAGCCGCTGCTGTCCGTTGCGGCTTATTACCTCGTGTTCGACATCGTGTTCGCGATGCGCCTGGGTGAGGGCGCATCCAGCCATGCGGTGGGTACCTTTCTGATTGTGGGGGCGCTGCCCTGGATGGCGTTTTGCGATGCGGTCTCGCGCGGCATGGGCAGCCTGCTGGAGGCAGGATCCATCTTGCAGAAGAACCCGCTGCCGCCGGTGCTGTTCCCGGTGCGATCGGTGTTGGCCAGCTCCTGGATCTTTGGTCCGCTGATGCTGTTGCTGGCACTGTGCTACATCCCTGTGCACCATATGCAGTGGGGGGTGTTGGCCTTGCTGCCGCTGATGGCCATGCAGTTGCTGATGACCTTGCTGCTGTCATATGCGCTGGCAATCTTTGCGGCGGCCTTGCGTGATACCGTGCAGCTGGTGGGCTTTATGCTGTCGGTGGGTATCTACCTGACGCCGATCCTGTTTCCGATCACGATGTTTCCGCAGGGCTGGCGCTGGCTGCTGTGGTTGAACCCGATGGCCTCTTATGTCATGGGCTACCAGTCTGCGCTGCTGCAGGGCCAGTGGCCGGAGCTGCAAGTCTGGGTGGTGAGCGCTGTGTGGATTGCAGTGCTTGCCGTGGTGGTGAATGTGCTGGTGCGGCGCAGCCGCGATCAGCTGGTGGACTGGCTATGACGGGCGTGCAGATGGCGAAGACGCAAGAGACCGCGGCCGTGCTGGTGGTCAAGAACCTGGGCAAGGAATACAAGCTGTATGACTCCCCACGCCAGCGTGTGAAGGCGCTGCTGACGGGGCGGGCCATGCACCGCAGCCACTGGGCGCTGCGCGATGTCAGCTTCAGCCTGGCGCGCGGCCAATGCATTGGTGTAGTGGGTGACAACGGGGCTGGCAAGAGCTCGTTGCTCAAATTGCTGGCAGGCACGATGCAACCCTCGGCCGGCACCATTGAGCGCTCCGGCCGCATCACCGCCATTTTGGAGCTGGGCGCGGGTTTCCACCCTGATTTCAGCGGCCGCGACAACCTGTATTTTGCCGGCAGCCTGATTGGCATCAGCCATGAGGAGATGCGCAAGCTGGAGCCGGAGATCATTGCCTTCTCCGAGCTGCAGGATGCGATCGACCGGCCGGTCAAAACCTATTCCTCGGGCATGAATGTGCGCCTGGCCTTTGCGCTGGTCACCGCCGTGCAGCCCGATGTGCTGATCGTCGACGAAGCGCTGGCCGTCGGTGACCAGAGCTTTCAGAAGAAATGCATCGAGCGCATTCTGGACTTTCGCCAGAAGGGCTGCACCATCCTCTTTTGCTCGCACAGTCCCTACCATATTCGCCATCTCTGCGATGCTGCGCTGTGGCTGGAGCAGGGCCAGGTGCAGATGTTTGGCGAGACCGAGGCGGTGCTGGCGGCCTACGATGTGCGCACGCGCCAGAAGCAGGACGAGAAGGACCGGCAGCAGTGGGGGGATGACGCGGCAGTTGCTGCGCCAGCTGCCCTGGCCGATGTGGCTGCAGCGGCGATCGCCACAGAGCCTGTCGATCCGCTGGCCGAGCCCTATGCCGTGGAGCCGCCGAACCTGCCCAAATCCGAAGAGGCTGGCAACGCCTGCATTCTGTCGGTGGATATTGCCAACCTGAGCCCGGGCGAGCCTCCGGTGTTGCAAGGCCAGGACCTGGTCGTCACCATCAAGGCGCGCGGCAATGGGGCCGAGCGGCCCAATATCGGCTTCATGATCGAGCAGAACCGGGGCGTGGGCATTGCCTGCCTGGCCACGCACGAAGAGGGCGCTGTGCCCATGCAGTTGCCCGATGGCAGCTGGCAGTCGGTGCTGAGCTTTCCGGACCTGCCTTTGCACAGCGGTGACTATGTGGTCAGCGCCTTTTTGTTCGATGGCTCGGGTCTGGCGGTTTACGACCAATGGTTCCAGTACACCGTCTTCCGCTTTATCTACCCCAAGCCGCTGCCTGGACTGGTACGATTGCCCCACCATTGGAGCTGAGGCTGCGCGCAAGCGCGTGCACCGCTTGAACCCCAGGAAACGAGCGCGCCAGCGTCTGCGCTGGCGTGCCCACCGCCCCCAGATTTATGACCACGAATTCTCCCTCTGCGACCAGCCAGGGCCAGCAGTTGCTGGCCGAAGCCCAGCTGATGCTGGCCAATGGCAATTTTGAAGCGGCCTCGGGCCTGCTGCTGCGTGCCCGTGCCGAAAAGGACGTGATGCTGGCAGCGCATGCGCTGATCGAGCAGCATGGGCTGACCGGCTCGTTCCGCAACATCATGGGGCTGGACTGCAGCATCTCCACGGCCGATGATATTTTTGGCTTCTTTGCTGGCCACCCCAGCAGCAACAACCCGCTGCGCGATTATCTGGCCGATGGCTGGCGCACCCTGGCCGAGCTGATGACGGTGATGGAACGGGTCGGTCAGCCGCTGGTGCAGAGCCAGCATTTTCTGGAGTTTGCCAGCGGCCATGGCCGCTTCACCCGCCACCTGGCCCACCTGCTGGGCCCTGACAAAGTGACGGTGTCGGATGTGGTGCCTGATGCGGTGGACTTCGCGCAGCGCACCTTTGGTGTGCAGGGCTTCGTTTCGGCCAGCGTGCCTGAGCAACTGGTGGCCCCGCGCCAGTACGACACGGTCTTTGTGCTGTCGCTGTTCAGCCATCTGCCGCGCAGCACCTGGGGCCGTTGGCTGCAGGTGTTGTACAGCCTGGTGTCTCCGGGTGGCATTCTGGTGTTCAGCACGCACGGCATCAAGGCGGCCCGGTTTGACAGCGTGCCGCTCGATGACGAGGGCTTTTTCTTTGCGCCGTCGAGCGAATCGAACGCCATCGATCCGAACGAGTACGGCACGGCCTTTACGACGGAAGCCTTTGTGCGCGCGCGCATTTCCGAGACCGTGGGCGCCGACAAGCTCGAATATTTCTCCCCCGTGCAGTTCTGGAACCACCAGGACGTGTACGTGCTGCGAAAGCCCTCATGAACCGCGGAAACCGTATGCGCCGCCTGGCGCAATTGCGTGAAAAGCTGCTGGGCCTGCCCGCGTTTGACGACAGCCGGATCACTGACGAGTGGTTCCGCTCCCACTTCCACTACGCATCCGATGTGGTGGCGCAGTGGCTCAGCCCGGTGATGGATGTGAGCACCGCCCGCCTGCTGCAGTTTGGCTGCGGCGATGGCATCACCGATCTGGCCCTGGTGCTGCGCCATGGCGCTGCGGCCATCCACGGCGTTGATGTGCGGCAGGAATACGCCAAGCTGCCCCGCATTGCGCAGGAGCAGTTGGGCCTGCAACGCATTCCGGCCGCACTGAGTTTTCAGACGATCACGCCCAGCGCGCCGCTGGCGGGCCAGGCGCCGCTCTACGACGGCATCATGAGCTGGTCCACCTTTGAGCATGTGCAGCGCGACCAGTTGCTGCCCATCCTGAAAGACCTGCTGGCCTGCCTGAAGCCGGGCGGGCATTTCTTCTTGCAGATCGAGCCGCTGTTCTACTCGGCCTTTGGCTCGCACCTGCGCCGCTATGACAGCGTTGCCTGGCACCACCTGCTGGTGGATGAGGATGCGCTCTGGAAGGTGATAGCAGCCTATGACGGTGAACTCAGCCCCGATGAGGTGGACTTTGGCTTTGCCGATTTTGGGCCGGAGGGCTACAAGCGCTTTGTGTTCAAGGAATACCAGGAGCTCAACCGCCTGACCGCCGACGAGCTAGTGGCGCTGGCCAAGGAAGCGGGGTTTACGGTGGCACGCGAAGAGCGCCGCCACTATGAGCCCGAGCCGGTGCCCGAGGTCTTGCTGGCGCCGTACCCGCGCGAGGTACTGACCAACAACGAGATCTTTTTGCTGCTGCAGCGTCCCGTTTGATCATGGGCCGGCAGCCCGTAGAGGGCCACGGCCCGTTTTACGTCAGGCGGCGGGCTGATTGCCTGCCGCAGCCACTGCGTGCTGCAACGGTTCGGAGACACTGGCGCTGTAGCTCAAACGCTGCATGCGCTGGCCCAGGCCGCTGCGGCTGAAGAGGCGGCGGTTGATCGAGGGCTGGCAGTGCAAAGGGGTGCGCACCAGCCAGCAGGTGTGGCGCACTTCAAAAGCGGGGTGGAAGTACGGATCGCCCTGGTCCAGGAAATCGCGCCAGCGGCTGGCGAACAATGCCGAATCCTCGGGGTGCGGGTCATAGCCTTCGGCCTTGCCCCGGGTGATGGATTCATGGTGGATCAATGTGGCTTGCGGGCAGTACAGCACACGCCAGCCCAGCTGCAGGGTGCGCAGGCACAGGTCCACATCGCCAAAGCCCACGGCCAGCTTCTCGTCATAGCCGTCGATGGCATCAAACGCATCCTTGCGCATCAGCAGGCAGGCGGCGGTCACGGCAGATACTTCGTGCGTGCTGACCAGGCGGCCCATGAAGGCGATGTCGACGCGGTCGGGAGGCAGCTTCAAGAACTTGCCATAGTGCTCGGCAATGCCGAAGGCGCCTACGCAGACGCCGGCGTGCTGGATCGACGTGCGGTCGGGGTAGAGCAGCTGCGCGCCCACCATGCCGACGCTCGGGTCCTGGCACTGCGACAGCATGTGCTCCAGCCAGCCGCTCTCCAGCGCCTCGATGTCGTTGTTGCAGAACAGGTAGTGGCTGTAGGGGCGGGTCAGCTGGCGCACGGCCCAGTTGTTGATGGCCGAGAAATTGAAGGGCCCCTGGTAGCGCAGCACGGTGGCAGTGCCCTCTTGCTGCAACTGGGCAAAGTAGTCCAGGCTGGCCTGCTCGGTCGAGTCATGGTCGATCACGATCAGGTCGTAGGCGGCATGCTGCACGGTGGCGCGGATGCTGTCCACGCACTGGCGCACCAGGCTGCCGTAGTTCTTGGTCGGGATGATGATGGCCACACGCTGGCCATCGGCGATCTGGTGCTGCGTCTCAAAGAAGTTGAAGGACACGCCGGCGGCCGAGCGCGCCGCGATGCCGCTGCGGTCCAGATGGCGTTGCAGCACCGCAGTCGAGGTGGCCATCACCTGGGCCATCTTGTCGTGGCCGGCCGAGCCGGTGTGGGTACGCCATTGGTAGAGGAGTTCAGGCAGGTGCACGATGCGGCTGGCCGCCTCGCTGACTCTCAGAATCAGATCGTAGTCCTGCGAAATGCCCAGGGCCTCATCAAAGCCGCCCAGGCTGCGCAGCAACGCCGTGCGAAAGCCCACCATGTGCACGATATAGGGGTGGCTGCGCAGGTATTCGGGCGAGAAGGCCGGGCGGTGGAAGTACTGCAGCACCTGCTTGCCATCAGGGCTGACCAGGACTTCGTCCGAGTACAGCATGTCCGGGTCATCGGCCATGACGCTTTGGACGACGCGGTAGATGGCCTGGGGCTGGAGCAGGTCGTCATGGTCCAGCAGCACCACAAAGGGAGAGGTGGCCAGCGCCAGCGCCCGGTTGCTGGCGTGCGATACGCCATGGTTGCGCTCGCCCAGGTGCAGCTTGATACGGGGCTCCTGCGCGGCCAGTTCTTGCAGCATGCTGCGCACATGGGGCTGGGTGGAGGCATCGTCGGCAATGCACAGTTCCCAGTGCGGGTAGATCTGGGCGCGCACCGAATCGACCATCGCGGTCAACATGGCCGGGTCGGTGTTGTAGGTGGGCACCAAGATCGAGATGCTGACCGGCTGCGTCAAGCTTGCAATTTCGGCGCGCAGCACCGGCAGCACCTCGCTGGCCAAGCGCTGCTGGTAGTCCTGCCAGGCATCGGTGGGGGCGACCGGTACAGTCGGGGCATCAGGGTGGCCCAAGGACAGCAGCTGGTGCTTGAGCATTGGGGTGCCACCGGTGCGCCAGGCGCGCCAGAGCCGGCGGCTGTTGCTGCCCAGTTGGCGGGGATCGGCGGCCAGCAGGTACATGCTGCGGGCCAGCTGGCGCAGCTTGTGGGGCAGCTTGCGCAAGGTAGAGAGAGTGGATGACAAGGAGCGGCTCTTGGTTTTTGTAGCAGGGGTGCTTGATTTGCAAGCACTATCGGGCCATTTTATTTAATGGGGGGATTGGCGCAGGCCCGTCAGGTAATCGTGTCCGTAGCTCCAGGGCTGCAGGTGCTGGGCCTTCAGGTCGACCGCAGCCGCCGGCGCAGGCAGCGGTGGCTGGCCTTCGATGTACTGGCGCTGGCGAATGTCCTGCATCAGCGCCAGCCATTCGTCGGCCGACGTGCTCCAGGGACGCAGCCAGGTCCAGGGGCGGCCAGCCAGACGCTCGGGGAAGGCGCCAATATCGGGCGCGATCACCGGCACGCCGGCCTGAAGGCAGGCGCTCAAGGTGTAGCTATAGGTCTCGGGCCACAGCGCCGGGAACCAGACCACATCGGGCTGCAGGCGCGCCATCAGTGCGGGCAGGTCGGCATCGTCGTAGGGTCCGTGTATGGTCAGGCTGGCATGGGGCTGGGTGCGCATGCGGCGGTGCGGGTAGCCCAGCAGGTGCAGCTCGACTGGCGCTTCGCTCTGGGCAGCAGCCAGTGCCACCGCTTCCATCACATCGCCTCCCTTGGCCAGGCTGACGCCGCCGAGGATGAAAACGCGCAGATGCGCATGGGGCGCCAGCGGTTGTCCCTTGGGCACGGGCAGCGTCGCTGGATCGGGGATGTCATGGTGGGTGACATAGCGCACCGGCGCATCGGGGAAGTAATGGTGCATGCGCAGCGCGGCATCCTTGCTCGGGGCCAGCACATAGCGCGCCTGGTTCAGGAACAGGCGGTGCCGCATGCGCCAGGCATCGATGTACTCGCCAGTGGGCGCGGGCTCGGCCCCCGAACATTGTGGGCACTGGGCCACACCCAGCGCCGCATAGCGCGCATTGTGCGTGGGCTCCATCAGGTTGATCTGCGGGCAGATGGCGTAGTAATCGTGCGCGGTGAAGTCATAGCGCACGCCCAGCAGCTCGGGCAGGCGCATCACTTCCAGGTTCAGGCCCATCAGGTGGTGGAAGTGGATATGGCTCACGCCCAGCTCACGCAGCAGCGCTACCAGTGCTTCCGATTGCGTGGGCCAGTGGAACTCCTCGTCATAGCCCTCGGCCGCATCCAGCCACTGCAGGCGGATGTAGTTGTCTTCCAGCGGCGTCAGGGCCAGTGATACCGCGCGGTCACGCAGGCTGTGGGCCAGCTCCTTGACATGGCGCAGGGTGCCGCCGCCGGCGTTGTGCAACACCATCAGAATGCGCGGCAGCGGGTGCTGGCGCAGGCGGGCCTTGTCGATGGCATTGCGCGCGGCCTGGGCCGGGTTGGCTTTCAAGTGGGCTTGCACCAGGCTGTCGTAAGCGGGATGCAGCTGCAGCAGGGTCTGGTAGGCGGCCTGCTCGCGCGGCGTCTTGCTGTCGCCGAAGCTGACGCCGCCGGTGTGCAGCACCACGCTGTCCAGCGCCAGCAGATGGCGCCAGCCCAGGTCATGGGCGCGCATGCAGAAGTCGTTTTCTTCGCCGTAGCCCTTGCCGAAATGCGCCACATCAAACAGGCCGGTCTGCGCCAGGCAGTCGCGGCGGATGTACATGCAAAAGCCGACGCCGGTGGGCACCTCGACCGTCTGCCCGGCATTGGCGCTGGCAGCCAGATGGTTCAGGCGCAGCAGGTCGGCATCTGCGGGCAACGCATTCTTTTCGCAAAAGCGCGGGTAGCTGCAGATCGTCGCGTTGTTGGACAGCGGCGTGACGCTGCCCACATCTTCTGCGCTGTAGGCCGCCCGGTGCAGGCGGTCCAGCCATTCGTGGGACACCTCCGTGTCGCTGTTGAGCAGCAGCACATCATGGCTGGGGTTCAGCGCCATGCCGCGATTCACGGTGGCCACAAAGCCCAGGTTGCTGTCGTTTTCCAGCAGGTGCACCCGGCTGTCCTGCTGGGCCAGTTCGCGCAGCCAGGCGGTCAGCTCCGGCTCGGGACTGGCGTCATTGATCACCACCAGCTGGCTGTTGGTTTGCGTGGCCGCCTGCAGCACCGACTGCAGACAGCGCTGCGTATCGCCCAGGCCCCGGTACACCGGGACGATGATGTCAACCATGGTCGCGGGCTGGGCTGCTGCCAGCGGGCGCACGGGTTCGGCCAGCGTTTCAGAGGGACTTGCTTCCTCGACCACGATGGCGGGCACCGCCTCATCCTGCGTCTCAGCGCTCACCTCCGCTGCATCGAATGCCTCCACTGCTTGCACAGGCTCGGGCTCGGGCACATGCACGACGGGCGGGGCGGGCGCAGGCCGGCCGCGCAGCCGGGCCTTGGCGCTGGCCAGTTTCTGGCCGACGCGGTAGGCCTCCGAGGCCTCGATATTGCTCAGATGGGTTTGCAGATTGTTGATATGCGTCTGCTGGCCCTGGATGTGCTCCTGCTGCTGGGCAATGGCTTCTTCCAGGTTTTGGCGCTGGTCCTGCATATGGGCCTGCAACTGGCGCAGCTGCGTGTGGGCATCGGCCTGGGCCTGCTGCGCGCGCAACACCTCGGTGTCAGCATGGCGGATGCGGGCCTGCAGTTCCTGGGCGCTATCGGCCAGCGCCGCATAGTCGGCGGACATGGGCCAGCCCAGGCTGACTTCGAGCACCGCACCTTCCGTCTGCAAGCAGTCCTGCAGCAGCGCCGGCGCAATCGGCAGGTGCAGGTGCGGGTCGTCGCCGGTCAGCAACAGCAAGGTGCTGCCCGGCGCGGTGGCGGGGGCCGGCTGCCAGCTGATCTGGCTGTGCGGCACCTGCGTCAGGGCTTCGGGCTGGTCCGCCTGCCAGCGCCAGCGCAGCGCGCCGCTCGCGTCATACAGGCGCACCGCGTGCAGGTGCAAAAAGCCGGGGCGGTCGGCCGGGTCCCAGCGCAAGCTCGGCTGGGCGCCTTCAAAGCGAGGCAGCGCAAAGCGAATGTTCTGCTGCAGCGCGCCGATCTGGCCCTTGGCAATCAGCTTGTGCGACTCGCTGAACTGGCCGGCATCGGCCCAGTACAGGTTGGTGGTGAAGCTGGCATGTGCGGTGTTGGCCTCGCTCTCGATCGCCAGCAGTGCATGGGCCTGGGCGGCGGCGGCATCGCTGCTGGGGCGGATGCTGCAGATGAACTGGTAGGCCAGCGCATCGGGCTGGGCCAGCAGGTAGCGCATCACCGCGGGTGGCAGGCTGTCGGCGGTGGTGCGGGCAAACTCGGATTCGTCGAGCGGGCGATCGACGGTCTCCAGCGATTGCACGCTCCACTGGCCCTCTTTCATCAGCCGCAGCAGCGACTGGCGCGTGAAAAAGCGCAGATGTGTGCGGTCGAGCAGGCCTTCCTCGCGGTAGCGCAGCTCGCCCTGCATCAGCTCCATCACCAGACCGCAGTAGCCGGCGTTGGGGATGGAGACCAGGATTTCCCCGTTCTCGGCCAGCAGATCGCGGCAGTCGGCCAGCAATTGCTCGGGCTGGCGCAGGTGCTCCAGGACATCGGCGCAAACGATATAGTCATACTGACGCCGCGTAAAAGCCTCAGCCAGGTTGATCTGTTCCAGATCCGCCACAGCGAGATCGCGATAATACGGCCTGGCGAGCGCGGCCTCTTCGGCACTGAACGTCACCCCATCCAGGATGCAGGCCTTGTGCTGCTGCAGGTACTGGCCCAGCACACCTGGGCCGCAGCCCAGATCGAGCACACGGGCGCCCGGCTGTATCTTGTTCGCCAGCACGGACAGCGAGCTGCGTTGCTGGAGATCGATGTGGCGGGTGTAGACGTGGTGTTCGCGGGTCATGGATATGGGAATGGATAGGAATTCTGCCGGGATAGGCCTGCACAGGCAGGTGAACAATGAATGACTGACAAGCAAAATCGTGTGGCAATTCTATTGTCTACATTCAATGGCGAACGGTTTCTGCCTGCGCAGCTTGATTCCCTGCTGGCGCAGAGCCATGCAGGTTGCGATATCTGGGTGCGCGACGATGGCTCGAGCGACCAGAGCCTGGCCATTGTCCGGCGCTATGCCAGCATCCATCCGAACATCCATTGCCAGGCAGGGCCGAACCTTGGTTTTGTAGCTAGTTTTTACGAATTATTGCAAAACGTGGGC
The DNA here is from genome assembly GCF_964277875.1 of uncultured Comamonas sp. Taxonomy (NCBI): domain Bacteria; kingdom Pseudomonadati; phylum Pseudomonadota; class Betaproteobacteria; order Burkholderiales; family Comamonadaceae; genus Comamonas; species uncultured Comamonas sp. Next base: position 158,475 of record NZ_CAXYJV010000010.1, read on the forward strand.
GCGGGCTATGATTTCTATTTTTTCTGCGACCAGGACGATGTCTGGCTGCCCAGCAAGGTGAGCCGCGCGTTGGCGCTATTGACCGCGGAGCAGGGCGCGGCACTGTACTGCTCGCGCACCCAGTATGTGGACCGTGAGCTGCAGCCCATCGGCCCCTCGCCCGATTATGACCGCAGCGCCATCGGCTGGGGCAATGCGCTGGTGCAGAACATTGCGACCGGTTGCACGATAGCCCTCAACAGTGCGGCGCGCGAGCGCCTGCTGTCCCAGCGCCCGGGCTTTTGCCTGGCGCATGACTGGTGGGCCTACCTGGTGGTATCGGCCTTTGGCCGGGTGGTGTTCGACAGCGAGAGCCACATCCTCTACCGCCAGCATGGCAGCAACACCATCGGCATGCAAAAGCAGGGCCTGGCCGGCCAGTGGGCGCGCGTGCAGCGCTTTTGGCGCCGGCTGCGCCAGGCCGGCCCAGGCTGGATCGACCAGCTGAGCGAGTTTGACCGGCTGCATGGCCCCAGCCTGCCCGATGCCCAGCGCCGCCAGCTGCGCATGCTGATCCGCTCGCGCAGCAGCTGGATCACTGCGCTGCGCGCCTCGGCCCAGCACTATTACTGGCGCATGAGCGCAGTCGACACGCTGATCCTGCGCGTGCTGCTGGCGCTGCGTTTGTACTGAGGCGCGCTGTTACACGTGGACGGCGGGCAGATTTCTGGGCTGACCGCTGATGGATAATGCCCGCTGATGTCCGCCAGCCCCACCTCTCCACTCCCGCCCATCGCCTTGTCCGTGGTCAGCCATGGCCATGGCACGATGGTGCAGCAGCTGCTCGATGCCTTGGCCGTGCATGGCGCGGGCGGCGCAGTTGTCAGCCGTGTGGTGCTGACCTTGAACCTGCCCGAGCCTGCGCCTGTGGCGCCTGCCAGCGGCTGGCCCTTTGTGCTGGAGCTGCGCCACAACACGGTGCCGCAAGGTTTTTCCGCCAACCACAATGCCGCTTTGGCTGGCGCGGCCGAGCCATTGGTCTGCGTGCTGAACCCCGATGTGGACCTGCGCGGCGGCAATCCCTTTCCGGCCCTGGTGCGCGCGCTGCAGCGCCAAGGCGTGGGCCTGGCCTACCCGATGCAGGTGGATGAACATGGCCAGCTGCAGGACAGCGAGCGGGAGCTGCCCACCCCCTGGTCCTTGCTGCGCCGCTATGCAGTCAAACGGCGGGAAACCCGCGCCGAGTGGGTCAATGGCGCGATGTGGCTGCTACCTACCGCAGTCTGGCAGGGCATTGGCGGGCTCAATACCGCGTACTTCATGTACTGCGAGGATGTGGAGCTCTGCCTGCGCCTGCGCCTTGCGGGCTGGACCTTGGCGCGCGCGGATTGTGTGGTGGGCCATGCCGGCCAGCGGGCCAGCCACCGCCGGGCCCGCCATGCTTTGTGGCATATTCGCAGCTTGCTGCGGCTGTGGGCCTCGGCAGTTTTCTGGCGCGCCCGGGCCTTGCTCCGGCGCACCCCCACCGCAGCACTCACGATGACCGAATAATGATTTTCCTGGCAGTGGTCGCTTTTCTCTGTACGCTGATTGGCGCGGGTTTCATCGTGCGCCGCATGCGCGGCCACGCCAAACGCTATGGCAAGGATTTGCCCCAGCGCTTCCACGTCGGCCATATCCCGCGTCTGGGCGGCCTGGCCATGTTCAGCAGCCTGGTGCTGACGGTCGGCGTCGCCGGGGTGCAGAACTGGTGGGGCTACTACGGCAATGCATTGCACTGGAACCAGTGGGTGCTCTACTTCTTCATGGCCATGCTGCCCGCCGTGGCGGGCGGCATTGCCGAGGACATGACCCAGCGCATGACCGTGCGCTACCGCCTGATCCTGACCTTGCTGACCGGCTTGCTGGCCGTCTACCTGCTGGGCATGACGGTGCCGCGCATGGGCCTGGTCTGGATGGACGCGGCACTGAGTGCCGCGCCTTGGCTGGGCATGGCACTGGCCGTGCTGGCGATTGCGGGCCTGCCGCATGCCTTCAACATCATCGATGGCTACAACGGGCTGGCCGGCATGGTGGCGGTCATCATCTGCGCGGCGCTCACCCATGTGGCGCTGCAGCTGGGCGACCGGGAGCTGGCGGCGATCCTGGTGATCACCGCAGCGGCCACCCTGGGCTTCATGTTCTGGAACTACCCCATGGGCCAGCTGTTTGCCGGTGATGGCGGCGCCTATGTCTGGGGCATCGTGATCGCCTTTTGCAGCATCACCCTGGTGCAGCGCCACCCCATCGTCTCACCCTGGTTCCCGATGCTGCTGCTCATCTATCCGGTCTGGGAGACGATGTTCTCCATCTACCGCAAGCTGGCCCGGGGGGACTCGCCGGGCATGGCCGATGCGCTGCACCTGCACCAGCTGATCTACCGCCGTATCGTGCGCAGCGTGCTCGATGAAAATGCCGCACGCCGCATGCTGCGGCGCAATAACCGGACCGCTCCGTATTTGTGGGCGTTCACTATGCTCACCGTGGTGCCGGCGGTCCTGTTCTGGCGCAACACCTATATCCTGATCGGTTTCTGCGCGCTGTTCTGTGTCTCCTACGTCGCTGCCTATCTGGTGATCGTGCGCTTCAAGCTGCCGGGCTGGATTCGCTGATCAGCAGGCAGGCGGCACTTTGGGGCACAATGCGCGTTTTGCATCTTCTCCGCTGCTGTAAAGGCCTGCAACCATGACGACTCCTTCTCTCTCCATTGCCCCGCGCGACAAGGCTGAAATTCTGGCGCAGGCGCTGCCCTACATCCGCAAGTTCCATGGCAAGACCATGGTCATCAAGTACGGCGGCAATGCGATGACCGACCCCGAACTGCAGGCCGACTTTGCCGAAGACGTGGTGCTGCTCAAGCTCGTGGGCATCAACCCTGTGGTGGTGCATGGTGGCGGCCCGCAGATCGAAAATGCGTTGAAGCGCCTGGGCAAGGAAGGCAAGTTCGTGCAGGGCATGCGCGTGACCGACTCCGAGACCATGGAGGTGGTGGAGTGGGTGCTGGCCGGCGAAGTGCAGCAGGACATCGTGGGCCTGATCAACCAGGCCGGCGGCAAGGCCGTCGGTCTGACCGGCCGGGATGGCGGCCTGATCCGCGCCCAGAAGCTCAAGCTCAAGGACAACAAGGATCCATCGGTCGAGCACGATGTGGGCCAGGTCGGCGATATCCTGTCTATCGACCCCAGCGTGGTCAAGGCACTGCAGGACGACGCCTTCATCCCGGTGGTCAGCCCGATCGGTTTTGGCGAGAACAACGAAAGTTACAACATCAATGCCGATGTTGTGGCCAGCAAGCTGGCCACGGTGCTGCAGGCGGAAAAGCTGATGCTGCTGACCAACATTCCCGGTGTGCTCGACAAGCAAGGCCAGTTGCTGACCGAGTTGACCTCGCGCCAGATCGATGAGCTGATCGATGACGGCACCATTTCCGGCGGCATGCTGCCCAAACTGGCCGGCGCCATTGATGCCGCCAAGAGCGGTGTCAATGCGGTGCATATTGTCGATGGCCGCGTTCCACACGCGATGCTGCTCGAAATTCTGACCGATACGGCCTACGGAACAATGATTCGTAGTTATTGATACATTTGATTGCGTAATTGAGTTGCGCATCTGGCAATGCACATGATTTTTATCATTTTTCTGCAGTTCTTTTGCAGTAAGATGTTACAGAGGGCCCAGGGTTGCGCTTGCAACCTGTGAGGCGAGTGCCTTACTTTTATCAATAAAAAATACCTGGCGGTGTTGGGAGACTGCGTCGGGTGCAGCCTCATATTCAACGCATGTCTGATCAAGAATCTTCTTTCGCCGCCGACCTTGTCGATGCGTCGCTAGAAGCCGCTAACCCGGCACCTACCCGTAAACGTCCGAAACCCGGAGAGCGTCGAATCCAGATTCTGCAGACGCTGGCAGCCATGCTGGAGCAGCCCGGCGCAGACCGGATCACCACGGCAGCGCTGGCCGCGCAAATGTCGATCAGCGAAGCGGCTCTGTACCGCCACTTCGCCAGCAAGGCCCAGATGTATGAGGGCCTGATCGAGTTCATCGAGCAGTCCGTCTACAGCCTGGCCGTGCAGATCACCGGCCGCGATGTGCCCGACCCCGCCAAGACCGTGGAGCATGGCATTGCCCAGGCCCACCGCGTGGTGGCCATGGTGCTGCAGTTTGGCGAGCGCAACCCTGGCATGGTGCGTGTGATGCTCGGCGATGCGCTGCAGTCCGAAAACCCCCGCCTGCAGCAGCGCATGCAGCAGTTCTTCGAGCGCATCGAGACCACCTTGCGCCAATGCCTGCGCGTGGTACCCGGCGCTGACGCCTCGGCCACCCCGACGGTGGATGCCAATGTGCGCTCCAGCGTGCTGATGTCGTTCCTGATTGGCCGCCTGCAGCGTTTTGCGCGTTCTGATTTCCGGCGCCTGCCCACCGAGCAGCTCGACAGCTGCCTGTCGTTGATGGCGCACTGACGCCGGCTGACTCCATCGCAAAAGCTGCTGTGCCTGCCCGGGCCAGCAGCTTTTTTCATGGCGGGTCTGCGCATGCCGTGGTTTACCCTTGCTTTGCACGGCAGCGGTTGGCAGCACACTGGGTTTGTGCAAGAATCAAAAAAAGAACGACCGTGCTATTTTTGATTTATGACCAAATCCCTTGCCTCTACACCGGCTCCCGCCGAGATGGCCAAGCTGGCCAAAGGCGCCCAGACGCGTGCTGCGATTGTGGATGCCGCCTTGTCCCTGGCCGCGCAAGAGGGGCTCGATGGCCTGTCGCTGGGCATGGTGGCGCTGGCGATGGGGATGAGCAAGTCCGGCGTGTTTGCCCATTTTGGCTCGCGTGAGGAATTGCAGTGCTCGGTGGTGCGCGAGTACCACGAGCGCTTTGAGCGCGAAATCTTTGTGCCGGCGCTGCAGGTGCCGCGCGGGCTGGCCCGTTTGCTGCACATGGCCACCGGCTGGATGGGCAGCACCGCCCAGCCCAATGACGCCAGCCGCCTCTACGGCAGCCTCTACATCAGTGGCGCGGTCGAGTTCGACGACCGGCCTGGCGATGTGCGCGATGCGCTGTCCGAATCGGTGCGCATCTGGATGGATGCGATGCGCCGGGCGATCGTGCAGTCGCAGACCGAAGGCCAGCTGCGCAGCGATGTAGCGCCCGACCAGGTGCTGTTCGAGCTGCACGGCATCATCTTGTCGCTGCACTACGAAACCCGTTTTCTACACGGCCCGCTGGCGCTAAAGCATGCCGCCACCGCGTTGCGTAGCGTATTGCTGCGCTATGCCGTCCACCCCGAGCGCGAGGCTGCCTTGATCGATGCCGCGCTCGCCCCCTGCCTGGCGGCGCAGCCCGATGCGGCTGCGCCCGCTTCCGTTTCTGTTTGACCTCGTCATTTTTCCAAAGGACTTTCCATGCCTCAGTACACCCCGCCGCTGCGCGACATGCAGTTCCTCATGCAAGAAGTGCTGGGCCTGCCCGCCCGTTTTGCGCAGCTGCCCGCCTATGCCGACGTCGACAGCGGCACCATGGATGCGATCTTGGAAGAGGCCGGCAAGTTCGCGGTTGAAGTGGTGCAGCCGCTCAACCTGTCTGGCGATGCTGAAGGCTGCACGCGCAACCCGGCCGATTCGAGCGTGACGACGCCCAAGGGTTTCAAAGAGGCCTATGCCAAGTATGTGGAAGGCGGCTGGGCGGCCTTGTCCTGCGACAGCGCCTATGGCGGCCAGGGCCTGCCCTTTGTGCTGAACCAGTGCCTGTATGAAATGCTCAACAGCGCCAACCAGGCCTGGGCCATGTACCCCGGCCTGTCGCACGGCGCCTATGAGGCGCTCCATGTGTATGGCTCGGACGAGCAGAAAAAGCTCTACCTGCCCAAGCTCACCAGCGGCGAGTGGACTGGCACCATGTGCCTGACCGAGCCCCATTGCGGCACCGACCTGGGTCTGCTGCGCACCAAGGCCGAGCCCCAGGCCGATGGCAGCTACAAGATCACCGGCAACAAGATCTTCATCAGCGCCGGTGAGCACGACATGACCGACAACATCGTGCACCTGGTGCTGGCCCGCCTGCCCGATGCGCCCAAGGGCAGCAAGGGCATCAGCCTGTTCCTGGTACCCAAGTTCCTCGTCAACGCCGATGGCTCGCTGGGGGCGCGCAACCCCATCAGCTGCTCGGGCCTGGAGCACAAGATGGGCATCCATGGCAATGCCACCGCACAGATCGCCATCGATGGCGCCGTGGGCACCTTGGTGGGCCAGGCCAACAAGGGCCTGCAGGCCATGTTCGTGATGATGAATGCGGCGCGCCTGGGCGTTGCCAACCAGTCGCTGGGCCTGATGGCCGTGGCCTACGAGAATGCACTGGCCTATGCCAAGGACCGGCTGCAGATGCGCAGCCTCTCGGGCACCAAGGCCAAGGACCTGCCGGCCGACCCCATCATCGTGCACCCCGATGTGCGCCGCATGCTGCTGACCGCCAAGGCCTACAGCGAAGGCGGCCGGGCAATGATGATCGCCACCTCGGCACTGGTCGACGAAGAGCTGAACCACCCCGATGAAGCCTTGCGCAAGGCCCATGCCGCGCAGGTCGCCTTGCTCACCCCCATCCTCAAGGCCTTTCTGACCGACAAGGGGTTTGAGGTGACCGTGCTGTGCCAGCAGGTGTTTGGCGGCCATGGCTACATCCACGAAACCGGCATGGAGCAGTTGGTGCGCGATGCGCGCATCAACATGATCTACGAAGGCACGAATGGCATCCAGGCGCTGGACCTGCTGGGCCGCAAGGTGCTGGGCGACCAGGGTGCGGCGCTCAAGGCGCTGGGCAAGCTGGTGCAGGGCCTCGTGGAGGAAGAGGGCGTCAACGAGCGCATGGCCGACTTCATCAACCCGCTGGCGCAGCTGGCGGGCCAGATGACCGGGATCACCACCGAGCTGGGCCTCAAGGCACTGCAGAACCCCGACGAAGTGGGTGCTGCGGCCACCGACTACCTCTGCGTGATGGGCCACCTGGTGATGGGCTACTGGTGGGCACGCATGGCCCAGACCGCGCTGCGCGCACTGGCCGAAGGTGATGTGGCCGACAAGACCTTCTATGAAGGCAAGCTGCAGACCGCGCGCTTTTACTTTGCGCGCCTGTTCCCCGAGGCGGGCCTGCGCGTGCGCACCATGCGCACCGGCAGCAAGCTCTTGATGAACACCGACGCTGCGCTGGCTTGACACCTACAGTGCTGCCGAAAACGACCCGAGGAGACCGTGATGCAAACCTTGCTGAAACCTGTGCTGATGGTGGCTGGCAGCTTGGCGGTGGCACTGCCAGCGCTGGCTGCGGACATGTCGCCGGTGGGCCTGTGGCGCACCTTTGACGAGAAAAGCGGTGAACCCAAGTCCGAGGTGCGCATCAGCGACAGCGGCGGGGTGCTCAGCGGCAAGGTGGAAAAGCTGCTGCGCAAGGGCGCTGATCCGCAGGCCGTCTGCGACCGCTGCACCGATGACCGCAAGGGCCAGCCGCTGGTGGGGCTGGAGATCATCCGGGGTGCCAAGCAGGCGCAAGGCAAGGCGGTTTGGGAAGACGGCAAGATCCTCGACCCCGAAAACGGCAGCACCTACAGCCTCAAGCTCACGCCTGCCGACAACGGCAACAAGCTCGATGTGCGCGGATCGATCGGCCCCTTTGGCCGCACGCAGACCTGGTCGCGCGTCGAATAGGTTTGACTGAAACTGGCTGCCAGCCTGTAATTTAGAAGCGCTGGCGGCTCTCAAAAGTGGAGTAACCATGTCCCGATTTGTGGTGAAAAAAGTGGCGGTGCTCGGCGCCGGGGTGATGGGGGCGCAGATTGCGGCCCACCTCGTCAATGTGCGCGTGCCGGTGGTGCTGTTTGACCTTCCGGCCAAGGAAGGCCCCAAAAGCGCAATTGCCCAGAAGGCCATTGCCAACCTGAAAAAGCTCAAGCCCTCGCCGCTGGGTGTGGCGGCAGAAGCCGATCTGATCACGCCGGCCAACTACGAAGAACACCTGGCGCAGCTCAAGGACTGCGACCTGGTGATCGAGGCGATTGCCGAGCGCATGGACTGGAAGCGCGACCTCTACCACCAGATCGCGCCGTTCGTCGCGTCCCATGCAATCCTGGCGTCCAACACCTCGGGACTGTCGATCACGGCGCTGTCCGAGGCGCTGCCCGAACAGCTGCGCCACCGCTTCTGCGGCATCCACTTCTTCAACCCACCGCGCTATATGCAGTTGGTGGAGCTGATCCCGACCGCAGCGACCGAGCCCCAGGTGCTCGACCAGCTCGAAAGCTTTGCCACCAGCCAGCTGGGTAAGGGCGTCGTCCGCGCCAAGGACACGCCCAACTTCGTTGCCAACCGTGTCGGCGTGGCCGGCATGCTGTCCACCATGGCCGAGGCCGATCGCTTTGGCCTGAGCTACGACGTGGTCGACGACCTGACTGGCAAGAAGCTGGGCCGTGCCAGCTCGGGCACCTTCCGCACTGCCGATGTGGTGGGCCTGGACACCCTGGCCCATGTCATCGCGACGATGCAGACCCAGCTGACCGCGCAGAGCGACTCGTTCTATGGCAGCTACAGCACGCCGGCGGTGTTGACCAAGCTGATCGCCGATGGCGCGCTGGGCCAGAAGACCAAGGCGGGTTTTTACCGCAAGACCAAGATGGGTATCGAGCGCTTTGACCCCGAGCACCAGGCCTATGTGCCCTCGGGCGAAAAGGGCAATGATGTCTACACCCGCATGCTGAAAAAGCCCGCCGGCGAGCGCCTGCAGCTGCTGCGCAACAGCGAGGGTGCGCAAGGCCAGTTCCTCTGGGCCATCTTGCGCAACAGCTTCCACTACGCCGCTGTGCACCTGAAGGACATTGCCGACAATGCCCGCGATGTGGATCTGGCCATGCGCTGGGGCTTTGGCATGCAGCAAGGCCCCTTCGAGCTGTGGCAAGAGGCCGGCTGGCTGCAGGTGGCCAAGATGGTGCAGGAAGACATTGACGCGGGCAAGGCGCTCAGCACCGAGCCGCTGCCGCAGTGGGTGTTTGAAGGCCCCGTCGCGCAGGCTGGCGGCGTGCATACCGCGCAGGGCTCCTGGAGCGCGGCCGAGAACCGCTTTGTACCGCGCCGCGATCTGCCGGTGTATGCGCGCCAGCTCTTCCCCGAACGCGTGCTCGGCGAGGCCAGCGCACCCGCGCAGGACTGGCGCACGGCAGGCCGTACCCTGGCCGAGAGCAAGGCCTCGCGCAGCTGGACCCTGGATGACCAGGTGCTGGTCTTCAGCATCAAGACCAAGATGCACGCCATCAGCCCCGATGTGATGGAAGACCTGCAGGCCGCGCTGGCGCTGGCCGAGAAGGAATTTGACGCGATGGTCATCTGGTCGGGCGATGCGCCTTTCAGCGTGGGCGCCGATCTGCAGGCGATGATGCCGGCCTTTGCGCTGCAAGGCCCGATGGCCATCGACCAGATCGAGCAGGTGATGCAGCAGCTCTTCCTGTCGGTGCGCTATGCGCAGATCCCTGTGGTGGGCGCTGTGCATGGCATGGCATTGGGCGGCGGCTGCGAGCTGCTGCTGCACTGCGCGCGCCGCGTGGCCCATATGGAGAGCTACATCGGCCTGGTCGAAATGGGCGTGGGCCTGGTGCCCGGCGCCGGCGGCCTCACCAATGTGGCCTACCAGGCCGCGCGCCATGCGCAGTACTCCACCGGCACGGATCTGCTGCCCTTCCTGGCGAACGGCTTTACCGCAGCGGCCAAGGCCACCGTGGGCACCAGCGCGCTGGAGTCGCAGGCCATTGGCTACTTGCAGGCCGATGATGTCATCGTGCCCCACCGCGACGAGCTGCTGTTTGTGGCGCTGACGCAGGCCAAGGCCATGGCACAGTCGGGCTGGCGCCCACCGCAGCGCAAGCCTTTCCCGGTGGCCGGCCGCAGTGGCGCAGCCACCTTGCGCAGCACCCTGGTCAACATGCGCGAAGGCGGCTTCATCAGCGAGCACGACATGCTGATTGCCAGCCACATGGCGGATGTGGTCTGCGGCGGCGACGTGGATGCCGGCACCCTCGTGAACGAGGAATACCTGATGGCGCTGGAGCGCAAGGCCTTCACCGACCTGATCGTGAAGGAAAAAACCCAGGAGCGCATTCTGGGCATGCTGAACACCGGCAAGCCGGTCCGCAATTAAGGCCCAGCATGCATAACAACGCCCTGCTCTCCAACCCCCCCTCCCGCAAGCGGGAGAGGGCAGGGGTGAGGGCGGATGTCAGGCTGCAGCAGGCCCGCGCCCTGCGCCAATCCCCCACCACCGCAGAACAACTGCAGTGGCGCCACCTGCGCAACCGCCAGCTGGCGGGCGCCAAGTTCCGCAGACAGCATCCGCTGGGTCCTTACATCCTGGATTTTGTCTGCCTGGAGCATGGGCTGGTGGTTGAGGTGGATGGTGGCCAGCATGCGGATCTGCAGGCGCAAGCCTATGACCGGCAGCGCGCGGTGTGGTTGCGGCAGCAAGGCTTGCGGGTTCTGCGGTTTTGGAACCATGAGGTTGTTCAACAAACGAATGAGGTGCTTGCGCATGTGCTGCAGGCCCTCACCCCGGCCCTCTCCCGCACGCGGGAGAGGGAGGTGAATACAGAGGACGAGTGACCATGAGTAAACAAGTTCAAGACGCCTACATCGTTGCGGCGACGCGCACACCGATTGGCAAGTCGCACAAAGGCTATCTGCGCAATATGCGCCCCGATGACCTGCTGGCCACCACGATGAAGGCCGTGCTGGCGCAGGCGCCGGGGCTGGATCCGCAGGCGGTCGAGGATGTGGTCTGCGGCTGCGCGATCCCCGAAGCCCAGCAGGGCCTGAACGTGGCGCGCATCAGCGCGGTGCTGGCAGGGCTGCCGGTGGGAGTGGGCGGGGTGACGGTCAACCGCTTTTGCGCATCGGGCCTGACCGCTTTGCAGATGGCCGCCGACCGCATCCGCGTGGGCGAGGCCGATGCGATGATCGCCGCAGGCGTCGAGAGCATGAGCATGGTGCCGATGATGGGCAACTCGCCATCGCTGTCGCCGTCCATCTTTGAGCGCGAAGGCGATGTCGGCATTGCCTACGGCATGGGCCTGACGGCAGAGAAAGTGGCGCAGCGCTGGAAGGTGAGCCGCGATGCCCAGGATGCCTTTGCACTGCAGTCGCACCAGCGCGCGCTGGCGGCGCAGCAGGCGGGCGATTTTGCCGCTGAGATCACGCCGATCACCGTGACCGACCGGGGCGTGGACATTGCCAAGGGCGAGGCGGTGAGCCGCTCGCGCACCATCAGCCTGGATGAAGGACCGCGCCCCGACACCTCGATCGAAGGCCTGGCCAAGCTGCGCACCGTGTTTGCGGCGCGTGGCTCGGTCACTGCCGGCAACAGCTCGCAGACCAGCGATGGCGCCGGTGCCTTGTTGGTGGTGAGCGAGGCGGCACTCAAGCGCTTCAACCTGACGCCGCTGGCACGCTTTGTCAGCTATGCCAGCAAGGGCGTGCCGCCCGAGATCATGGGCATTGGCCCGATTGAGGCGATCCCGGTGGCGCTGCGCCATGCGGGCCTGTCCTTGCAGGACATGGACTGGATCGAGCTGAACGAGGCCTTTGCTGCGCAGTCGCTGGCGGTCATCGAGCAATTGGGCATGGACCCGGCCAAGGTCAACCCCATGGGCGGCGCGATTGCGCTGGGCCACCCGCTGGGCGCTACAGGCGCCATCCGTGCCGCCACCGTCGTGCATGCGCTGCAGCGCAACAAGCTCAAATACGGCATGGTGACCATGTGCGTGGGCATGGGGCAGGGCGCGGCCGGCATTCTGGAGCGCGTGTAAACCGGCGCAGGCCACGGCATCTGTCGCCCACAAGGCTGCGGCAGATGCCGCTGGCTGCTACTGTCGGGTGGCAGAAAATGCAACTGCATTACCAGCCTTGCAAGGCTTGGTACGGGCACAAGGCGTTTTCAGCGGAGTCAAAAATTTCTGCGAAAGATGTCCGAATGAGTGAACTCTCCACCAACAGCGAACGCCATGCCTTTGACCGTGCCATGGCGATGGAAGCAACCGGCCAGAACCAGTACGCGGCGCAGGCCAGCAAGGACTACTGGAATATGGTCGGGCCCTATGGCGGCATCACAGCTGCCCAAGTGGCACAGGCGGTGCTGCAGCACCCGCAGCGCCTGGGGGATCTGGTGGCAATCACCGTGAACTACGCTGGTGCGGTGGGCGAGCGGCCGTATGTGATCGAAGCCATCCCCGCCCGCACCAACCGCAGCACCCAGCACTGGATCATCACCCTGCGCGAGCAGGATGCGCAGGGCCAGTGGTCCACCACGACCACCGCGACGGCGATGACGGCGCTGGCGCGCGAAACCTGGTCGGACGACGAATACGCGATGCCCGAGGTGCCGCCGGCCAGCGCGGTGGAGCGCTACACCACCGATTTCCGCGTGGAATGGCTGAACCGCTACAACATCCGCCCGCTGCTGGGCGGCTACCCGACCGAGTGGGATGGCGCGGCCAGCCCGAGTCTCACCCGCATGTGGGTGGGCGACGAGCCCCCGCGCCCCCTGGATGTGCCGGCGCTGACTTCGCTGTGCGATGTGTTCTTTCCCCGCATCTGGCTGCGCCGCGCCAAGCGCGTGCCGGTGGGCACCGTGTCCTTGACGGTCTATGTGCATGCCAGTGCCGAGCAATTGGCCGCCGTGGGTACCCAGCCGGTGCTGGCCCAGGCGCAGGGCCAGGGCTTTCGGGATGGCTTTTTTGACCAGACCGCGCAGATCTGGTCGCCCCAGGGCGTTTTGCTGGCCACCAGCCACCAGCTGGTCTATTACAAGGAATAAGGCGTGCCAAATCCGGTTAGCATGCCAGCGTCTTCGGTGTGCGCCCTGGCAGTGGCCCGGGCCCGGCACCGAACCTTTTTTGAGAGACTGTTATGACGATCCAATCCTCCTGCGACGATATCCGGGTGCTGGCCGAAGCGGGCATCTGCACCATCACGTTCAACCGGGTGGCCAAGAAGAACTCGCTGACCGGCGCCATGTACCTGGCGTTGGCGGACATCTTGCAGCAGGCCGCCAGCAGCAGCGACGTGCGTGTGGTGCTGTTCCAGGGCGATGCCTCGGTGTTTACCGCCGGCAACGACCTGGGCGATTTCCTCCACGGTCCCAAGCCCGATGACAACGCGCCGCCATTCCAGTTCCTGCAGGCGCTGGCCGCCTTCCCCAAGCCCATCGTCGCAGCCGTCTGCGGCCCGGCTGTGGGCATTGGCACCACGATGCTGCTGCACTGCGACCTGGTCTATGCCGGTGACAACGCGATGTTCTCGCTGCCCTTCGTCAACCTGGGCTTCTGCCCCGAAGGGGCATCCAGCCTGCTGCTGCCGCAGCTGATGGGCCACCAGCGCGCCTGCGAGGCCTTGCTGCTGGGCGACCCCTTCATGGCTGAGGCGGCACTGGAGGTGGGCCTGGTCAACCGGGTGGTGCCGCCGACCGAATGCAACACCATTGCCCAGGCACAAGCGGCCAAGCTGGCCGCCAAGCCGCTGGCCTCGCTGATGGCGAGCAAGCGCCTGCTCAAGAGCGGCCAGATGGCAGCCGTGCAGTCGCGCATCGCTGAAGAAGGCCATGTGTTTGCCGATCTGCTGCAGCAGCCCGCTGCCAAGGAGGCGATGCAGGCGTTTATGGAAAAGCGCAAGCCCAACTTCAGCGGTCTGTGATCGCTGCTGAGGCTGGCTTGGCAGGCGCCAGCTTGCCAATGCGGCAGCCCTGCGCTGCCAGCAGCGCGCCAAACGCCGGCGAGCGCAGATAGGCCCACTCCACCGGCCGCTGCTGGCCAATGGCGTCCTCCGGCATCGGCGTCTGCGCCGGGTGGCACATCAAGAGGCTGCCGTCCTGGCATTCGGCCAGCCACTGCGCCATCAGGCCGCCATAAGCGGCCTCCGTCGGTGCATCAAACCCATAGACCCCTGCAAAGCCCTGGTTGGTGGCCCAGTGCTGGCGCTGCAGCTGGTGGCTGAGGCGGTAGCCGCCCAGCAGCGCGATCGTGGCCGATTTGGCCTGCCAACGCAAAGCGCCTGCAGGGGCCGTGGATCGGATCCATATCTGCCGTGCCGCGGCGCCATAGCGCGCGCTGAGCTCGGCCAGCATCGCTTTGCGGACACCGGGTAGCTGGTGCACATGCTGGTGGCCATCCACGTAGACGGGCGGCATGCCCAGCGCATCCTCAAACGCATCGAGCTGGCGGCGCCAGGCGTCGCGCAGCGCAGCGGCAGACAACCGGGCGGTATAGGCCTGGCTGAGAATGCGCGTGATGGGGGTATCGGGCGCTATGCGATGGCCTTCGGTCAGGTTGAAATGCAGGCCCAGGTCCAGCTGGCTGCGCACCGCAGGCAAGGCGCGTGCAGCAGCACGCCAGCCCGGGGCCGTGGTCATGCAGCTGGTAGCAGAGAGGCGGCCCAGCGCCGCGAGCTCCAGCACCGCTGCATCAACAGCCGGGTGCAGCGCAAAATCATCGGCGCAGAGGGTGATGTTCTTCATGGTGCTCCGTGCGGTGCAGCGTGGGTAAAGGCCCAGCACTTGGCTGCAACAAAGGTGAATACCGCCACGACGATCAGCACCGCCACCAGGCTCCAGGCATAGTGCCAGTGCAGCTGGTGCAGCGCCAGGTAGTACAGCAGTTCATTGAGGGCGAAGGAGCTGCAGGCGACCAGAAAAAACCGCGGCAGCGCCTGCGCGTGGGGCGCCTTTTGATCGGCAAAGGTCAGCCAGGCGTGGCCGCTGTAGCTGACCCCAAAGGCGACCAGAAAAGCCAGCACATTGGCCAGCAGCGGCGCCATGCCCGCGCCGCCCACCAGGAGCAGCACCACCAGCAAATGCGTGGCCGCCGCCGAGCCACCCACGGCAATGAACTGCAGGCCTTGCGGCAGTCTGCGCAGGCGCTCGGCCAAGGCGGCGACCCGCAAGCTCAGGACTCCGGCGGCATCGGCGCAACCGGTGCTGGCGCCGTGGCGGATGCCGGTACATACGGGGGTGCCACGGGCTCGCTGCTCACGGGGCTGCGGTCATCGTTGTTCGCCACGATGTACAAAGGCCTGCGCTTGACCTCGTCATAAATGCGGCCGATGTACTCGCCCAGCATGCCGATGGACATCAGTTGCACGCCGGAGAACAGCATCAGGCCGGCGGCCAAGGTCGGCCAGCCGTCGATGGGGTTGTCCAGCACGATGGTCTCGACAGTGATGTAGATGCCGTAGAGGATGGCCATCACCGAGATGCAAAAGCCCACCAGGCTCCAGATGCGCAGCGGCAAGGTGGTGAACGAGGTCAATCCCTGAAACGCCAGCGCGAACAGCCGGTGAAAATTGAAGCTGGACTGCCCGCTGCGCCGGCTATCGGGCACAAAGGGCAGCGCCACACTCTTGAAGCCGACCCAGGCGTACAGGCCCTTCATGAAGCGGTTGCGCTCGGGCAGCTGGCGCAGCGCATCGACCACCTTGCGGTCCATGAGCCGGAAATCGCCCGCGTTCTCGGGGATGTGCACGGCGTTGTCGCGGTTCATCAGGTAGTAGAACAGCCAGGTGCCCCAGCGCTTGGCCTTGGCCTCGCTAGCGCGGTCGGCGATGACGCCGTAGACCATGTCATAGCCGCCCTGCCACAGCTGCACCATCTCGGCAATCAGGGGCAGGGGGTGCTGAAAGTCGGCATCGATCAACAGCACCGCATTGCCGCGTGCATAGTCCAGTCCGGCGGTCATCGCCGCTTCCTTGCCAAAATTGCGCGCCAGCTGGATGTAGTGCAGCGGCAGCTGTTGGCCCAGGCGCTGGGCCACTTCATCGGTGGTGTCCTTGCTGCCGTCATTGACCAGCACGATCTCGCACTCTATAGAGAGTTCTCGCACGGTCTCGTACAAGGCCGGCAGAAAGGCTTCCAGGTTGCTAGCTTCGTTATAGGCAGGCACCACGCAGCTCAAGCGCAACGGCGGCCGGGGCGCCGTGCGGGTGGAGGGCGGAGCGGGAGGCAGGGTGTCAGGCATAGTTGTGCTGTATTTGCGCGCAGTCTAGCGCATGGCGCAGCGGCATCCCAGCAGAATCTGCGATTGCCGTGCCGGGCGCTTGACTGCATACTGCGATGGATGAGCACCGTCACATTGCCTACGCCGCACCTTGAAGCATCCGCCTATGTCTCTATGCAGGGTCTGGATAACGCCTATATCGAAGGCCTGCGCGACATTTTTGAAGAGCGCATCGTTTTCAACAAGCTGCTGGGCCTCAAGCTGCAGGCAGTGCAGGGCGATGCGGTCTGGGCCAGCCTGGAGATGCGCAACGACCTGATCGGCCATTTTGGCCTGCAACGCGTGCATGGCGGCGTCATTAGCGCCAGTCTGGATGCGTTGGGCGGCATCGCGGTGATGGCGGCTTCAGGGGCCAAACATGCCGGTGAGCCCGTGATGCAGCGCCTGATGCGTTTTGCCAAGCTGGGCACCATTGATTTGCGGGTCGACTACCTGCGCCCAGGCACCCATGGCCCCTTTGCGCTGCAGGCCCGGGTGCTGCGGCTGGGCTCGCGGGTGGCGACCACGCGCTCGGATTTTTGCGACAGCAGCGGCCAGGTGCTGGCCACCGCCACGGCAGCCTATATCGTGTCCTGATGCGGGCCAGCGGCGCACAGGGATGTTGGGAAATGTGAGATTTGTCCGACGTATGAAAGTATTGATAGGAAAGGCCGCCATAGTTGCCTGCTGTTACGACTAGTGTCAAATTTTGTGAACACCCTAGCTATAAATTGAATAGCATGTAGAAGCTTTTCACAAGGAGAACCGATGGCTGTACAAAACCCTTTTTTCGGCGGGCGCCGTGACAACGACTCTTCCGCCTCCAAGTTCATGGGAGGCAATGCCTCCAGTTCATCGGGCAGCACCTTGCCCAGCACCGCTGCCGGCTCTGCCAGTTCCGTGCTCGGCGGCAACCTGAGCGGCCACAAGGCCGATGAGCCCAGCAACCCTTCTCCTACCTCTTCCTATACCAGCACCGTGACCTCTGACACCACGCCCGGCACCGGCAGCAAACTGACGGTTGGCCCCAATATCAAACTCAAGGGCGTCGAGATCACCGATTGCGACACCTTGGTGGTGGAAGGCACGGTCGAGGCCACGATGGATTCGCGCGTGATCCAGATCGCTGCCGAAGGCGCGTTCCGTGGCTCGGCCGAGATCGACATCGCCGAGATCCATGGCGAGTTCGAAGGCAATCTGACCGTGCGCGACAAGCTGGTGATTTTTGGCAGCGGCCGGGTGCACGGCAAGATCCGCTACGGCAAGGTCATCATCGAAGAAGGTGGCCAGCTGACCGGCGAGATCGAGTGCTCCAACAGCACGCGCAAGCCCGTGGCCGCCAGCGCCACGGCCACCAAGACGGAAAAGCCGGCCGAAAGCCTGGCCTGATCGCTGAGGCCCCGGCCTCCCGCTTGTGAAAAAGCCGCTGCAGCGCAGGATTGCGTTGCAGCGGCTTTGGTGTTTCTGGGCCATTAGCCCGTGGCAATCAGACTGGCAGCGGCGGCACGGTGCGGGGATGGCCTTCGTCATCGATGGCGACATAGGTCAGGGTCGCCTCGGTCACCTTGAAGAACTGGCCCTGCTTGGACAGGCGCTCGGCAAATACCTCGACCTGGACCGTCATCGACGTGGTGCCCACGCGTACCAGCTTGGCGTAGAACGACAGGATGTCGCCGACACGCACCGGCTGCTTGAAGATGAACTCATTGACCGCCACGGTGACGGTGCGGCCGCGCGAATGACGCAGCGGCAGCACCGAGCCGCCCAGATCCACCTGCGACATGACCCAGCCACCAAAGATATCGCCGTTGGCATTGCAGTCAGCAGGCATGGGAACAACGCGCAAAACCAGCTCTTTGTCCTGGGGAAGCTCGTTGGATGCAGTGCGTGGGGTATTCATGGTCACAATGGAGGTCTATAACAAACCCACCATTGTCTCCGATGCGACGTTATGCCGAGGCGCCCGCCGCCACAAGCCCTACCCCCCATGATGGGAAAACTCTGACCGCTGGCGACGGCCGCACCTTGAAGCGCCTGCTGCCGTATCTGTGGACCTACAAGTGGCGCGTGCTGGCCGCGCTGGTGCTGATGGTGGGGGCCAAGGTCGCCAATGTCGGCGTGCCGGTGCTGCTCAAGCATGTGGTGGATGCGCTCGACATCCGCCCTGGCAACCCGCAGGCCTTGCTGGTGGTGCCGGTGGGCTTGCTGCTGGCCTATGGGGGGCTGCGGCTGCTGACCTCGGTGTTTGGCGAGCTGCGCGAGCTGGTGTTCTCCAAGGCCACGCAGGGCGCCGCACGGGCGATTGCGCTGCAGACCTTCGAGCATCTGCATGCGATGAGCCTGCGCTTTCACCTGGAGCGCCAGACCGGCGGCATGACCCGTGACATCGAGCGCGGCGTGAAAGGCGTCGAGTCGCTCATCTCGTACTCGCTCTACAGCATCGTGCCCACGTTGATCGAGCTGGCGCTGGTGCTGGGCATACTGGCCGTGCAGTTCGACATCTGGTTTGCGATCATCACCATCGTGGCGCTCACGGTCTACATCTCGTTCACCGTCGTGGTCACCCAGTGGCGCACGCATTTTCGGCGCGAGGCCAACCTGATCGATTCCGCGGCGCACAGCAAGGCCATCGACTCGCTGCTGAACTACGAGACGGTGAAGTACTTCAACAACGAGGCCTTCGAAGCCCAGCGCTACGACGGGGATCTGGAGAAGCTGCGCCGCTCGCGCCTCAAAAGCCAAAGCAGCCTGAGCCTGCTCAACAGCGGCCAGCAGCTGATCATTGCGGTGGCCTTGGTGGCCATGCTCTGGCGCGCCACCCAGGGTGTTGTCGATGGCCGGCTGAGCCTGGGCGATCTGGTGATGATCAACGCCTTCATGATCCAGCTCTACATTCCGCTCAATTTTCTGGGCACCCTGTACCGCGAGATCAAGCAAAGCCTGACCGACCTGGACCGCATGTTTGTGCTGATGGACCAGCAGCGCGAAGTGGCCGATGCCCCGGCCGCCCAACCACTGGCGCTGCAGGCCGAGCCCGAGCTGCGCTTTGACGATGTGCATTTTGCCTACCACCCGGACCGTCCCATTCTGCAGGGCCTGAGCTTCGTCGTGCCTGCGGGCAAGACCGTCGCCGTGGTGGGCCCCTCGGGCGCCGGCAAATCCACGTTGGCGCGGCTGATCTTCCGCTTCTACGATGTGCAGTCGGGCGCCATCCGCATTGCCGGCCAGGACATCCGCGATCTGACCCAGGACAGCCTGCGCCGCGCCATCGGCATCGTGCCGCAGGACACCGTGCTGTTCAACGACACCGTCGCCTACAACATCGCCTATGGCCGCCCGGGTGCCTCACAAGACGAGATCGTGCAGGCCGCGCAGGCGGCGCGCATCCACGCGATGATTGCCGCCTCGCCAGAAGGCTATGCCACCCGTGTGGGCGAGCGTGGGCTCAAACTGTCGGGCGGTGAAAAGCAGCGCGTGGCCATCGCCCGCACTCTGCTGAAAAACCCGCCCATCCTCATCTTTGACGAGGCGACCTCGGCGCTGGACTCGGCCAACGAGCGCGCCATTCAGCAAGAGCTGCAAAAGGCTGCGCAGGGCAAGACCACCTTGGTGATCGCCCACCGCCTGTCCACCGTGGTGGACGCGCATGAAATCCTGGTGATGGATGCGGGCCGCATTGTGGAGCGCGGCACCCATGCGCAGCTGCTGGCGCTGGGCGCGCGCTATGCAAGCATGTGGGCCCTGCAGCGCAACCAGGCGCAGCAGTAATGGGGAGAGGGATTAACGCTTGCTGCGCGACAGCCGCTTGGCATTGCGCACGGCCTTGGCATGGACGGGCGTCAGGCCGGCATCGAGCACATCGGTAACGGCCTGGACCTGCTGCGTCACCATGCGCGAGGTGGCCTTGCCGACGCCAAAGGCGGCGAGCGGGTTGCTGCTGCTGGGTGCCAGCATGGGTGTGGTGCACAGGCTGGCGGCGGTCTGCCAGTAGGAGGTACAGGCCTGGGTCCACATGCCCATCCAGGACTCGTAGAAGGCCACCACCTTTTCGCTGCCCATGCGGTAGAACTCCTGCTGGTCGCGGGCAGATGGATGGGTGCCGGCGAGCATCATCCGGCCTACGCGCTGTGCGACCACCTGCGGCGCAGCCAAACTGAGCTCCAGGCTTTTGTGGGCCAGATTCTGGACCTTGGCTTGGGTTTTGTGTTGGGCGTTCATGGTGTCCACAGCGGAGTTGGTACTGACGAAATTGTAGAAAGTAATGAAGAATGCTGCATTGCAACAATTTCACCCGCCTGTGCCCATGGTTTTTATGCAAGTCTTTGAATTACTGAATTTATCTCTTGTTTTGCACCAAAGTTGTGCGGTAGGTCTGCGGCTTGCCAAGGCCTAGGACGGCGCATTGTTTGCAATGCGCTGCGCATCCTGTTGCGCCAGCGCTGCCAACTCGGCCTCGCTGAACACCCGCGAGCGGGTATGGAAGGCCTTGCCCTCGGGTCCTTCGAGCGAGAAGGTGCCGCCGCCGTGGGTGTCGATCACATCGATGATGAGCTGGGTGTGCTTCCAGTACGCGTACTGGGAGGTGCTCATGTAAAACGGGCAGCCACCAATATCGCCCAGGTAGACATCGCCCTGGCCGATGGTCAGCTCGCCCAGCAGGTAGCAGTTGGCTGCGCTGTTGTCGCAGCAGCCGCCCGATTGGTGAAACATCAGGCCAGGGCCATGCTTGTCTTTGAGCAGGGCAATCAGTGCTTGCGCGGCCGGGGTGGCCACCACTTTCTCCACAACCATCATGCTGTCTCCGGTGATGGCAGGCGAGGCTGGGCCGGGCCTGCCGTGAAGGGGTTGCCCAGGCGGCGTGCGTGGCCCCGGCCCCTGCTGCGGATGCAGTGGAGGCCGGGCACACCGCCCAGCACACCGTTTATTAGAAGAAGCCCAGCTTGTTTTCAGAGTAGGACACCAACAGATTCTTGGTCTGCTGGTAGTGGTCCAGCATCATCTTGTGGTTCTCACGGCCGATGCCCGATTCCTTGTAACCGCCAAAGGCGGCGTGGGCGGGGTAGTGGTGGTAGCAGTTGGTCCATACGCGGCCCGCCTTGATCGCGCGGCCCATGCGGTAGGCCAGATTGCCATTGCGCGTCCAGACGCCAGCGCCCAGGCCGTACAAGGTGTCGTTGGCCAGCTCCAGCGCTTCTTCTTCGGTCTTGAAGGTGGTGACGGCCAGCACCGGGCCAAAGATCTCTTCCTGGAAGATGCGCATCTTGTTGTGGCCGCGGAACACGGTCGGCTTCATGTAGAAGCCCTCGGCCAGATCGCCCTCGCGCACGCCGCGCTCACCGCCGGTG